>CAZZDV010000364.1:0-3062 GCA_964652785.1 uncultured Bordetella sp.
GGGCGGGAACGGTTCGCGATGAGGACCTGGACGGCTATTCGCTGACGATTGCGGCGACTGATGACGAGGCGGTAAATCGCGCGGTTGCGGCAGCCGCGCGGGCGCGTCGTATCCCGGTCAACGTGGTGGACGTTCCGGCGTTGTGCTCGTTCATAATGCCTTCGATCGTCGAGCGCGGCCCGGTGATCGTCGCCGTGTCGAGCGGGGGCAAGTCCCCGGTGCTTGCCCGACTGCTTCGCGCTCGTCTCGAAACGCTGATCCCGGCTGGATACGGGCGCCTCGCTTTCCTGGCGGCGGAGTTTCGTGACAAGGTAAAGGCTCGATTTGCGTTCGCCGAGCGGCGACGCTTCTGGGAGCGGACGCTGCAGGGGCCGATCGCGGAGTTGGTATTCAGCGGCCGGGACGACGAGGCGCGCCGCGCGATGCAGGAATCCCTTGACGACACGCGTATCGGCTTCAGCGGAGGCGAAGTTTCCCTGATCGGCGCGGGACCGGGCGATCCCGACCTGCTCACGTTTCGCGCGCTGCGCCTGATGCAACAGGCGGACGTCGTCGTTTACGATCGTCTTGTGTCCAAACCGGTCCTGGATCTTGTCCGGCGCGATGCCGAATTCATCTACGCCGGCAAGGAACGCGCGATGCACTCGTTGCCGCAGGACGACATCAATCACCTGCTTGTACGGCTTGCCAAGGAAGGCAAGCGAGTCGTGCGCCTCAAGGGCGGAGATCCGTTCATCTTCGGTCGGGGCGGGGAGGAGATCGACACACTTGCCGCCGAAGGAATCCCGTTCCAGGTGGTGCCCGGCATTACCGCGGCTTCTGGATGTGCCGTGTACGCGGGGATCCCGCTTACGCATCGCGATCATTCGCAGGCGGTGATATTTGTTACCGGTCACCTGAAGGACGGCAGCATGGACCTCAACTGGCCCGCGCTGGCGCAACCGCACCAGACTGTGGTCTTCTACATGGCACTGCTTGGAACTGAAATCCTGTGCCGGGAACTCATCGCGAACGGCCTCCCTGCCGCGACACCGGCGGCACTGGTCCAGCAAGGAACGATGCCGGAGCAGCGGGTTCTGGTCGGTACGCTGGAAACTTTGCCGGAAATACTGCGCGTGAGCGATGTCAAGGCGCCTACCCTGATCATCATCGGCGAGGTTGTCAAGCTGCGAGAGCGGCTCAAGTGGTTCGAGGCCGCGGCCTGACTGACACCCTCTGTGCTCTGGCGGATGTCACCATTGCGCCAGCAGGTCGCCCGTTTCTAATCTTGACGGCAGGCGGTTGAGGGGGCGGTTCCCACCGGACACGCATTCCCCGCTGCCGATGTCGAAAACCCAGCCGTGCTTGGGGCAATGAAGCCGACCACCTTCGAGTGAGGCAAGCGGAATATCGGTGCGCTGGTGCGGACAACGGCTGTCGTACACTGACCAGGCGTCGTCCTTGCGATGCACGAATACGGCACGACCGTCGCATTCGACGCGCGTTGCCTCATCGGTGGCGAACGACAAGGCCTTGCCGAGTGGATGCCATGCGGGTTCCGCCACCAGTGTATCGATCCGGAACTCTGGAAGGTCCATCTCCAGAAGCACGTCGACCGCCCAGACGATCTTGGCAAGTCCAAGCGCCGGAAAGGCCATGAGCAATGCGTCGAGAACTTCATTTGCCGTAGCCCCGTCGGCGAGTGCGCGCTTCACGTACTGTTTCACGCCGCGGGCCGTCTGCGCGTGGACCTTGGTGATCACGGAGATCAGACCTCGCGTCTTCGGGTCCAGACTGCCGCCGGCCTCCTTGAGAAATTTGAAGTAGTGCCCCATGGGCCCGGGACGAGCCTTGAGCAGGTAGGTCAGTGCGTCACTCATCTGGAGTTTCTCCTTGGCCGGCAATTCTATCGGCTTGCAAGGCATGCGCTGACAGGATCTGTCATGCTGGTCCGGTTCGCGGTGTGGCGGGTCAACCGGCTACTTTCTCTCGAGAAGTTCGCGTTCCATCAGCAGATAGGTGCCATAGGCGTTGATCCGGTTAGCCGCTTCGAATGCCGGGGCATTCGCGTAGCGGGTCCAGTCTGTCCGCGCGTAGGCCTCGTCGAACGGTTGCATTTCCTCGGCGGCCTTGCCCATCTTTTCGCGCAGGTAATGCAGGTAATCACGCGTGAACACGAGATCTTTTTCCGGGTTGCGCGAGGCCGCCCCGTGGCCCGGCACCATGACTTTGGGCTTCAGGGCTAGCAAACGGTCCATCGTGGCCAGCCAGTGCCGGCTGTCGGCGTTTCCGACGAAAGGGATGCGTCCCGAAAACAGAATGTCCCCGGAGAACAGCGTTCCGTCCTCCCGTACGACCACCACGAGGTCGTCTGGCGCATGCGCCGGGCCCATATGGACGAGATCGAAGTGCAGTCCGCCGAAAACGAAGGAACTGTCTCCTTCAAGCCACCGATCGGGCGAGACAAGGCGCATGTCTGCACCCACCCAGGGTGCAAGGTCGCGCTGGCGCTGCGCCAGCCGGGCGGCGCCTTCGCCGCTCTCCAGGTAGTCGCGCGCCTCTCGGTGCGCCCAGACCAGCGCATCGATGACGATCACGCCTTGGGGTGTGACGACGAAACCTGCATTCGAATTGAATGCCTGGTTGGCCGCCGAGGCGACTCCCTGATGCCCGCGCACGTACCAAACGTGTGCGCTGACCTGTACCGACTCCACCTTGACTGTCAACGCTGCCGGCGGATCGGCAGCGACGGCGGGTTTCGCTATTAGCAAGTGCGCCGAGAGGAAGAGGTAGAGAAGGCGGGACACGAAATGATTCAGGCGATGCCGGGGTTGCCTTCGACGCCCTTCAGGCGCGGCAGGTTGAGCGCCATCGGCTTCACGACCTTGCGGTCACGCAGATACTTCGCCATTACATCCCAGATCGGCTCTCCCCCGGCCTGCTTCGCTTCTTCGGAAACCGGCGCCCAGCCGGCGACCTTGTACTTCTTCGAGGGCTCGACGGGTTTGCCTTTCAGCGCCATCTCGCTGATGCGGGCGCCCATCTTCGCGTGCGGGTCGCAAGCATACGTGAGGCCGCCGACG
>CAZZDV010000365.1:0-3060 GCA_964652785.1 uncultured Bordetella sp.
GGTTGGTGCCGTCGGGCACGTCGAACACGCCCAGCCTGAGGTCCCTGATGATCTCGACCCGCTCCACCGTGTCGACTTCGGAGTGCAGGTAGCGCACTTTCACGCCGTGGTCGGCGAGGTACTCCGTGAGGTCCTCGGCCATGCGCTTGGTCAGCGTCGTGATCAGCACGCGTTCGTTCTTCTTCACGCGCAGGTTGAGCTCCGAGAGCACGTCGTCGACCTGGTTCACCGCGGGCCGCACTTCGACCTGCGGGTCGACCAGTCCCGTGGGTCGCACGAGCTGCTCGATGACCTGCCCCGAGTTCTGCTTTTCGTAGTTGGCGGGCGTCGCCGACACGAACACGGTCTGGCGAACGATCTTCTCGAACTCATCGAAGCGCAACGGACGGTTGTCCAGGGCCGAGGGCAGGCGAAACCCGTACTCGACGAGGTTCTCCTTGCGCGAGCGGTCGCCCTTGTACATGCCCCCGAGCTGGCCGATGGTCACGTGGCTCTCGTCGATGAACATCAGCGCGTCGTGCGCAAGATAGTCGATCAGCGTCGGCGGCGGCTCGCCCGGCTTGCGGCCGGACAAGTGGCGCGAATAGTTCTCGATGCCCTTGCAGAAGCCGAGCTCGTTGAGCATCTCGAGGTCGAAGCGCGTGCGCTGCTCGATGCGCTGGGCCTCGACGAGGCGCGTTGCCTCCAGGAAATACTTGATCCGGTCGGACAGCTCGATCTTGATCGCGTCGACCGCGCGCAGCGTGGTCGCGCGCGGCGTCACGTAGTGGCTGGACGGATACACCGTGAAGCGCGACAGCCCGTGCAGCGTGTGCCCGGTCAGCGGATCGAACATCGTCAGCGTCTCGACCTCGTCGTCGAAGAGCGAGATGCGCACTGCGTGCTCGGCGTGCTCGGCCGGAAAAACGTCGATCACGTCCCCGCGCACCCGGAACGTGCCGCGCTTGAACTCGAGCTCGTTGCGGTCGTACTGCATCGTGGCCAGGCGCTGGATGATGTCGCGCTGCGAGTACTTCTCGCCGGTGCGCAGGTGCAGGATCATGTTGTGGTATTCGGACGGGTCGCCGATGCCGTAGATCGCCGAGACCGTGGCGACGATCACCACATCGCGCCTTTCCATGAGCGACTTGGTCGCCGAGAGGCGCATCTGCTCGATGTGCTCGTTGATCGAGGAATCCTTTTCGATGAAGAGGTCCCTCGAGGGCACGTAGGCCTCGGGCTGGTAGTAGTCGTAGTACGAGACGAAATACTCCACCGCGTTGTCTGGGAAGAACTCGCGCATCTCCGAATAGAGCTGCGCCGCGAGCGTCTTGTTCGGCGCCAGCACCATCGCGGGCCGGCCCATCTGCGCGATGACGTTCGCCATCGTGTAGGTCTTGCCCGAGCCGGTGACGCCGAGCAGCGTCTGGAACGAGAGGCCGTCGGTAATGCCTTCGATGATCTTTTCGATCGCGGCCGGCTGGTCGCCGGCCGGCGCGTAAGGCTGGTTCAGCCGGAACGGGCTGCCAGGATACGTAACCGTCCGCGGCTCGTAGGCGACGGCTTCGGCCGGGACCGCGACGCCGTCAATGAGTACCGTTGGAGCCGGAAGATCCGATGTAGGAACGCTTGCCATGGTCCTGTGCCGGAAAAAACGACAATTGTCCCACGCGTGCGCATGCGCACGCGAGATTTGCGCTGCACCGCGCTAAAATGGTGCCCTCTTCCACAGCCCTCACGATCATGACCGCCGCCTCCCCGCTTGCCCGCGCCGAAATGGCGCCCCGCGACCCCATCCTCGGCCTGACAGAGCAGTACAACGCCGACAAGAATCCCAAGAAGGTGAACCTGGGGATCGGCGTCTACACAGATGAAGCAGGCAAAGTCCCGCTGCTCGAGTGCGTGAAGCGCGCCGAAACCCAGCTGCTCGAGCAGGCCGCCCCGCACAGCTACCTGCCGATCGATGGCCTGCCGACCTACGACCGTGCGGTGCAGTCGCTCGTCTTCGGCGCGGAAACGGCGGCCGTCAAGGAAGGCCGGGTCATCACCGTGCAGGCGCTGGGCGGCACCGGCGGACTCAAGGTCGGCGCGGACTTCCTCAAGGTCGTCGCGCCCGAGGCTGGCGTGTACATCAGCGACCCGAGCTGGGAGAACCATCGCGCCCTGTTCGAGCAGGCGGGCTTCAAGGTCGATACCTACCCCTACTACGACCCGAAGACGCACGGCGTGGACTTCGACGCAATGCTCACCGGCATGCGCAAGATCCCCAACGGCTCGATCGTGGTGCTGCACGCGTGCTGCCACAACCCGACTGGGGTGGACCTCACGCCGGACCAGTGGACCCCCGTCATGGAGATCGTCCGTTCGCGCGGGCTGGTGCCTTTCATGGACATCGCCTACCAGGGCTTCGGCGAGGACATCGACACCGACGGCGCGGCGGTGCGCAGGTTCGCGCAAGCCGGCCTGCCCGTGTTCGTGTCGAACTCGTTCTCGAAGTCGTTCTCGCTCTATGGCGAACGGGCCGGGGCCATGAGCGTCGCCACGCAAAGCAAGGACGAAGCCGCGCGGGTGCTTAGCCAGGTCAAGCGCCTCGTGCGCACGAACTACTCCAACCCGCCTTCGCACGGCGGCCATGTGATCGCCCGGATCCTGCTGGATGAGGGGTTGCGCTCGCTCTGGGAGAAAGAACTCGGACAGATGCGCGACCGGATCCGCGCGATGCGCGGCCTGCTGGTGGAGAAGATCCACTCGCGCGTGCCCGGCGCCGATTTCAGCTTCATCCTGAAGCAGAAAGGGATGTTTTCGTACTCCGGCCTGACCCGGGACCAGGTCGTGCGCATGCGCGAGGAATTCGGCGTTTACGCGTTGGAGAGCGGCAGGATCTGCTGTGCGGCCCTGAACATGGGGAACATCGACTATTCCGCGGATTCGATCGCCAAGGTGCTCAAGGGCTGAGGCTTCGAGATTGCCCGGAAGGGCCCGATTTTGTAGAATAGCGGGCTCAAATCCTCGATAGCTCAGCGGTAGAGCGTCGGACTGTTAATCCGCAGGTCCCTGGTTCGATCCCAGGTCGAGGAGCCA
>CAZZDV010000366.1:0-3040 GCA_964652785.1 uncultured Bordetella sp.
CCGGCGGCCGAAGTACATTGCGGGACACTGTCCTCGAGCCTGCTCGAGGCGGTCGACCTGCTGTGCCTGAGCCCCGGCCTGTCGCTGGAGCTCGAAGTCGTGCGCGACGCAAGGGCCGCCGGAATCCCGATTTGCGGGGACATCGAGCTCTTCGCCTGGGGGCTCGAATCCCACGGGCGAGGCAAGGTTGTCGCGATCACAGGCACGAACGGCAAGACGACGGTCACTACATTGGCCCGCCACCTGCTGCGCGGGGCCGGACTCGACACCGAGGCCGCGGGCAACATCTCGCCACCCGCGCTTGACGCACTTCGCGCGCGGCTCGATGCCGGCAAGCTCCCGGACACATGGGTGCTGGAGCTTTCCAGCTACCAGCTCGAAACGACCTGGTCGCTGGCGCCGGACGCGGCTGCGATGCTGAACCTGTCCGAGGATCACCTCGACCGCTACCCGTCGCTCGCGTCCTACGGCTCCGCCAAGGCGCGCATCTTCCAGGGCAATGGCATCCAGGTGCTCAACCGCGACGACCCGCAGTCGTTCTCCATGGCGCTTCCCGGGCGGCAGCGGATCACGTTCGGGCTCGGTGCCCCGGAAGGCGGCGACGACTTCGGCTGTATCGAAGTGGACGGCGCCAAATGGATTGCGCAAGGCCGCGAGCCGCTGATCGCCGTCGATGCACTGCCCGTCCACGGGTGGCACAACGCGGCCAACGTGATGGCGGCAATGGCGATGGCGCGCGCAATCGGCGTGGCCAAGGCACCCCTTGTCAAATCGGTTGCCACTTTTCGCGGATTGCGCCACCGGCTGGAAAAAGTGGCCACGATCCGCAGCGTCGACTATTACGACGATTCGAAGGGCACCAACGTCGGCGCCACGATCGCCGCGCTCGAAGGCATCGCGACGCAGGGAGCGCGTGCCGGCATGCACAACCCGGTGATCCTGATCGCCGGCGGCCAGGGCAAGGGACAGGATTTCTCCCCGCTGGCGCAGCCGGTCGGTGAACACGCGCGTTTGGTCTGCCTGATCGGTGAGGACGCGCGGCTGATCGAAGCCGCCATCGCGCCCAGCGGCGTGCGCGCCGAGCGTTGCGGAACCATCGAGGAGGCGGTTTCGCGTGCTGCCAGCGAGGCGCGCGCAAACGAAGCCGTGCTGCTGTCGCCCGCATGCGCAAGCTTCGACATGTTCCGCGATTACAAGCATCGCGGCGAGGCGTTCTCGGCCGCGGTGAGAGCGCTGGAGTCGGCGCATGGCTAGTTACGTCTTCGCGCAACGCGCATCGATCCCGGAATACGACCGCTCGCTGGCATGGGCGGCTTTCCTCCTCGTCGCGACCGGACTGGTGATGGTGTATTCGGCCTCGATCGCGATTGCCGAATCGAGCCGCTTCACCGCGGGCAACTCCGCCTACTTCCTGCTTCGCCAGAGTTTGTTCCTCGCGGTTTCGGTCCTTGCGGCGGTGCTGACGTTCATGGTGCCTTCGACTGTCTGGCAGAAAGGCGCGCCGTGGCTTTTCCTGTTCGGGGGAGTGCTCCTCGTGCTGGTCCTGATTCCGGGCATCGGCCGGGAAGTGAACGGGGCGCGCCGCTGGCTGAACCTCGTGGTGTTCAACCTGCAGCCTTCCGAATTCATGAAGCTCGCGGTCGTCCTGTACGCGGCCGACTACACGGTCCGCAAGCACGCCGTGATGAAAAGCTTCAAGAAGGGTTTGCTGCCGATGCTGGGCGTGATGCTGGCCGTTTCCTGGCTGCTGCTTCGCGAGCCGGACTTCGGCGCCCTCGTCGTGGTGGCGGTGACGACGTTCGGGATCCTTTTCCTCGGCGGCATGAACGGACGGCATTTCGTGGCACTGGTCGCCATGCTGGCCGTGGGTTTTGCCGCGCTGGTGCTGTCCTCGCCTTATCGCATGCAGCGCATCTTCGGCTTCATGGATCCCTGGTCGGACGCCTACGGAAAGGGCTACCAGCTTTCGCATGCACTGATCGCGTTCGGCCGCGGCGAATGGTTCGGCGTGGGCCTGGGCGCAAGCATCGAGAAGCTCCACTACCTTCCCGAAGCGCACACCGACTTCCTGCTCGCGGTGATTGCCGAAGAACTCGGGCTGGTCGGGGTTGCCTTGGTGATCGGCCTGTTTGTGTGGCTCGTGTTCCGTGCATTTGCGATCGGGCGACAGGCGGCGCTGCAGGAGCGGCACTTCGCCGCGCTGGCCGCTCAGGGCATCGGCATCTGGATCGGGTTCCAGACGCTCATCAACATGGGCGTGAACACCGGCCTGCTGCCGACCAAGGGCCTGACGCTGCCGCTAATGAGTTTCGGCGGATCGGGACTGCTGATGAACTGCGTTGCGCTCGCAATCCTGTTGCGCATCGACTGGGAAGGCCGCCAGCGCGCGAAAGGGGCGCCGGCATGACTGCCAATGCACACGCCGGCAAGACGATCATGATCATGGCCGGTGGCACCGGCGGGCACGTCTTCCCCGGCCTTGCGGTTGCCGACTTCCTGCGCTCGCTTGGCTGGCGCGTGGTGTGGATGGGTTCGCGCGTCGGCATGGAAGCGCGGCTCGTGCCCGCGCATGGATTCGAGATGGCTTGGGTGCGCATGAGCGCCTTCCGCGGCAAAGGGCTGCTCGCCAAGCTGCTCCTGCCGGCGAGCCTGCTGGTTGCGTTCTGGCAAAGCGCGCGCGCGATCTTCGGCGTGCGCCCGGACGTGGTGCTCGGCATGGGCGGATACGTCGCGTTCCCGGGCGGCATGATGGCCTCGCTGCTGAACAAGCCGCTCGCGGTGCATGAGCAGAACGCGATCGCCGGGCTGACGAACAAGGTGCTGGCCAGGATCGCGGACAAGGCGATGGCGGCGTTTCCGGGAGCGTTGCCCGGGGCGCAGTGGACGGGCAATCCGGTGCGCGCCGAGATCGCCGGTGTCGAAGCCCCGCGCGAGCGCTACGCGCGCCGCAGCGGGCCCCTCAAGGTGCTGGTCGTCGGAGGCAGCCTCGGCGCGCAGGCCCTGAATGAAACCGTGCCCAAGGCACTGGCGCTGCTTGCGG
>CAZZDV010000367.1:0-3014 GCA_964652785.1 uncultured Bordetella sp.
CCGCCGAGCATGATCGCCATGCGGCTGCCGACCGGGCTGTTCGACGGGAGCGCGTTCAGCGAGTCCGCATGCACGACGCGGATCGAATCCGGGTCGCGCTCGAGCACTTCGCCGAGCACCGTGGACACCAGGGTCTCGTGACCCTGTCCCGAGGTCGACGTATTCATCACGCCGGTGATCGCACCCGAGATGTCTACGCGAACGAGGCACGAGTCCATCCACGTGGTGGTCTGGTTCTTCGGGTTGAAGAGCGGCTCGAAAGCGGAGTTGCCCCCCGAGGGCTCCAGACAGGTGGCGATGCCGATGCCCGCGAGACGGCCGGCTTTCCTCGCCGCGTCGCGCGTGGCGACCAGTTCGTTGAACTTCACCGCATCGAGCGCCTTGTCGAGCACCGTCACGTAGTCGCCGCTGTCGTAGGTCGAGCCGCTCGGGATCAGGTAGGGAAACTGGTCTTTCGCGATGAAATTCTTCTTCCTGAGCTCGACCCGGTCCATGCCCAGGTGGCGCGCGACGCGGTCGATCGCGGTCTCGATCGCATAGTTGGTCGGGGCCTGGCCGAACCCGCGCACGGCTTCCTGCGCGGTCTTGTTGGTGAGCACCGAGATCGGCTCGTACTCGACGCTGTTGATGCGGTAGGGCCCGACGATCGCGCCCACGGGCTTGCCGAGCTGCAGCGGCGAGCGGCCGGCGTAGGCGCCCACATCATCGAGCGCGCGGATCTTCAGCGACCGGATCGTGCCGTCGGCATCGAACGCGACCGTCATGTCGAAGATGCGGTCCGGCCCGTGCATGTCGCCGCCGCGCATGTTCTCGAGCCTGTCTTCGATGAAGCGCACCGGCATGCCCAGGCGCCTGGCGAGATAGCCGACGAGCACGGTGTGCTTGATGCCGCGTTTGACGCCGTAGCTGCCGCCGACGTCCACGTCGAAATGCACGCGCACCGCATTGCCGGGAAGCCTGAGCGCGCGCGCCGTCTGGTCCGGGAACTTGGGCATCTGGATCGAGGCCCACACGTCGAGCAGCTGCGTGCCCGGGTGCCATTGCGCTGCGACGCCGAAAGTCTCGATCGGAACCGTCGCGCTGCGGCCCCACCGCGCGCGGAAGGACAGCGTGTGCTCGGAGCGCGCAAAATCTTCCTCGACCGGGCCCCAGACGAACTTGCGCCGGAAGAGCACGTTGCTGCCGTGGTCGGGATGCACGAGCAGCGCGCCCGGCAGGATGGCTTTCTCCGGGTCGAGGATGTACGGCGTCGGCTCGTAGTCGATCTCGATCTTTTCCGCGGCGTCCTCGGCCAGCGCGCGCGAGTCGGCCACTACGGCGACCACCCATTCGCCGGCGTAGCGCACCACGTCTCGCGCCAGCGGATAGCGGTGCACCTTGGGCGCATCGACGCCCACGTAGAGCGGATCGACGTTGGCGCACAGCTCTTCGCCGGTGAGCACGTAGCGCACACCCTCCATCGTCAGTGCCGTTTCGGTGCGGATCGCCTTGATGCGCGCCGATGCGTGGGGACTCGTGACGAGCGCGACGTGCTTCATTCCCGGCAACGCGATGTCGGCCACAAAGCGGCCGCGGCCGGTGACGAAGCGCGGGTCTTCCTTGGTGCGGCGCTGCTTGCCGATATAGCGGAATGAAGCGGATGCGGCCACAGGCTTCATTTCGGCCCTTTCGCCAGCTTGGACGCCGCAAGCTGGACGGCCTCCACGATCTGCTGGTAGCCGGTGCAGCGGCACAAGTTGCCGCCGATCGCGTCGCGGATCTCTGCTTCGGTCGGATCCGGGTTCGCTTCGAGCAAAGCATGCGAGGCGATGATCATTGCCGGCGTGCAGTAGCCGCATTGCAGCGCATGCGTTTCGCAGAACGCATCCTGCAGCGGGCCCGGCGTGCCGTCGGGCAGCGCGAGGCCTTCGATCGTGGTGACCGAGCAGCCCTCCGCCTGCACTGCGTACATGAGGCAGGCGCGCACCGGCTCGCCATCGAGCAGGATAGAGCACGCGCCGCAGATGCCGTGCTCGCAGCCCACGTGCGTGCCGGTGAGGCGCAGCGAGTCGCGCAGGAAATCGACCAGCGTCTGGCGCGAGGACACCTGCGCCTCGACGCGTTCGCCGTTGACCTGGAGGGTGACGGGGTAAAGGCGCTCGCTCATATGGCGTCCTCCACGGCTGCCGCGAGGGTCCGCGCGGCCATCACTCGCGCCAGGTGCCTTCGGTAGTCCGCGGTTGCGTGAAGATCCCCGTCCGGGTCGATGAGTCCGGCCGCAAGATCGGCGGCCTCGACGATGACCTTCTCGTCGAGCCGCTTGCCGACCAGCATCTGGCCGACTTCAGGCAGCGCATGCGGAAAAGGAGAAGCACCACCGATGCCAAGCGCGGCGCGGATGCATAGTCCATCCGCGTCGAGCGCGACCTGGGCACAGGCCGAGACCAGCGCGAAATCACCGTGCCGGATGCTCACCTCCTCGAACGCCGAGCCCACGCGCGCCTCCTTCCAGACCGGGAAACGGATTTCGGTCAGGCACTGCTCTGGCGCGATCGCGGTCACCATGGGCGCGAAGAAGAATTCGCGTGCCTGCATTTCGCTCGTTTCCGACGAATCCTCGAGCACCAACGTCGCGTCCAGCACGCAAGCCACCAACGCAATCTCGGCGGAGGGGTCGGCGTGCACAATGGAACCGCCGACCGTTCCGCGGTTACGCGTCTGCACGTGGCCAACCCATTTGAGCGCCTTGCCGAGCAAGGGCAGATTCGCCCGCGCACCGGGATCGCGTTCGACGACGCATTGACGGACCGCCGCGCCAATAGCGAGAGCGTCGTCGGAAACCGAGATGGATTTCAGTGCCCCCAGCCGGTTGATATCCACCAGCCAGGCCGGCCGCGCAAGGCGCATCGCCATCATGGGAATGAGGCTCTGCCCGCCTGCGATGAGTTTCGCGTCGCCGCCGTGCTCCTCCAGCACTGCGCACGCTTCAGCGAGCGTTTCGGGCCGGATGTATTCGAAGGGGGCTGATTTCATGA
>CAZZDV010000368.1:0-2989 GCA_964652785.1 uncultured Bordetella sp.
CTTCGGCACACTGGCTTACCTGAGGGTAGTACGCGTTGGCGCTGCGGCAGAAGTAATACGCGGGCGCCTGCTGCAGGGACGAAGGAGCGCCGGCGGGAGGGGCCGGCAGCGCCCCGCCCGGCACGCCTGCCGCGGCTTGCGGCGCGCAACGGCTCGCGTCGATGCGGTCATAGGCGTAGTCCGGGCTGAAGATGTTCGTCGACGGCTCTTTTGTCGGCACGTCGGCCGGCGTGCAGGGCACGGCCGGGGGCGGCACGTAGCCGTACACCTGCGGCGGGTAGTGGTCGTAGAAAGGGTCGAAGTAAGGGTCGTACGGGAAGGGATTCCAGAACCCTCCGAAGCCGACGCCCACCCCGATACTCACGCGGGGCTGGTGATGGTGGTGCCTGCCGCCCCGGTCGGCCGCATTCGCCAACGCGGGCGCGGCCGCCATCAGGGTCGCCAGGGTTGCGACAGCCAGTGCACGAAGTTTCAACGCAGGTCCCATTGCAGGTCCTTCCGATTTGGATAGCGATTGGACGATCGCACCGCGAAATAATTCCGGCCTGCGGCGCCGTTTTGGTAACAACGCGGTTACAACTTCCGGCTGCATTGCGATAATCGCGGCCTCACCCCCGGAGGAGCACCGCATGACCCAGCTGGTGGAGTACCGCGTCATCGAAAACGTGGCTGAAATCACCATGAACCGCGCGCCGGTCAATGCGATCGACCACCAGCTCACGCGCGAGGTGATCGACGCCTACAAGCGCGCCACGACCGACGATACGGCGCGCGCCGTGATCCTCACCAGCGCCCTGCCCACGGTGTTCTCGGCCGGCGTCGACCTCAAGCTGGCCCTCGAGTTCGACGGGCAGGCGCTGCGCCGCTTCATCGAGGTTTTCTACTACGAGATGCACGAGGTGCTGTATCGGCTGGGCAAGCCGGTCATCGCCGCGGTCAATGGCCATGCGCGGGCTGCGGGCGTCACCTGGGCCGTGTCTTGCGACATGATCATCGCGGCCGAAGAGAGCAAGTGGGGCTACCCGGAGATCGATGTGGGGCTGCTGCCCGCGATGCACCTCGTGCACCTTCCGAAGATCGCAGGCCGGCACCGCGCGGCCGAGCTGCTTTTCACCGGCGACATCGTCTCTGCCAAGCGCATGCACGAGCTCGGCGTAATCAACGAAGTCGTGCCGCGCGCGGAGGTGCTCCCACGCGCCCGTGCGCTTGCCAGGCGCCTCGCGAAGAAATCACCGATCGCCATGAAGCTCCTGCGCGACGCTTTCGTGCGCGCCAACGACCTCGACTACCGGCGCTCGATGGAAAGCGTGGTCGAGACGATGTGCGGGCTCAAGGACTCGGAGGATTCTCGCGAAGCACTGGCCGCATTTGTCGAAAAGCGGGAGCCGTCCTACAAGGGACGATAGAGCCGCGGTCCTTCCGCGGCCGCCGCGCTAAGCCGTCTTGAGTCGCCGCTCGCCCACAGGCAGCAGCCCGGCGCGCACCAGCGCCTGGCGGATGCGCGCGATCTCGGCCTCCGTCACCTTCACCAGCGGCGGGCGGACGACCGCGCGCGGCAGCTTGCCCATGAGGACCAGCGCCTCCTTCATGCGGTTGTGCATGTCGACCGGCGGATCGGCGTAGAACACCTCGGCCGTGGCCGAAATGCGGTCATGGAGCTTGCGCGCGGTTTCAAGGTCATTGGACTGCACCGCGCGAAATAGCTGCGCCTGCAGCGGCGCGATCACGGAGCCGCTCCCGGAAAGCAGTCCATTGCATCCCAGCACGAGCGAGCTGAAAAGCCACGCGCTGTGCGTGCTCAGCACGTTGACCGCGGGCTGCAGCGACTGCAGCGTCCGGATATGCCGCTCGTGCTGGATCGGGTGGTTGCACCAGTCCTTGATCGCGCGCACCGAAGGCACGGACTCGATGAGGCGCAACAATGTCGGCAGCGGATAGCCCTGGCCGCCCGCGAGCGGGTACTGGAAAGCGATGATCGGCAGGCCGCCCGCATCGGCGACGCGCCTGAAATGCTCGATGACCATTTCCGGCCGCTGGCCCATGGTGAACGGCCCGGGCGGAAACACGAGCAGCGCCGAGGCCCCGCCTTCGGCCGCCATCCTTGCGATGCGCGCCGCCTCGAGGCTGCCTTCGGCATAGATCCCGTGCACGATCGGCACGCGCGCGCCGACCTCGTCCTGCGTAATTTCGAGAACGCGCTTCTGCTCTTCGAACGTGCACGAGGCCGCTTCGGTCGAGTGCGCGTTGATCGTGATCGCCGAGATGCCCTCCGTGGCGGTCACGTCGCGAAGATGTGAGCGGAACGAGGCCTCGTCGATCGACAGGTCCTCGAAGAAGGGCAGCAGCACGGCCGGGATGACGCCATGAGGAAGGTATGCGGTGTGTCGTGCCATCGAAGCCTCCGGGAGTGACTTACGGTTCTTTGAGGTCGTCCAGCGCGGCCTCGAGATGCGCGACCTCGGCCCAGGCCCAGACTTTCCACTGGTCCGCGGTCACTTCGATCCAGTTGATGCCCGCGTTCGGGATCTCGAAATCGCGCGGCGAGGAAAGCCCCACGGCCTGCGCATGACGGTAGACCATCTCGAGCACGCCGCCATGGGTGAACACGAGGATCTCCTCGCCCGAGTGGCGCGCGATCAGGTTGCCGATCGCCTTGAGCGAGCGGTCGTTGAACCGGCGCAGCGTCTCGCCGCCCTCGAAGTCGAAATCCGGATCCTTGTCGCGAAACCGCGCGTACTGCTCGGGAAACTTCTCGCGCACCTCCACGTACGTCAGCGTCTCGAACATGCCGTAATGGCGCTCGCGCAGCTCGGCCAGGTAAGTCACCGGCAGCGCGAACTTCCTCGCCGCCGGCTCGCACGTCTGGCGCACGCGCGTGAGGTCGCTGCAGTAGATCGCGGTGAAGTCATGGCCGGCCAGCGCGGTGGCCGTGGCGCGCGCCTGGGCGCGCCCTACATCGTTTAGCGGGATGTCGAGCTGGCCCTGCACG
>CAZZDV010000369.1:0-2972 GCA_964652785.1 uncultured Bordetella sp.
TGGCCGAGGCCAAGGTGCCCTACGACATCGTCATGGAAATGGACGAGATCAACGAGGACTTCCCCACCACCGACGTCGCGATGGTCATTGGCGCGAACGACATCGTGAACCCCGCGGCGCAGGACGATCCCTCGAGCCCGATCGCGGGCATGCCGGTGCTGGAGGTCTGGAAAGCGCAAACCTCGGTCGTCATGAAGCGCAGCATGGCCTCGGGCTATGCCGGCGTGGACAATCCGCTCTTCTACAAAGAGAACAATCGCATGCTGTTTGGAGATGCGAAGAAGATGCTGGACGAGGTGCTCGCAGCCTTGCGGACCTGACCGCGAAACACTGCCATTTTCGGCAGGCACCCCGCGCGGCCAGCGGCTGTCCTGCCAAAATGCTGCCATGAGCCTGCCTGACGGCGGCCGCCAGGTACCCCCGATCCGCTGAGCGCGCCACCCGGCGCCGGGATTGCGGCCGCCATGAGCGGAGGTTAGAATCGTCCGGCTTCATTCCCGCGATCGAAGGGCGCCAATAGCCCCACGCCAATAATCGAGACAGGAGACAAACAATGTCAAAGCAGACCAAGCCGGATGCATTGCCGGTTGCGTTGCCGGTTAACTCACGCGCCGCCGCTTCACGCCGCAAGTTCCTGACCGGCGCGGCCGCGGCCACCGCCGGGGCCGCCACCCTCGGCTTCCCGATGATCGCCAGGGCCCAATCGCCCATAGTGATCAAGATGCAGGGGGCATGGGGCGCCAAGGACATCTTCAACGAGATGGCCGAGGAATACGTAAAGCGCGTTAACGAAATGGCCGGCGGGCGCCTGCGCATCGACTATCTGGTCGCCGGCGCGGTGGTAAAGCCCTTCGAAGTAATGGATGCGACCAGCAAGGGCGTGCTCGATGCCAGCCACGGGGTGCCGGTGTATTGGTACGGCAAGTCGAAGGTGGCTTCGCTGTTCGGCTCCGGCCCGATCAACGGCTGCGATGCGCCCCAGACGCTGGCCTGGATCCATCGCGGCGGCGGCATGGCGCTCTACAACGAACTGCTCGCCAAGATCAATCTGGACGTGGTGGGCTTTTTCGTCATGCCGATGCCGACCCAGCCGCTGGGCTGGTTCAAGAAGCCGATTAAGGACGCGAAAGAGCTCAAGGGCCTCAAGTACCGCACGGTCGGCCTGGCGGCGGACCTGTTCCAGGAGATGGGGGCCAAGGTGACCCAGCTGCCCGGCGGCGAAATCATCCCGGCGCTCGAGAAAGGCGTGATCGACGCGTTCGAGTTCAACAACCCGACCTCCGACATGCGTTTCGGCGCCCAGGATGTGATCAAGAATTACATGATGGGCAGCTACCACCAGGCGATGGAGTTCTTCGAGATCGCCTTCAACAAGAAGAAGTGGGCGACCATCCCGAAAGACCTTCAGGCGATCCTGCAGTACGCCGCCGAGGCCGCCAGCTCCTCCAACTGGTGGACCGCGATGGACAACTACTCGCGCGACCTGCAGGACCTGAAAGACAAGCACAAGGTCAACGTAATCCGCACGCCGAAATCGGTCATGGCCGAACAACTCAAGGCCTGGGACGTGATCACCGCAAAGCTGTCGAAGGAAGACCCGTTTTTCGCCAAGGTGGTCGAATCGCAGCGGGCGTGGGCCAAGCGCGTCGCCTACTACATGTTCATCAATGAGGCGGACTACAAGCTCGGCTACGAGCACATCTTCAAGACCAAGATCCCGGTTTGAACCGGGCTCTCTTGCGGTTTTGATGACTGGGGCGCCACCTTCGGGTGGAGCCCCATTTTATTTTCTCTCCGGATCCGAGCCATGCAGCGCGTGATTTACGCGATCGACCAGCTGAACAAGACCATCGGGCATGCGTTCGCCTGGTGCATCATCATCGTCACGTTTGGCACCTGCTACGAGGTGTTCGTGCGCTACGTGCTCGACGACCCGACCAGCTGGGCATTCGACCTGAGCTACCTGATGTACGGTGCCGTGTTTTACATGGCCGGCGCCTACACGCTGTCGCGCGGCGGACATGTGCGCGCCGACATGTTCTACCGGCTGTGGTCGGACCGCACCCAGGCAAGCGTCGAGCTCGCGCTGTACGTGGTGTTTTTCTTTCCGGGCATCCTGGCCCTCGTCTATGCCGGCTGGGGCTATGGCGTGGAGTCGCTCAGGCTGCGAGAGGTGAGCGTCAACAGCCCGGCGGGCATGCCGATCTGGCCGCTCAAGATGATGATCCCGATCGGGGCCGGCCTGATGGTGCTGCAGGGACTGGCCGAAGTGCTGCGTTGCGCACAGTGCCTGCGCGACGGCCAGTGGACCGCGCGCATGCATGACGTCGAAGAGCTCGAAAACCAGATCCTGGCCGAAGCGGCCCGCAAGCGGGCTGCGGAAGGAGCCCCGGCATGAGCGATCCCGGTGTAGCCCTGGCGATGCTCGGGATCCTGGTCTTCGCGATCATGATCGGTTTTCCGGTCGCGTTTACGCTGATGGCGCTGGGCGTGGGGTTCGGCTATTACGCCTACTTCCAGGCCGGGACGGCATTTTTCGACAGCCGCGTCTTCTACCTGCTCACGCAGAACACGTTCACGGTGCTGAACAACGATGCACTGGTGTCGATCCCGCTGTTCCTGCTGATGGGCTACCTGGTCGAGCGCGCGAACATCCTCGACAGCCTGTTCAGGAGCCTGCAGATCGCGCTCAAGGGGGTTCCCGCCTCGCTCGCCGTGGCGACACTCGCCACCTGCGCGCTGTTTGCGACGGCGACCGGCATCGTCGGCGCGGTGGTGACGCTGATGGGCATGCTCGCCTTCCCGCAGATGGTCAAGGCCGGCTATGACACGCGCCTGGCCGCCGGCGTGGTCTGCGCGGGCGGTTGCCTGGGCATCCTGATCCCGCCGTCGATCATGCTGATCGTCTACGGCGCGATGGCCGGTCTTTCAGTCGTCAAGCTGTACGCCGCGGCGATCATTCCCGGCTTCCT
>CAZZDV010000370.1:0-2936 GCA_964652785.1 uncultured Bordetella sp.
GTGAAAGAGTGGACGGAAGGGGAATACGGCACAGTCACAAGAGCTCAAGAAGGCTTGACGCTGAACGTCTTGACTCCCCCGTCTTCGGTGAAGGCGCTGGCCGGTGGCTTCGACGTTCTCATGTACGAATAGATTGGGGAAATAAATCGATGGACTCGAAGATCGTAGTCGATGCCAACGTCAAAGTGCGCTGCCCCGAGTGCAAACATGAATTCGCGTTGCGCGAAGGCATTTCCTCGCAGACCATCGATCAGTACGCGGATGATTTTGCAAAATCTCTCGCCGACCAAAAAACCGAGCTCGAGGCCGAGGCCAGGAAGCGCGCAGAAAAAGATGCGGCGAAGCGACTCGACGCATTAAAGATTGAACTGGCCGATGCGCAGCGCGCCGCCAAAGAAACCCGAGAGCAGATCGAAAAGGTCCGCGAGGACACGAAGAAGTCGGCCCGGGAAGAATTTGAAACTGATCTCAAGTCCGTCCGTGACGACAATGCCGCCAAGGCAGCGGCGCTGGAAAAGGCGCGCCAGGGGGAACTCGATCTTCGAAAGAAGCTGCGTGAAGCGGAGGATGCAAAGAACGGCGCGGAATTGGAGTACCAGCGCAAACTCGACGACGAATGCAAGAAGATCGCAGAGGTGGAGCGCATCGCCGCCAATGCGAATGCCGATCGGCAAATCGGCCAAATGAAGGAGCAGCTCGAACAGGCGCGGCGCGAAGCGGAAGACCTGAAGCGCAAGCTCGAGCAGGGTTCACAGCAGATCCAGGGCGAGACACTCGAGGCGGGGCTTGAAAGCCTCCTCGGCAGTGCGTTTCCGCATGACCGAATTGAGGAGGTGCCGAAAGGTATTCGCGGCGCCGACCTGCTCCAGCGCGTTTGTTCGCCTTCCGGCCAGGTCTGCGGGACGATCGTGTGGGAAGCCAAGCAGACCAAAGGCTGGCAGCAGGGCTGGCTTTCCAAACTCAAAGAGGACCAGCGCGCGGTCGGCGCGGAGATTGCAGTTCTGGTGACCGCCGTGATGCCCAAGGACATCCAGCATTCCTTTACCAGGCAGGAAGACGTTTGGATCACGAAGTTTTCTTCGGTCCGCCCCGTTGCCGAGGCGCTACGCACGACCCTGATCGAAGTCCACAAGCAACGCCAGGCGAATGTCGGCAAGAACGAGAAAATGGAGCTGCTCTATGACTACATCTGCAGCCCGCAGTTTGCGCACAAGCTGAAGGCCATTGTTGAAGGCTTTGCGACTATGCAGGCGGATCTGGAGTCGGAGAAGCGCGCGACGATCAAACACTGGAGCCGACGGGAGAAGCAACTTTCCAAAATGATGGCGGGTACGGTTTCGATCGTCGGCGACCTGCAGGGCATAGGCGAGGAAGCGCTGCCCCAGTTGGAGTCGATTGCCGCGCTGCCCAATCTGGATGACGACGGCTTGCCCGATCTCTGACCTTGGTCGATCGCGCGCACGCCGAAGACTTGCTTCGCCGGGCCACCGGCGACGCCGGTATGTCGTTTCGTGCCGGCCAATGGGAAGCCATCGATCAACTCGTCAATCGGCATGGCCGCATGCTGGTGGTGCAGCGCACCGGCTGGGGCAAGAGCATGGTGTATTTCGTCTCCACCAGGCTGCTGCGGGATGCGGGCTCGGGTCCGGCCGTCATTGTGTCGCCGCTGCTTGCCTTGATGCGCAATCAGATCGAAGCCGCCGAACGGCTCGGCCTGCGTCCAGCGACGATCAATTCTTCCAATCGGGAGGAGTGGGGACGGATCGCGCAGTCGCTGCGTGCCGATGAGATCGATCTGCTCCTGATTTCCCCGGAACGCCTGGCCAACGACGGATTCGTCGAGGACGTGCTGCTGCCGATTGCCGGTCGCATTGCGTTGCTCGTGGTGGACGAAGCGCATTGCATCTCCGATTGGGGGCACGACTTTCGACCCGACTACCGTCGAATCGTCGGTGTCATTCGGCAAATACCCGACAACGTGGCAGTACTGGCGACCACTGCGACCGCAAACCGGCGGGTGGTGGACGACATTCGCGCGCAATTGGGTGCACGCCTGTTGATCCAGCGCGGGCCGCTGGTTCGGGATACATTGAAATTGCAGGTGTTGCGCATGCCGGGCGCGGCTTCGCGTCTTGCCTGGCTGGCCGACCGGATGGACGAACTTCCGATCAGTAAGACGCGCGAAACGCAGCCACAAAAAGACATGGAGAACTCAGTGCACCAGTGCCGCAATCTCGACGGGACATTTGCCGTGGACAGGGCATCCGTGCTGGCCGGACCGGTCCTGCTCATCGACGACGTGGTGGACTCGGGGTGGACCTTGAGCGTCGCAGCCTCCTTGCTGCGCGAAGCCGGCAGCGGGCCGGTATTTCCTTTTGCTCTTGCTTCCGCGTCGCCTGAATGAGTACCAGCGACCTCTCCGCTGATACCCAGGCGGTCCTGCTCCTTTGCGGCCGGTTCGGCGATCGCGGCAGCGGCGCCGATCCTTTGACTGCGGGTGAATACGCTCGCCTGACCAAATGGCTGCGCGAAAGGCAGATGCGTCCCGGGAGCTTGCTGGAAGACCTTTCACTTGCCGAACTGGTCGAGGCGAGGCTCGAACCCGGGCGCGTTGGCGCGTTGCTCAAGCGTGGCACGGCAATGGCGTTGGCGAGCGAGAAATGGCTGCGCAGCGGCTTGTGGATCGTTTCACGCAGCGATGACGTTTATCCTCGACGGCTCAAGAAGAAGCTCGGCCAGGATTCGCCGGCGCTATTGTTCGGCGCGGGCGACACGTCATTGCTGGATGTCGGCGGGCTCGCCATCGTCGGTTCGCGCAATGCGACCGAGTCCGAGCTCGATTTCGCCCGCGACGTTGCCGCCCGATGCGCCCGCGAAGGAATCGCCGTAGTTTCAGGGGGGGCGCGCGGCGTCGATGCGGCGGCAATGCAGGGGGC
>CAZZDV010000371.1:0-2930 GCA_964652785.1 uncultured Bordetella sp.
TCGAACGCGAAGCTGGTGAAGGACGCCAACATCAAGGCCAACTGATCGGTGCACGGGCGACGATGCAGCTGGCCTGCGACCTCGCCGTCGTCGGTCACGGAGCGGCGGGGCTGGCCGCGGCGCTCGCGGCCGCGGAGGCGAATCCGCGCGCGCGCATCGTCGTGCTCGAGCGCTCGGCCGAGCTCGAGGCCGGCGGCGGAACGCGCTGGAGCCCGTCGAACATGCGCATGAAATCCACCGGCGAGGTTGCGCCGGACTTCGTCGCGGACATGATGGAGGCGAGCGCGGGGCTGGGCGACCGCGCGTATTTCAGCCGGCTCGCCGAACAAGCGCCTGCCGCCGTGCAATGGGTCGAGCACCACGGCGTGCAATTCCATTCGCCCGGCTACTACCTCAGCAAGGGGCCGCCGCGGATCCAGCCGGTGGGCGGTGGTGCGGCGATCGTCTCGGCATTGGCGAAGGCGGCACGCCTGGCGGGGGTCGAATTTCACTACGGCTGCCGCGCGGGGAAACTGGTTCGCGGGAGAACCGGAGCCATCGAAGGCATCGAAGCACAGCGCTCCGACGGGACTGCGCTTCCAATTGCGGCGAATGCAGTGGTGCTCGCAAGCGGCGGGTTCCAAGGGAGCCCTTCGATGTTGCGCGAGCACCTCGGCGAGGGTGCCGAGTCCCTTCAACCGATCTCGGCAGGTTCCGCTTTCAACGCAGGCGACGGAATCCGCATGGCGCTCGAAGCCGGCGCGCTCGGCGCGGGCGACTGGCGCGGCATGCACAGCGAGCCGGTCGACCCGCGCAGCAGCGGGCCGGCGCCCGTGGTGCTCGTCTACCCGTACGGCATTGTCGTCGACACCGGAGGCCGGCGCTTCTTCGATGAAGGCCGCGGGCTGGTGCATGAGACCTGGGAAGAATTCTCGCGCGCGATCCACTTCGGGACGCCGCAACGCAAGGCCTGGGCGATCCTCGATTCGCGCGTGCTCGACATCGCGGGCTACGAGCGCGCAATCCGGTCCGAGGTCCCGCCGGTGAAGGCGGATTCGATCGAGGCCCTTGCCGGGCTCATCGGCATCGCGCCCGCCGTCCTCGGCAAGACTGTCGCGGGATACAACGCGGCCTGCGCCGGGGATGGCTCGATCTTCGACGCGACGCGCGCCGACGGGCTCGAGGCCTCGCCCACGCTCCTGCCGCCGAAATCGAACTGGGCGCGAGCGCTCGACCACCCGCCGTTTCTCGCCTGGCCGCTGGTGGGCGCGATTGCCTATACGTTCGGGGGCGTCGCCACCAACGACTCGGCCCAAGTGCTCGGCGCGAGCGGTCCGATCCCGGGGCTCCATGCGGCAGGCGAGATCACCGGGCATTTCCATGGGGCCGCGCCGAACTCGGTCGCGGTCCTGCGCGCGCTCGTGTTCGGCCGGATTGCCGGCGCACAATCGATCCAGGCAACCACAAGGCAAGCCAGATGATCATCGACATCCATGCGCACTACATCCCGAAGCTGCTGTTCGAGCGCTTCGAAGCGGAGCATCCAAAATTCCCCTCGGTCACGCTGAAGCGCGAGGGCGCGGCCAACCGCATGCAGTTTCCCGGCGGCGAGCTCACGCGGCCGATCATGCCAAGGCTCTCGGACCTCGCCGACCGCGTTGCGTGGATGGACAAGAACGGCATCGACCACCAGCTCGTCGGCGGATGGCTCGACAGCTTCGGCTACGAGCTGCCCGCCGAGGAGGGCCTCGCGTGGAGCCGCTTCATCAACGCCTGCATGAAAGAAGAACTCGAGGCGCAGACGCGCTTTACGCCGCTCGCGACCGTGCCGCTTCAGGACGGCAAGCTCGCCGCGCAGGTGCTCGGCGAGGCGATCGAGTCGGGCTTCGGCGGCCTGATGATCGGCACGCTCCCCAAAGGGCAGGGCGGCAACCTCGACGATCCGGGGCTCGATCCCTTCTGGCAGGCGGCCTCCGAGCGCAAGGCCGGCGTGTTCCTGCATCCGATGTTCCTCTGCGGCGAGCCGCGACTGGCCGACTACGACCTCGTGAACGCGATCGGGCGTGTGGCGGATACGTCGATTGCGGTCGCGCGGCTGCTGCACTCGGGCCACCTGCTCAAGTATCCCGGGGTGAAGCTCGTGATCTCGCACGGCGGCGCTGCTCTGCCGTACGTGCTGGGGCGCCTCGCGCGCAACTTCACGATTTCGCAGGGCAAGTACGCCGACCCGCGCAAGGGATTCGAGGCGCTGTACTTCGACTCCATCGTGTTCGACCGGGACGCGTTCGAATTCCTCGCGGGCAAGGCCGGCAACGGCCGAGTCATGCTCGGCTCCGACATGCCTTTCCCGATCGGCGATCTCGAGCCGCAGAAACTGATTCATGATGCGCACGTGGACGAAGCCGAAAGGAAAGCCATGCTCGGCGGCACCGCCAAGGGCGTGTTCCGAGTGCGCGCCGACTGCTGGTGCAGGCCCTGACATGGCGCTCGAACTCAAGGGCGAGCAGACGCTGGCGGTCGGCCAGAAGGACCTCTGGCGGCTGCTGAACGACCCCGACGTGCTGGCGAAGACGATTCCCGGCTGCAACGCGGTGCGCGCCATCGGCGAGGACAAGTACGAGATGGGCCTCAAGCTGCAGGTGGCGAATGTCTCCGGCGAATACATGGGCAGCGTGGCGATCACCGAGAAGCGCGAGCCGGAGCATTACGTGCTGGCCGTCGAAGGCCAAGGGTCGATCGGCTTCATGAAAGGCAGCGCCGCGTTCGACCTCGAGCCCAAGGGCGAGAACGAAACGCTGCTGCGCTATGCAGGCAGCGCCGAGGTCGGCGGAGTGGTCGCCGGCGTCGGCCAGCGCGTGCTTTCGGGCGTTGCGAAGTACATGGTGGGAAGGTTCTTCAAGGCGCTTGAGAAGCACATCGGCGAGGCGAAGAGTGCCGGGTAAATACTGCCA
>CAZZDV010000372.1:0-2915 GCA_964652785.1 uncultured Bordetella sp.
GATTCGTTTTGCGAGAAAGGCACGACTTGCACTGCCGGCATTCCAGCGTGTAGAGCGGGATGACGTGGTCGCCTTTCTTCAGGCTGGTGACGCCCGGCCCGACGTCGACCACGATGCCCGCGCCCTCGTGGCCGAGAATCGCGGGAAAGAGGCCTTCCGGGTCGGCGCCCGAGCGCGTGAATTCATCCGTATGGCAGATGCCCGTGGCCTTGACCTCGACCAGCACTTCGCCTGCCCGCGGGCCTTCGAGCTTCACCGTTTCGATGCTTAAAGGCGCCCCTGCCTCGAATGCCACCGCTGCACGCACGTCCATTCCTGTGTTTACTCCGCTTTGATTCCGGCTTGTTTGAAAAGCATTCCGTAACGCTCGAGACGAGCAGCGCGGCCCGCGCCGAGCTCTTCGGGGTCGAGCGGGAAATGCGGCGTGCGCGGCATCAGGCGGCCGCGACGCTACGCTTGCGCGCGCCCCGCACTGCGAGGCGGCCGGCATCGGCGCCCCGTCCCGCCCGGGCCAGCGCGGCCATGAGCGTGCATTCGATGAGGTCGCGCTGCGCCCGGCTGCCGCCGATGCGCTCGTGCTCCCCGAGCAGGGGCTCGATCGACTTGACGGCCGAACTCCAGTCGCTGCTGGCAAACGCGCCGAACGCCTCGGCCAGCGCGGGCACGATCGGGCCGGCGGCGAGCTTGCCGGCGCGCTCGCGCTCCCGCAGCTGCATCACCAGCGATTGCAAGGCATCGCCATCGTCCGACCCAGCAAAGGCCAGCGCGCTGTGCACATCGGCAAACGTCACGCCGGCCTTGGGAAATTCCTTGAGCGCGTAGTCGCGGATCTCTTTCCACAGCGCGCTGCTGTTCTGGTGGCCCTTGAGCTGCGAGCGCCAGAGGAACGAGGCCGAATCCGACAGCGTGTTGATCGGCGGACCCCACGACCGCCCCGGGCGCACGGCCTTCTCGTAGACGCGCCGCGCTTCATCGATGCGGCCGGCTTCGAGCTGCCAGAGCGCGATATGCCAGCTCAGGTGGCAATGCAATTGCGCGTCGCGCGGGAAGTCTTTCATCCATTCGGCGAGGTAGGCCAGCCCCGCCGCGTCCTCCCCGTTCTCGTACAGCACGTGCGAATAGACATGCGCGCCATGCGCGTTGCGCGGGTAGATCGCGAGCGAGCGGTCGATGAGCTTGCGTGCTTCGTCGATGCGTCCGACTTCGCTCAATGCGAATGCATGCGTGCAGAGATACCACCAGTCATCTCCATACACGCCGGCGAGCTCTTCCATCTGCCTGGCCTGCTCCTGCTCCCGCCCGGGGCGGCCCGAAAACCCGATCAGGCCGAACACGCCGGTACAGGGCGCGAGCACCATCACGTCGCGCGGAAATTCGGCCAGGTGCTCGCGCGCAAACGCAAGCGGTGCGGGCCCCTTTCCATCCACGAGGCCGGCCAGCATTTCGACGTTGGCGCGCTCCCTGCGCGGGAGGGTTGCCGAGAGTTCGCGTGCGCGCGCAACGCTGGTCCTGGATTCGTCGATCTTCGCGTAGAGCTGCAGCGTGCGTCCCAGCGCGGCATGCCCGAGCGCGAAGCCCGGGTCGGCCGCCAGGGCTCGGCGAAATGCGTCTTCGGATCCGAGATTGGCGGAAAGGAAAAGGTCGACACCCTCGACATAGGCGTCGCGCGCCGCTTGCGAAGCGGTCGACAATTCGAGTCCATAGCGGTCCGCAGGCATGAAGTCCCTCGTAAACGGGATAGGTTACAGTACGCGAGACGGAGGATAAACGCGGTGAAAAAATTCCGGTTGGACGCAACGATTATACTGACGATCGCAGCGATCGCGTCAATGGAGGGGCTCGGCCAGCAGCTCATCGAGTGGCGCGTCCTCGCCAGGGAAAGCAACATCGTCATCGAATGAGCGGCGCCGAAGTGCCGGCCCCGGACGCCGAGCTGCGCGCCCCGAAACGCGCGCTCCCGCCGGGCACAATCGACTGCCATGCGCATCTCTTCGATCGCTTCGAGCGCTACCCGCTCGCTGCGGACCGGCGCTACACCCCGCCCCCGTGCACGCGCGAAGCCTGGCTGAAACTCCACGCAGCGCTCGGCGTGGCCAGGGGCGTGCAGGTGCACGGTTCGCCGTACGGCTTCGACAACTCGATCACGCTCGATTTCCTGCGCGAGCATCCGGGGCGCTTCCTCGGCATCGCGGCGATCCGGCCCGGGATCGGGAACGCCGAGCTCGAGCGCCTGAGCGCTTCGGGCTTTCGCGGAGCCCGGCTCATGGACCAGTTTCCCAGCGGCGCCACCACTGCGATGCTCGAATCCCTCGCCGAGCGCATCGCGCCCTACGGCTGGCACCTGGAGATCAATGTCGCAAGATCTTCGGACTGGGTCGAGCTCGAGCCGCGCCTGCGCCGCTGCCCGGTGCCGCTGGTGTTCGACCATCTCGGCCGCGTGCGCGGGTCCGAGGGCGTGAACTCGCCGGGCTTCGGCGTGATCCGCCGCCTGCTGACCGAGCGGGACGACTGCTGGACCAAGATCTCGAGCTGGTACCGGCTCTCGGACACGGGGACGCCGGGGAACGAAGACATGCGCCCGCTGGTGCAGGCCCTGCTGACGGCGCGGCCGGATCGCTGCGTGTGGGGCACCAACTGGCCGCATCCGGGCATGGTTTCGAATATGCCGAACGACGCCGACCTCGTCGACCAGCTCGACAGCTGGCTGCCCGACGATTCGGTGCGCGAGCCGCTGTTTGCGACCAACGCCGCGAAACTGTATCGATTTGGAGACGCACGATGAGATTGACCCTTCGATTGGCCGCCAGTTCGCCGGACATCCGCCATAAACTCGTCGAGCAGGGCGCAGAGCCGATGGGCAACACGCCGGAAGAATTCTCGCGCCTGCTCAAGCAGGAAGTCGCCACCTGGGCCGC
>CAZZDV010000373.1:0-2900 GCA_964652785.1 uncultured Bordetella sp.
GTAGCCCAGCATGCGCTCGGCGCCGACGTTGAAAATCTGGATGACGCCCTTGGCGTCGGTGGCGATGCTGGAGAAGTTCGCGCTGTTGAAGATCGCGTCCTGCAGCGCGCCGGTCTTGAGCAGGGTTTCGTGCCGACCATGCTCGCTGGCGCCCCCGATGGCCGCAGGGCGGGTAGTGGTTGCCGACATGATCATGCCTCCTAGACACCGCGAAAGGACCCTGGGGCGGATCCCGCGCCCGTGGGCGCGAGAAGGCACAGTAAACCGGCTCGGTCGGGGCACCCGTCAAGGCACCCCGATCCGGCCCAGTATGCGCGGGTTCCGGATCCTTATCCGTTCGCCACCGAACTTAGGCGCCTCGGTTGACGACCAGGGCCTGGCCGCTGACGTAGTCGTAGTCGGGACTGCAAAAGGGGCTGCAGAAGAGGTCGACCGGGTCGCCCATCCCGCCTCCTCCAATGTCAGTATTTTGGCTTGGAAGCCGCTCCCAGCCTTGTCCTAGCCTATAACTTGGCAGCATTGTCCTAGGGCCGGACGTTCGATATCACGACCGTCCCGCTGGCCGCGAACATGCCGCCCACGCCGTGGCACACGCCGACCTCCACACCCGGCACCTGAGCGGGCGCGATACCGCGCACCTGGCGCACGCTCTCCTGCAGCGCGAACATGCCGTACATCCCGGTGTGCGTGTACGAGAGCCCGCCGCCGTTAGTGTTCATCGGCAGCTTGCCGCCCGGCGCCGTGTTGCGCTCGGCGATGAAGGCCCCCGACTCGCCGTGGCCGACGAAGCCGAGATCCTCCAACCCGTACAGCGGCAGGTGAGCGAACGCGTCGTAGATCATCAGGTGGTCGACCTCCGAATGCCTGATGCCCGCCGATTCGAAGGCTCGCTTGCCCGCAACGCGGAAAGCGCGCGAGCTGCCGAAGTCTTCCATCTGGCTGATCATCGGCGTCTCCACGCTCTCGCCGGTGCCCAGGATGTAGACCGGCTTCTTCGGGAAATCCTTCGCGCGATCGGCGCTGGTGAGGATCAGCGCGCCGCCGCCGTCGGTCACCACACAGCATTGCAGGATGCGAAACGGATACGCGATCATGCGCGAGGCCAGCACATCGGCGACCGTGATCGGATTCTTGTAGAGCGCGCGCGGATTCTTCGCCGCCCACTCGCGCTGGACCACCGCAACCATCGCAAGCTGCTCCTCGGTCATGCCGCGATCCTTGAGGAAGCGCAGCACCGGGATCGTGAATTGAGATGGGGGTCCGAAAATGCCATAGGGCGCTTCGAACTGTCCCTGCAGGCTCGAAGGCGGGATCGTGCGCGGCAACGCACCAACGCGCGAGCGCCCGCTTTCCCCGTGCGTAATCAACACGGTCTTGCAAAGTCCAGCACTGATCGCCGCCGCCGCGTGCCGCACATGCAGCATGAACGAGCATCCGCCAACGGCAGTACCGTCCACCCAGTTGGGACTAATGCCAAGATAGTAAGCAATTTCCGTCGGTGTATTGCCTGCGGTGGCCACGCCGTCGATGTCCTGCGGCCTGAGGCCCGCATCGGCGAGCGCATTCAGCGCCGCGTCGGCATGCAACTGGATCTGGGAGAGATGCGGAACGACGCCGAGCTCGGTCGTCTCCGCCGCGCCGACGATCGCGACGCTGCCCGGCTTCATTGCGCCTCCGGGGAAAAATGCACCAGCGAAATGGCGTCGGTCTTCCTCTCGAACACGGCTTTCACTTGCATGTCGAGCACCAGCGCTTCAGGGGTCTGCGGCACGCCGACGATATTGGTCATCATCCGCGGGCCCTCTTCGAGCTCGACGACCGCAATCGAGTACGGCGGCGTGAATCCGGGCGTCGGGCGATGGTGGATCACATAACTGTGCAGCGTACCCTTGCCGCTCGCCTTGAACACCGCGACATCGCGCGAGCCGCACTTCGGGCAGAACGGCCGGGGCGGAAAGTACGCCTTCTCGCACGCACCGCAGCGCTGAAGGCGCAATTCGCCTGAGCGCGTGCCCTCCCAGAAGTGCTTCGTCTCAGGGGTCGGCACGGGAATGGGCCCGCCAGGGGGCTGGTCGGCCATGAGTGTGCTCCTTGTCGTAGGGCGGATTTGCCCAATCATCACTTGCCAGGTGGGGACTCGGCAAGCTTCCGCCAGGGATGCCGTTTGCGATATCATTCTCCAAACTGATAGCAGAGGACACTGACATGCCGAACATCAGCCTGCGGGACCTCGATGCCTCGACGCTCTCGCGGATCAAGACCACGGCCCGGCGGCGCAAGGTCAGCGTGAACCACCTGATCGTCGTGACGTTGCAGGAACACTACGCAGCGGGCAGCCAGCCATTCGACGACTTGGACACCCTTGCGGGGACCTGGTCCAAATCGGAATCAAAGGCGTTCGAGGCCGCGGTCGCGCCTTTCGCGGAAACCGACGCCGGATTGTGGGCCGGGTTGCCGGGACCAAAGGCGCAAACCAGGGCCAGACGCAATGCCGCCGGCAAGATCCGCAAACGGCCGTGACCGCGCTCATCGTCGATACCAATGCCTACAGCGCTTTCATGCGCGGCGAGCCAGGGACGGTGCGTGCGTTGCGCACCGCGCACGAGCTCCATCTGCCCCTCATCGTACTCGCCGAACTGCTTGCCGGTTTTGCGGCGGGCTCTCGAGCGCAGAAGAACCGTGAAGAGCTCGCGCGGTTCATGGGCTCGCCGCGTGTGCATCTGATGAAGCCGGACGAAAAGACCGCGCAGCACTATGCCGATGTGTTCGTCGCATTGCGCAAGCTCGGCCTGCCGATCCCCACGAACGACCTCTGGATTGCCGCCCTGGCGCGGCAGCACCGATTGCCCCTTCTGAGTTTCGACGCGCATTTCGGCGCAATCCCGGGAGTGGTCCTGGCG
>CAZZDV010000374.1:0-222 GCA_964652785.1 uncultured Bordetella sp.
TCTACGAGTTGACCTACATCTGCAAGGACGGCAGCCGGTTCCCGGCGCTCGTCTCGGTCACCGCGCTAAGGGACGATGCCGACAAGGTCATCGGCTACCTGCTGATCGGCACCAACAACTCGGAGCGCAAGCGCGTCGAATCGGAGCTGAACCGCGCGATTGCCGCAGCCGAAAAAGCCAACCGAGCGAAATCCGACTTCCTTTCCGGCATGAGCCACGAGC
>CAZZDV010000374.1:232-2874 GCA_964652785.1 uncultured Bordetella sp.
CCGACGATCGGTCAAAAGCGCAACCTCGAGCAGATCCTGAAGGCGGGCTGGTACCTGCTCGAGCTGATCAACGAAATCCTCGACCTCTCGCTGATCGAATCGGGCAACGTCACGCTTTCGCGCGAGCCGGTTTCGCTCGTCGAGGTCATGCTCGAGTGCCGCGCCATGATCGAGCCGCAGGCCCTCAAGCGCGGCATCGGCATGAAGTTCCCGCGCTTCGAAACGCCGCTTTACGTCAGCGCGGACCGCACGCGCGTGAAGCAGGTGCTCATCAACGTCTTATTCAACGCGATCAAGTACAACAAGCCCGGCGGGTCGGTCGACGTGGAATGCACGCAGGACGTCCCCGGCATGATCCGGATCAGCGTGCGCGACACTGGTGCCGGAATGTCGCCCGCGCAGCTTGCGCAGCTCTTCCAGCCGTTCAACCGCCTGGGCAGGGAAAACAGCTCCGAGGAAGGCACGGGGATCGGCCTGGTGGTGACCAAGCGCCTGGTCGAGCTCATGGGCGGCACGCTCGGCGTGGACAGCTCGGTCGGCGTCGGCACGGTCTTCTGGATCGAGCTGGCGCTCTCCGCCGTGCCGCAGTTCTCCGAGCAGGAAGCGAGCCTCGAGGCGCTGGCGCACCCCGCGATACCGCCGGGCACGCCGCTGCGCACGGTGCTCTACGTCGAGGACAACCCGGCCAACCTCGAGCTGGTCGAGCAGCTGGTTGCGCGCCGTTCGGACCTGCGCCTGCTCTCGGCGGCCGACGGGAACCTCGGCATCGAATTCGCCCGTGCCTACCTGCCCGAAGTCATCCTGATGGACATCAACCTGCTGGGCCTGAGCGGGATCGAAGCCATGCAGATCCTGCGCCTCGACCCGGCCACGGCCCATATCCCGATCATCGCGCTCAGCGCCAACGCCGTACCGCGCGACGTCGACAAGGCCCTCGAGGCCGGGTTCTTCAACTACCTCACCAAGCCGATCGTGGTCAGCCAGTTCATGGAGGCGCTGGACGCGGCCCTGGCCCATTCACGCTCGAGCAAAACCCCGCAAACAGCCACGGAGACCTCGTGATCCCCGACGAATCAGCCATCCGAAATTCAAGCATCCTGGTCGTGGACGACCAGGAATCCAACGTTCTCCTGCTCGAGCAGATGCTGCAGAACGCCGGGTACAAGAACGTGACTTCGACGATGAATCCGCTGGAAGTCTGTGCGCTCCACAAGGAGCACGCCTACGACCTGATCCTGCTCGACCTGCAGATGCCGGAGATGGACGGGTTCCAGGTCATGGACGGACTGAGGGCCGATCCCACCGACGCCTACCTGCCTGTGCTCGTGATCACGGCGCAGCCCGGCCACAAGCTGCGGGCGCTCGAAGCGGGCGCGCGGGATTTCATCTCCAAGCCGTTCGACATCGTCGAGGTGCGCACGCGTATCCGCAACATGCTCGAAGTCCGGTTGCTCTACAAGAAACTGGCCGCCCATAACCGGGAGCTCGAGCAGGCCGTGGCCGAGCGCACGGCCGAGCTGAGCGAAAGCGAAGCCCGTTTTCGCAGCCTCGCCGAGCTCGCGTCCGACTGGTACTGGGAGCAGGACGAGAAAGGCGAATTCACCAAGACTTCCGGCCCCGTGATGGAAATGCTCGGCGTGCGCGCAGCGCCCGGCTCGGTGAGCCAGGCCGACGTCACGCAAGGCTGGGACGAGCACGAGCGCGCGATGCTGCAAGCCATCATCGATGCGCGGCAGCCCTTCCTCGATTTCGAGCTCAACCGGGTCAGCCTCGACGGCTCCCGCAAGCGGTTCCGCGTCAGCGGCCAGCCGATGTTCGGCGCGACCGCGCGCTTCATCGGCTACCGCGGAATCGGGGTCGAGACCACTTACCAGGTCCCGTCGCGGGGCCACGCGTGAAGCCGGCGCTCGTCCCGGTCCACAGCCCGAACCAGAATCGACTGCTCGCCGCCCTGCCGCGGGCCGAGTTCGACCGCATCGCGCGGCATCTCGAGTTCACCCAGATGAAGCTCGGCGATTCCCTATACGAGCCCGGCGACCAGCTGACCCACGCTTACTTCCCGACGACGGCCATCGTCTCGCTGCATTACGTGATCGAGTCCGGCGATTCCGCGGAGGTCGCCGGGGTCGGCAACGAAGGCGTGGTCGGGATCTCGCTCTTCATGGGCGGCAACACGACCTCCAGCTCCGCGGTCGTGCAGACCGCCGGCTACGCGTATCGCCTCGATCGCCACAAGCTCAAGGCGGAGTTCGATCGCGCGGGGGCGCTGATGCGGCTGTTGCTGCGCTACACACAGGCGCTAATGACGCAGATGACACAGACCGCGGTGTGTAACCGCCACCACTCGGTCGACCAGCAGTTGTGCCGCTGGCTGCTGACGACGCTCGATCGCGTGCCCTCGGGCCAGCTCGTCATGACGCAGGAACTCGTGGCCAGCATGCTCGGCGTGCGGCGCGAGGGCATTACCGAAGCCGCCGGCAGGTTGCGCGACGAGGGCATCATCGACTATCGCCGCGGCCATATTTCGGTGTTGAAGCGCGACGGCCTGGAGCACGGCGCGTGCGAGTGCTACGGGGTGGTCCGCGCTGAATTCGATCGACTGATGTCGGATATCCCCCGCGTGGACCCCTTGCGCAACGCCG
>CAZZDV010000375.1:0-2837 GCA_964652785.1 uncultured Bordetella sp.
CTTCACCGCGTGCTCCCATGCGGGCCTGATCAACGTGCTGAACCACGCACGCTCGTCGTTCCCCGATGTCCCGCTTTATGGCGTGATGGGAGGCCTGCACCTGTCCGGAATCACCGAGAAGATCATCCCTCAGACGATCGCGGACTTGAAGACGTTCGGCCTCAAGTTCCTGGCGCCGGGCCACTGCACGGGCTGGCGGGCGATGCACGCAATGGCACAGGTCTTTGGCGACGAACTCGTGCCCTCCGCGGTGGGAAGAAGTATCTCCTCTAGCGGCCTGTCGGCGGCCGCCGAGGATGCCTCCAATGGCATAATAGCCACCTATGTGTCTATGTGCCTGAGGAGCTTGCCATGGAAAATGCGGTTCGCTGGTCCCTGAAGGTATCGAAGGAAACGGACGAGGCGCTGCGCGCGCACCTCGGGCGTTCAGGCGGGCGCAAGGGCGACCTCTCGAAGTTCGTGCAGCAAGCGGTCCAGGCTCGGCTCGAGGCGGAAACGCGCCCGAATGCAAAGCCGCGCAGGGGGCCGGACGCCGGCACCCGGGAGGGCCTGGCCGAGGCGCTCGCCGCGATCCGGGCGCGGACACGGACGTTGTCGAAGGCGCGATTCGAAAAACTGGTGAGCGAAGCCGTGGGTTACGCGCGCAAGCTCCCCTGAGCGGTGCTCGTCATCCTCGATACGAACGTCCTGCTGAGCGCACTTCGAACGCAAAGCAGCCCGCCGGCGAAAATCCTCGACGCGTGGAGCAAGAAACACTTTCGGCTGGTGACGAGTGCCGAGCAAATCGAAGAGTTCAAGCGTGCGGCGCGTTACCCGAAATTGCTCGCCTATCTTCCGCGCGGTGCGATCGGCAGAATGGTCAATGAGTTGCGCTCAGCGGACGTCCTGCTCGAGCGCCTGAGGCGCGCGGGCGATGCGCCGGACCCGGGCGACGACTACCTGCTTGCGATGGCGATCGCGGCTGGAGCCGATTTCCTCGTTACCGGCGACAAGCCGCTGCTTGCGATGAAGAGAGCAGGGCACACACGGATCGTTCTGCCGCGGCGCTTCGCGGCAATGCTCGCTGGCTGAATCTTGCCCGATTCTTGCCAAATTTTGCCAAGCCACGTACGATCTCTCCATGAGCACCATGAATATTTCCCTGCCCGATTCGCTCAAGGATTTCGTCGATGAGCAGGTGGCTAACCGTGGCTACGGGACCAGCAGCGAATACGTTCGCGAATTGATCCGCAAGGACGCCGATCGGCTGCGCCTGCGCGGACTGCTGCTCGAAGGGGCCTCATCGAGTCCCGCGCGCCAGGCCGATGCAGACTATTTCGACGCGCTGAAAGCGCACGTCCGCAAACGCGCCCGGCGGTGAAATTCAGGCCCGTCATCCCAAGGGCTCTCGCCAACCGGGATGTCGAGCAGGCAATTGAGCACTATTTGGCCGAAAGCGCCGCGCAGGCTGCGCTGGGATTTATCGTCGCGTTGGAAAGGGCTTATGCCCATATTGCACGTTATCCTGCCGCCGGTTCGACGCGCTATGCGCACGAGTTGAATCTCCCTGGATTGCGTTTTCGACCCCTCCGACGCTTTCCGCACCTGGTCTTTTACGTCGAGCATGCCGACCATATCGACGTGTGGCGCGTGCTGCACGGGCAGCGGGACATTCCCGCGTGGCTTGCAGGCGAAGACTCAGGTCCCACGGGCGAAGAGATTCCCGGGAAGTAGCGGCACGGAGAGCCACGCGGACGAGGCGGTCTACCGATCGGCGCGGTTCTTGAGCACGCCTAGTACCTCGCGATCGAGCCACAGGCCAAGCGCGCCGGCATCGCGATGCGTGCTGTATTTGATCAGGCGCCGCAGTCCCCGTTCCGAAACGCAGGTTTGCGGGGCTGAATCGGGGATCCCGCACTCCTGCGGGCCGTAATGCCGGAGTGTTTTCTCACTGCTTGCAGATCGAGCATTTGGGCGATTTCGCTGAACGCAAACCAGGGTTGCCGATCGTCGTCGAGGAAAACGCGCACCCGCTGGCCCTTGAACGCGTACCACTCGTGCCGGACGTCGCCTTCCACGCCTTCGACGTAACGCTTGGCGCGCGCCAGCGAAGTGAAGACCGACCCGGTCCAGCTCCAGGAAACCAGGACCGCAATGGGTACGACGATGACAACCAGCAGCCCCGCCGGGAACGCTTCGCCCCGGCTCATGTAATGGCCGATGGCGGCAAACGTGGCGACAAGCGCGGCCAGCGAAGCGATCCGGAAAAACCACTTGCGAACCTTCGACTCGTCATCGATTCCGAACGCCATCGCGACTACCGGCTGGGCAACCCGGCCGCCCGGATCACATGCCCGAGCTGCCAGGGTCGCGGCAGCGCCGCGTGCGCGGCCTTGATTGCGGCGAGCCGTTTCAGGAGCGCGTCGGGCATCGGCGCGGTCCGTCGCGTTTCGGTCGACACGTGCGAGGACAGGCACTCGATCGACGCGGCGAGGTAGCCTTCGGTCGCGTGGAACATCTCGTGGTAGTAGTGAATGCGCTTGGCGTCGAAATCGATGAGGCGCGCCTCGAACCGCAGCGGGTCGCCTTCCTTCACCTCGCGCAGGAAATTCTCGTGCGCCTCCAGCGCGAAAGTGGTTGACCCGTTCTTCTCGCGGAACTCCTTGGTGAGCCCGAGGAACTCGAAGAAGGGCGTGATCGCGATGTCGAAGACCACGTGGTAGTAGCCGACGTTCATGTGGCCGTTGTAGTCGATCCATCCGGGTTCGACGACGTGGCGCGATCCGGGAAACGGGGTTGGGATGTGGGCCGGGATTTCGATCTTCATGTGTGGATGCTCATTTGCCGGTGAACTTTGC
>CAZZDV010000376.1:0-2825 GCA_964652785.1 uncultured Bordetella sp.
CGCTCTCGGCCCGTCGACCACCGCGACCGAAGCGGCCTGCTGGCGTGCCAGCAGGATCGCCGAGCGCATGATCTTGAACATGTCGTTGGACAACCAGTCCGAGCCGAGGGCCACGGAGGCCTTGTTCGCGTACAGCGTCTTCATCGGCGGGAAATAGCCGCGCTTGCCCACCAGGTAGGCGGTGTGGCTCATGTGCGCGCCGCTTGCGGCAAACATCTCCGCATCCTCTTCGGACATGAAGACGCAATGCGCTGCCACCAGCGAGGGATTCAGGTAGCCAAGATCCGCGAGGTACTTCACCGGGCTGCGGCCCTGGGCCTTGACGACGTATTCGCGCTCGCCGGGCACCTGCGCGAGATGCGTGTGCAGCCCGAAGCCGTGCTTGTCGGCGAGTTCCTTCACGCGCACCAGCGTCGATTCCGCGCAAGTGTCGGGCGCGTTCGGCCCGAAGCGGCAGGTGATGCGGCCGTCGGCCTTGCCATGCCACTCTTCGATGAAGGCGAGCGCATCCTCGATGCAGCGCTCCGCGTCCGAGGGCACGAACGTGCGCTCGACCACGCCGGGCCGCACGTCGACCACCGCGCTGTCGCGGATGTTCTCGGCCATGACTGCGCGCAAGCCGACGTCCCGGACGACCCTGGCGACTTCGCGCTCGAACTTGCCCATCTCGTTGACCGTGGTGGTTCCGGTCCTCACGCATTCGAGCGCATGCATCGAGGCCAGCCAGTACACCTCCGGCGCCTGCGCGTAGACGTAGTGCAGCGGCATCGCGATCTTGAACAGGCCGCCCGAGACCCCCGCCGCGTTTTTCGGCACATCTTCGGTGAGCCCCTTGTTGAGGCCGCCGATCAGGTGGATGTGCGTGTTGATGAACCCGGGCAGCACCGCCTTGCCGCGCGCGTCGATCCGTTTGACCTGACTGCCGTCGGCGCGAAACTTCGCCGCGATTTCCGCAGTCGGCCCGACGCCGACGATGCGCCCGTCCTCGAACGCGACCGCGCCGTCCTCGATGTGCGCCTGCTTGCCGTCGACCGGGACGACCCAGCCGTGTTCGATCAGCGTAATCATCTGGTGCTCTTCAAAAAATGGTCGGCGACCTGGCTGCCGGTGGCGAACCACACGCCGGGATAGGTGCGCACGAAAGCGATGAAATCGCGCAGCAGCTTGAGGCGCGAGGGGCGGCCGATGGCCTGCGGATGCATGATGAGGTCGAAGAGCGCGCCGCGCTGGTAGTACTCGTGGAACTCTTCTTTCCAGATCGTCAGGATGTGCTCGTTCGTCTGGATCGCGCGCTGGCCGCGCAGGCTGTAGACGGTGAAGGGCACGTCGTCCAGCGACCAGTGCCACGGGAGCTCCACCACGCCTGTGCTCTTGCCCGCGCGCTTGTGCACGTACGGGTGGATGTCGTCCATGAAAGAGCTGTCGTACGCGAAGCCGTACTTCTGCAGCAAGCCGATCAATCGGTCGGTCGTCTCGCCGGCCGGGCAGCGATAACCGCGCGGCGTCAGCTTGAAGAGGCGCTGCAGCACTTCGAGGCCAAGCTCGATCTCGCGCTCCTCCTCGGCCGGCTTGTCGGGCTCGGGCCAGAAGTGAAGGTAGCCGTGGTGGCCGATCTCGTGGCCGGCCTCGATGATCTGGGCCACGCGCGCCGTGTGGTTCTCTGCCGTCCAGCCCGGAACGAAAAAGGTGGCCGGGAGCGCGGTCTCTTTCAGCACGCGCAGGATCTCCGGAATCGCGATCTTGGCCGCGTAGGTGCCATGCGAGATCAGCGCCGGCCGCTGCGCGTTGGTGGTGTCGCGCGACAGCCACATCGTTTCGGCATCGAAATCGAAGGTCAGCATGACCGCGCACTTGTGGCCCTCCGGCCAGCGCACCGGCACGGATTCGCGCGAAATGTCGGGGGAAAGGGGCAGGCGGTCGACGGGTTCCATGGTGCGGGCCATGTTACGGGCGGCCGCAGGCTGTCACAACTCGATACGTAAAACACATAACCGGCGCGGTAAAGTACGCGCATGGATTCAGCGGAGAAGACCGGGAAGAAGGTGTTGGCGGCAGCCCTCTGCCTGTTCGCGCTCGCGGCCGGCTGCGCGAGCTTGCGCAGCGGCGACTGGCGCACCGCCAGCCACGAGGCGGTCGGCAGCGCGCCCGATCCCGCGGTCACGCGAGAGGCGGTAGTGCAGGTCTACGCGGCGCGTGCGTTCGGCTGGCGCGGGCTGTTCGGCGTGCACACCTGGGTCGCGGCCAAGCCCGCGAATGCGAGCACCTACACCGTCTACGAGGTCATCGGCTGGCGAGCGCGCTGGAACGATTCGGTCGTCGCCATCCATGACCGAACGCCGGATTCCCGCTGGTACGGCGCGGAGCCTGAGCTGCTCGCGGACAAGCGTGGTTCTGCGGCCGAAGGATTGATCGGGCGCATCGACGCCGCGGCGCGTGCCTACCCCTGGAAAGGCGAGTACACGGTCTGGCCCGGGCCGAATTCGAACACTTTCACGGCGTGGATCACCCGCGCGGTGCCCGAGCTGCAGGTGGACCTGCCGCCGACGGCCATCGGCAAGGACTACAACCGCACACTTTTCGATGCCGCGCCGAGCGGCGGCGGGGCGCAGGCCAGCGTCGCCGGGCTACTTGGGCTCACCATAAGTGGAGTAGAAGGCCTCGAGCTCAACCTGCTGGGACTCACGTTCGGCGTGAACCCGTTCGATCCGGCGCTCAAGCTGCCGTTTGTCGGGCGCATCGGACCGAACCGGATTCTTCGGAATTAGGTCTTAAGGAGCCAGGCGGGGTGCGGCTCTCCGGGGAGTTGGTGTATCGATACCGGTACA
>CAZZDV010000377.1:0-1183 GCA_964652785.1 uncultured Bordetella sp.
AGCATCGTGTGCAGCGCAATCTCCTTGGTCATGCGCAGTGAATTCACGCTGATGTTGAGCGCTGCGCAGACTTTGCCTTCGTGGTCGTTGACCGGGACCGAAAGGCCGCAGATGTGCTCTTCCAGCTCGCCCTGGATCCACGACCAGCCCTGCTCGCGGTCACCGGCGATCTCGCGCCTGAGCGCGTCCCGGTCGGTGAGGGTGCGCTCGGTGTACTTCTGCAGGTTGGCCCGCTCGAAGTAGTCGTCCAGGTCCCGCTCGGGCAGCCCGCCGAGCAGGATGCGGCCCATCGAGGTCACATAGGCGGGCAGGCGCGTGCCGACCACCGAGCCGCCGGTGACCACCGCGCGCACCGAGTTGCGGATCACGTAGACGATCTCGGTCCCCTCCAGCACAGCCAGGGTGCAGGTCTCCTGCGCGTCGCCCACCAACTGCCCGAGGATCGGATGCGCGTAGCCCCAGAAAGGGGAGGACGACGTGTACGCATACCCCAGGCGCAGGATCTTCGGCGTGAGAAAGAAGAGGCGCTCCTTGTGGCCCACGAAACCGAGCTGTTCGAGCGTGTAGAGCAGCCGGCGCGCGCCTGCACGCGTGAGCCCCGCGCGCTGCGCGACCTGCGAGAGGGTCATGCGCTCGAAACCCTCGCCGAACGCCATCACGACCATGAGGCCGCGCGCAAATGCCTCGACGAACTGGCCGCCGGATTCGCGGGCGGTGATTGGAAAGCCCGGATGAGGTGTCATGGCTTTCCTGCAGCCCTTTCGATGAGCGCATCGACGATGACGGTGTCGGATTCGCTCTCCCCGGCCATGACCGGGTTGAGGTCGATCGAAGCGATCTTGCCGCCCGCGTTATCGAGCAGGGCGCCCAGCCGCACCGCGAGCTTTGCGAGCGCGCCGAGCGCAATCGGCGGCTCGCCGCGCACGCCCGCGAAGAGGGGCGCGATCCGCAAGCTTCCGAGGCGCTCGATTGCATCCGCCTCGCTGAACGGGTAACGCAGCAGCGCGATGTCGGGCAGCGCTTCCACGTACTTGCCGCCGTCGCCCAGCATCACCAGCGTGCCGAAGCGCGCATCCACCCGCGCGCCGACGACGAACTCGTGCTGCGCGCGGCGCATGGCGGCGACGATGACTGCGCCGTCGGCAACTTTCATCGCAGCGAGCTTGCGGCCAATGTCCTCGAA
>CAZZDV010000377.1:1283-2818 GCA_964652785.1 uncultured Bordetella sp.
AACGCGATCGCCATGGCCTGCGGCCGCTGCATGAGCTCGGAGTGATCGATGAATTGCGCCAGCGCGGACACCGCGTCGATGTCATGCGCGAAGGCCGCCAGGCCCGCGGCGCGGAACTGTTCTGCCGTGGTCTCGAGCGGCGCGGCGACCGCGAGCGGCTTGCCGGTCTGCGCGACGTACTCCGCGCAATCGCGCACGAACCGCGGCACGTCATAGCCGAGGCCCGAAGCCGCCAGGCTCACGAAGATGGCATCGGTCGCATCGCGCTTCGCAAGCACCGGCAGGATGTCGCTGAACATGCCGCTGTTGGTCAGGAGCGCGGCAGTCAGGTCGATCGGATTGCCCGAGGCCCCGAACTCCGGCAGCTTGGCGCGCAGCTCGGCCCGCGTGGGCTCATCGAACTGCGCGAGCGTGAGGCCATGCTTCTCGGCCGCATCCGCCGCCATGACGCACGAAGCGCCCGAGTTGCTGATCGCAACCAGCCGGCGGCCTTTGGGTTTCCATCCTTTCAGGTACAGGTCGGCGGCATTCACGAGGCTGCGGATGTCGGGCACGCGATAGATGCCGTGCTGGCGGAAGAAGGCGTCGACCACGCGGTCTTCGGTGGCCAGCGCGCCCGTGTGCGAGCTTGCCGCCGCCGCGCCTCGGGCCGAGACGCCCGCCTTGAGCGCGACGATCGGCAGCCCGCGTTCGCGCGCAACCTGCGCCGCACGCGCAAGCCTGGCCGGGTCCGCGATGGCCTCGAGATAGAGCAGCAGCAGCTTCACTTCCGGGTCGAGGGCGACGGCCAGCGCGAAGTCGGCGACGGTGAGGTCGCTTTCGTTGCCGGTGGCGTGCGTATGGCGCACGCCGATGCCTTGCCTGCGCAGGAACGCATACGGCACCACGCTCATCGCGCCGGACTGGCTCACGATGCCGACCGGCCCGTTCATGGGTTCGATCTCGCTGAGGATGGTCGAGAAGGTCGCAATGGCCCCGTTCGAGAAGTTGGCGATGCCCTGGGTGTTCGGCCCGACGATGCGCATGCCCGCCGCGCGAGCGGTGCGCACCATGTCCTCCTGCGCCTTCTTCCCGGCCTCGCCGGTTTCGCCGAAACCCGAGGTGATGACCACCGCGACTTTCACCCCGCGCCTGGCGCACGCCGCGACCGCGTCCACCGCGCCCATGCCGGGCACGGCCACGATGGCGAGATCCGGCGCTTCCGGAATCGAAGCGATGTCCGGATAGGCCTGGAGGCCCTGGATCACGGGGCGATTCGGGTTGACCGGGTAGATCCGCCCCTTGTAGCCGGCGCGCAGCATGTACTTGATCGGCCGGCCGCCGATCTTCTCCGGGTTCTCGGAGGCGCCGACGACCGCAACCGACTGCGGGTCGAGCGCGGCGGCGAGGCGATCGTCTTCGACGGGAGGAGGATTCATCGCATTCGGCCGGTCGGCGAAATTAATCCGCCTCTCAGCTCGTGCGGCTGTAATTGACTTCGGTGCACACGTTGAGCACGGCCTGGCGCTTCTCGTTCTTCACCGCGTGCAGCGCGC
>CAZZDV010000378.1:0-2802 GCA_964652785.1 uncultured Bordetella sp.
CGCTTCAGGCTGCGCGCAGGATCGAAGGGCTCGCGTCCTTGATGTCCTTGAGGCCGCACAACGCCATCGTGACGTCGAGCTCCTTGCGGATGATTTCGAGCGCGCGGGTCACGCCCTCCTCGCCCATGGCACCGAGGCCGTAGAGGAACGATTTCCCGATGAGGGTGCCGCGCGCGCCCAATGCAACCGCCCGCAGCACATCCTGGCCGGAGCGGATGCCGCCGTCGAACCAGACCTCGGTGCGGTCGCCCACGGCCTCAACGACCTCGGGCAGTGCGCGGATCGAGGAGATCGCCCCGTCGAGCTGCCGGCCGCCATGGTTGGAGACGACCATCGCGTCCACACCGCACCCCGCGGCGATCTTTGCGTCCTCCGCATCGAGGATGCCCTTGAGGATCAGCTTGCCGCCCCACTGCGACTTGACCCACTCCACGTCCGCCCAGGAGAGCGTCGGGTCGAACTGCCCGGCGATCCATTGCGAGAGCGTGGTCAGCGTGTCCGCGTTCTTGATGCGGCCTTCGAGGTTGCCGAACGACTTGCGCCGGCCGGTCATGACGTTCAGCGCCCAGCCGGGCTTGGTCATCACGTCGAGCATCGTGGCCAGCGTGAGCCGCGGCGGGACCGCCAGCCCGTTCTTGAGGTCCTGGTGGCGCTGGCCCTGGATCTGCAGGTCCAGAGTGAGCATGAGCGCCGAGCACTTCGCGGCTTTGGCACGCTCGATGAGCGAAGCGGCAAACCCCCGGTCGCGCATGACGTAAAGCTGGAACCAGAACGGCTTGGTCGCAACGCTGGCGACATCCTCGATCGAGCAGATCGACATGGTCGACAGCGTGAACGGGATGCCGAAGCGCTCAGCCGCCCGGGCGCCGAGCATCTCCCCGTCCGCCCAATTAAGCCCCGTCAGCCCGGTAGGGGCGATCGCGACAGGCATCGACACGTCCGTACCGATCATTTTGGTCGCCGTGGAGCGATTATCGACGTTGATCGCTACACGTTGCCGGAAGTTAAGCGCATCGAGATCTGACGTATTGGCCCGGAGGGTATTCTCGTCGTAGGAGCCGCGGTCGACGTAATCGAAGATTGCCTTGGCGACCCTCTTCTTGGCCATGCGGCGCAGGTCCGCAATGTTAGTGACCACTGGCATCGAAATTCTCCCCCACGAAATCAGCAACTTGACGACCTCAATCGTAGCATGCGTCCCACCCTGACCGTTTCACATCGTGGGAAATGATGGTCTAGAATGGCGCCTGCCAAATTGATGCTTTGCAGCAAACCATGCCCGCAGCCAAGGACGCCAAGGAAGACCAGAAGAGTCCCATCCAGGTCATCGAGCGGATGATGAAGCTGCTCGATGTCCTTGCGGAGCATCCCGAGCCGCTGGGGCTCAAGAAGATCGCGCAGATCACCGGCCTGCATCCCTCGACGGCCCACCGGATCCTCGCGGCCATGTCGGCCGATCGCCTGGTAGACCGCATCGAGCCGGGCAGCTATCGCCTCGGAATGCGCCTGCTGGAACTCGGCACGCTGGTGCGCTCACGGATCAGCGTGCGCGAAATGGCGCTGCCGATCATGCGCGAGCTGCATGCCCAGACCGGCGAGACCGTGAACCTCTCGGTGCGCCAGGACGACGAGATCGTCTATGTCGAGCGCACGAGCAGCGGCCGCTCCGCGATGCGCATCGTGCATGTGATCGGCGCCCGCGCGCCCCTGCACGTCACGGCGGCCGGCAAGCTCTTTCTCCTCGAGGACGGCTTCCCGCGCCTGCGCGAGTACGCGAAGCGCACTGGGCTGGCTGCGCACAGCAAGAACTCGCTCACCACGCTGGCGATGCTCGAGCGGGACCTCGAGCGCACGCAGAAGCAGGGCTACGCGACCGACAACGAAGAGGTCGAGATCGGCGTGCGGTGCGTGGCCGCGCCGGTGCGGGACGACAACGGCGGCCTTATCGCGGCGCTCTCCCTTTCGACCCCGGCCGACCGCATGAAGCCGCAGTGGGGCGCGCTGGTGAAAGACACGGCGGAGAAGATCTGCCTCGCGCTGGGGCATCCCGCAGGGCGCTAGGCCGGCTCGCCTTGAGCCGGCCGTCTACGCGGCCACCAGGCCGTGCAGGCTGAAGAGCCGCGCATCATCCATCCAGACTTTCTCGCCGCGGAATCCCGCCTGCGCCGCCAGCGCCTGGAATTCCTCCACTGAGTACTTGCAGGAATTCTCGGTGTGGATCGACTCCCCCGGGGCGAACCGGAACCGGTGGCTGCCCACGTTGGCCGTCTGCCGCTCGAGGCTCGCGAGGTGCATCTCGATGCGCCCCAACGGCGCGTTGTAGAACGCGTAGTGGACGAACTTGCCGACCTCGAAGTCGCCGCCGAGCTCTGCGTTGATTCGCGACAGCAGGTTGAGGTTGAACTTTGCCGTGACGCCTTGCGAGTCGTTGTACGCCGCGTGCAGCAGGTTGGGGTCCTTCTTGATGTCCACGCCGACCAGCATGGCGCCTCCCGGGCCGACCTGTCCCCGCGTCATGTGCAGGAAGGCCAGCGACTCCTCGCGGGTCAGGTTGCCGATCGTCGAACCGGGGAAGTAGACCACCTTGCGGCCAGCGCCGGCGAACGCAGGGATCGCCAGCGGCCGGCCGAAATCGCCGACCACCGCGCGCACGTTGAGCCAGGGACACTCCGCCTCCAACAGCGCTGCCGCCCCCCGCAAGGCGGATTCGGAGATATCGACCGGCACGTACACCGCGGGCTCGAGTGCCTCGAGCAGGATGCGTGTCTTGGTGCTCGCGCCGCTGCCGTACTCGATGAGCTC
>CAZZDV010000379.1:0-2771 GCA_964652785.1 uncultured Bordetella sp.
CTTCTACTACGGTTGCCTGATCCCCGGGCATTTCGAAGCCGGGATGATCGGCAAGATCGTCGTCGAATGAACGTCGGCCCCGGCGACGAATCCAAATCGCACGCGTGATTGATTGCCCCAAGGAGATCAAATGAAAGCCTTCATACTCGTTTCGATATTTTCCGCCGCGCTGATTGCTCCCCACGCGATCGCCCATGACGATCACAAGAAGCCCCACTCGGCCCCGGCCGCGCACGGCGGCCCAATGTCCGAGGGCGAAGTCCGCAAGGTCGACAAGGAGGCGAAGAAGATCACGCTCAAGCACGGGCCGATCTCCAATCTCGACATGCCCGCGATGACAATGGTCTTCCAGGTGGCCGACCCGGCGATGCTCGATCGCTTGAAGCCCGGCGATAAAGTGAAGTTCTCGGCAGACAAGGCCGGCAGCGGTTACGCGGTCACCAAGATCGAGCACGCGCACTAAGCCCGTGCGCGAACTGGCGTGAGTCTTTTTCTGTACGCGGGGCGCAGGGCCGCCGGGATACTGGCGGCCCTGTTGTTACTGGACGGCGATCTTCCATGAGGGACTCGAGTCCCGCGTCGAAGAGCGAGGGACATGCAGTCGAGTTCGTTCCGAGCGGCCCCTACCTGCGTCTGCGGAACTTCGGCCTGCTTTTCGGCGCGCTGGTGCTGGTGCTGGTCGCAGCGCTCGTTTTTCAAGCCGTGCGCAGCGCGGCCAAAGACAAGGAAGCCATTCTGCATAACGCCCTGGATCAGGGGTTCTGGATCGCGAGATCGCTCGAAATCGGGCACAGCCTGCTGCTGGAAGAGCAGAAAGACGCCCTGCAGGAGATGGTCAAGGAGATCACCCGCCACCCCGCCGTCGAGTCATTGCTCGTAGTCAACGAAGACCGACGCGTGCTGGCGGCTAGCGATGCCGCGTTGATCGCCACGCGTTGGGCCGATGTGCTTGGCGAGACACCGGAACACGGCAAGGTTCTTCGCAGCGATTCGCGGACCGCTGAGCTGGCGTTTCCGGCGTTTTTCTCCGAGGCATCGCTTCGCATGGGTAACATGCACCCGCGACGGGACAGGTCGGTCGACCAGGCCAGGTGGGTCGTCGTCACCCTGGATACGAGCGCGGAGTACGCGCACTACCGTAGCAGCGTTATCCAATCGATCGTGGTGTTGTCCGTGACCCTGGTGCTTGGATTCGGGGCGTTCTTTGTCTTGCGGGTGTTTCAGCGCACGCTGAAACTCGAGCAGATGAAGACGGGGCTCGAGCGATTCGTGCCGCGCACAGTCCAGAAGCTGATCGAGGACAACCCCGATCAGCCGATGTTCGACAAGGTCAGGCGCAACGCAACGGTGCTGTTTCTGGATATCGAAAGGTACACCCGCATGTCCGAGGAGTTGTCAGCCGAGACCTTGAACGGGATCGTCGAGAAATACTTTTCGGCTTTCCTCGACCTGATCCTCGCGCGCGGCGGGGAGATCAACGAAACGGCCGGCGACGGCATCATGGCGATCTTTACCGGCAACACGGCTGGCGCGCATGCGCTGAGCGCTGTTGCCGCGGCGGTGGCGATCCGCGCGCAGGCGCAGACGCTGAACCGGGCAAGACAACCCAACGATCCCGAGATCCTGGTCAACATAGGGATCAACTCGGGCGAGGTTCTGATCGGCGCCACCGCGATCAAAGGCGAGACCGGGGAGCATCTGACTTACACCGCCTCGGGATCGGTGACGAATATCGCGGCGCGGCTGTGCGGCTTGGGCGAAAAGGGGGAAATCTGCGTCAGTGGCGCGACGGCGGAGCTGGTTGGCGGCCGGATCGAAATGAGCGGCCCGGTGCGGACAAGCCTGAAGCATGTCCGCGAGGCGGTTCCCGTGTACAGGGTCGCGTAACGTTGCGATGCCGCTCGAGAATGAACGTTCCGTTGCCTCGGGCATCTAACGAATCAACGGGAAAACAATCCAAAGGAAATGTAATGAAACTCTTTTCACTTGTATCGATTTGTATCGCAGCCGCTCTCTCGCAGCCGGTATTGGCCAACGAAGCGCATCACCCGGACAAGCAAGCGGTCACGCTCGCCCAGGCCGAGCCGATGACGGACGGCGAGATCCGCAAGGTCGACAAGGAGGCGAAGAAGATCACCATCAGGCACGCCCCGATCGTCAATCTCGACATGCCGGCGATGACGATGGTGTTCCAGGTGGCCGATCCCGCGCTGCTGGAAAATATCAAGGCCGGGGACAAGGTCAGGTTTGTCGCGGACAAGGTCGGCAGCGGTTACGCGGTGAAGAAAATAGAGCCGCAGAAATGAAGGCCGGGCAGCCGGAATCTTGCTCGGCCTGCCCGATTGGTGATCAGACCCCGGGATCTTCGGCCACCGCTTCGGAAGTCTGGTTGTCGATCACCTGCCAGCGGACAGCCTGCTTGGCCTTGAGGCTCTCCGCCATGGCGATGGCTTCCTCGCGCGTCTCGTAGGACATGACATAGTTCTTCAGGCCGCCTTGCGTGGGCGTGGTGAACAACAGGAACCGCTTAAGTCCGCTGACTCTCAATTCGCCTCTCCCTGGGTCCGCATGACGTGGCGGACAGGGCGCATTTGACCCTGGGGGCCGCCGAGGCGTCTGTTACGAAGCGGACACAGCAGTCGTATTTCCCGGTCGGCCTACATCAAGTGTCGCGAGAGTCGCTCACGACTTCCTTCGCCTTTGCATGAGGTAGTAAGCCGCCGGAATCACGAACATCGACAACAGCGGCGCGGTAATCATCCCGCCGATCA
>CAZZDV010000380.1:0-2768 GCA_964652785.1 uncultured Bordetella sp.
GCCAGGCCGACCAGTTGCTGAGCGCCGGGTAGAGGACCTTGCCCGAACGCACCATTTCCTCCATCGCGCGGATCGATTCCTCCAGTGGCGTGCGTGTGTCGAACTGGTGCAGGAAGAGCACGTCGACGCGATCGGTCTGCAATCGCTTCAGGCTGGCCTCGACCGCGCGGATGACGTGCCGGCGCGAGGTGCCGCGCGCATTTATGTCATCGCCCGAGGGGTTAAAGCACTTGGTGGTGATGACCAGGTCGTCGCGGTGGCCCTTCATCAGCCGGCCGAGGATCTCCTCCGCCTTGCCCTTGTTGTACTGGTCGGCGCAGTCGTAGAAATTGATGCCGGCGTCGCGGCACGCCTTGTACATGACCGCCGATGCGGCCTCGTCTGCATCGCCGCCGAAAGACATGGTGCCGAAGCACAACTCGGAGACTTGCACGCCGGTACGGCCGAGGGATTTGAATTTCATGGGGGTTCTTCCTGGTGTGGGCGGCGAACACGGAGGCGAGGGGCCGCTGCCGCGGATTCTAGCCTGCCGGCGCGGTGCCTTCGTGACTTGCAGAGGCGTCAGCGCAAGCCCGCCACCGCCATCCGGAGGTCGCGCTTGAGCACCTTGCCGACCGGATTGCGGGGCAGCGCTTCGAGCACCAGCATTTTTTCGGGAAGCTTGTAGGACGCGACCTTCCTGTCGGTGCGAAGGAAGGCGCCCAGCCCGGCCAGGTCCAAAGCCGCGCCGGGCTGCAGCGCGACCACCGCGCAGACTCGCTCCCCGAGCGTGTCGTCCGGGTAGCCGACGATCGCGGCTTCGCGCACGGCGGGATGCGAAAGCAGGAGCGCCTCCAACTCCTCGGAAGAGATATTGAATCCGCCGCGCACGATGATGTCCTTGAGGCGTCCGACGAACCGGTACAGTTCGCTGTGCTCGCCCGCGATCTCGAACAAATCACCGGTGCGGTAGTAGCCGCGCTCGTCGAAGGCACGCGCCGTCATTTCGGGCGAGCGGAAATAACCCTGGAAAAGTGCGGGCCCTTTGACGCGCAGTTCCCCGGGAAGTCCAGGTCGATCGAGGTCTTCCCCCGTTTCGGGGTCGACGAGCCGGGTGAACACGCGCCGGGCGACGGGCAGCTTCCAGTCGAAGCCCTCCACCCCGAAGCGCGGAAAGTAACTCGCGCGTAGGGCGGGGTCGGGTAGATCGAGTGTGCTCGCGGTCAGCGATGCGCCCTCGTTCGTGCCGAAATAGTTGATCACGTCGATGCCGTAGCGCTCGGTAAAGACCTTGACCGTCCATTCGGCGAGCGGGCCGCCACCAGAGCCGATGGCGCGCAGGCGCGATCCCGGGATGCCGCGCATGAGATCCGGGTTCTGAGCGAGCGTGGCGAGAATCGCGGGAGCTGCGACGGTGTAGTCGATCTGCTCATCGCGCACCTGGTCAAGAAATACCGGCAGGCTGAACGGGTGGTGCATGACGAGCTTCGCACCGGTCATCAGCCACGGCAGGAACTGTCCCGCGATGCCCGCCATGTTGACCAGCGGAAACGCGTTCAGCAGGTGGCAGCCCGGCTCAAGGCCGCCGGACACGATGATGTTCTCGGGGATGGCGAGCCATTCGTTGTGGCTGCGCGGCACGCCTTTGGGGATGCCCTCGGTGCCCGAAGTCCAGCAGATCGTGAGGATGTCGTTCGCGTCGACAGGATGCTCGCGTTCGTGACGCGCGATGCGCTCTGCGTTGATGCCTTGCGTGCCTTCGTCATCGATCGAAATCACCGCCTCGATCGATGCATGCCGTGTAGCGAGCTCGCGCATCATGTCCGCGTGCCGGTGGCGAAGGATTCGCTGCGCGCTCACCACTGCGCGTGGCCGGGTCAAGCCGAGGATGTGCTCAAGCTCATGCTCGCGATACTGCACGGGCACCGGCGTGACGATGAGGCCGAGCCGGGCGCACGCAAGATAGAGCACCGGCAGCTCGACGCAGTTGGGCAGCTGCACGCAGACGATGTCGTCCTTGCATAGGCCCAGTTCGAGAAAGCGTGTCGCGAAACGCCGGACCTCCACTGCGACTTGCGACCAGGTCAAACGCCGGGGCGCGCCGTCGATGAACTCGACGCGATTTGGCGCATCGATCAGCGCTTGCGCTTCGGGGTGAGTACGTACGGCATCGTCCAGCCAGTCGTGGATGCGCCGCGCGCCCCACCAGCCGCGCGCGGTGTAGTCGGCGATCCGTTCGGCCGGCGCGAGGATCACGGCGCGCTCGATTCGAGCAGGCGCTCGAACGCAGCCCGCGCGCGTTTTGCATGCAGGTCGGTGCGCAGCAGGCGCCGCACGTGATGGTGCGCATGCACGATGCCGAGGAACTCGAATGCGAACTGGGCCGGATCGATTTTTGTGAACTGGCCGGCCTCGATCCCCTGGCGCGCCAGGCGCTCGATGGTGCCGTGCATCTTGCCGTGGCCCTCCACCACCGCGGCGCGCATCGGCCCGTCGGGCGCGTCGTCGAACTCGAACGCGGCGGCGGTCAGGATGTCGCCGCGCGGCACCGTACCCGAATGGATCCACTCCATCCACCCGTCGAAGAGGCGCTGCAGGCGCGGGACGCCGCGCGGCTCCTTGACCGCAGGGCGCAGCACCCGCTCGACGAACATCGCCTCGGCCAGCTGCAGGGTCTGGATCTGGAGGTCTTCCTTCGACTCGAAGTGCGCGAAAAGACCGCTTTTCGAGATGCCTGCCTGCTCGGCGAGCGTGCCGAAGGTCAGTCCCGAGAAGCCGACCCGGCTGGC
>CAZZDV010000381.1:0-2754 GCA_964652785.1 uncultured Bordetella sp.
GAAATACACAAAAGCATGAGACTTGGGAGGTCAAAATCAAGGTCCGGCTGCTGATAAGTTAGGGCGAAAACGAATCCTAACCCGCCGCCCTGGCCCATTGCCCGGGTCTCGCGTCGGTAATTTCGCCATTCCTGCAGACGACCTCGCCATTGACCAGCGTGGCCACGTACCCCCGCGCCTTCTGCACAAACCGCTTTCCGCCCGCGGGCAGGTCGCGCACGATCTCGGGCTTGAGCGCCCCGAGGCGCGCGTAGTCGATCACGTTCAGGTCGGCGCGCATCCCGAGCTGGATGACGCCCCGGTCTGCAAGCCCCATGTGTCTGGCATTGCGCGAAGTCAGCATGGCGACCGCTTTCTCCAGCGGCATCCTCGGCCCGCGCGAGCGGTCGCGTGTCCAGTGCGCGAGCAGGCTTGTGGGAAAGCTCGCGTCGCAGACGGTGCCCACATGCGCGCCCGCATCCGAGAGCGCATGCAGCGCCTGAGGATGCTCGAGCATGGTGCGCACCGTTTCCAGGGACCCGCGCAGGTAGTTGAAGATCGGGAAGTAGACGAGGTTGCTGCCGTCGCCTTCGGCGAGGTAATCGTAGATCGCCTCGAACGCCTTGACGTTCCGGGCGGCCGCGCGGGCAGCGAACGACTCCGTGGGCAAAGGCTCGTAATCCGGACCGTTCTCCCTGATCGCGAGCGGGAACATCAGCGCGGCCATCTGCTCGAGCTGCGCCAGGATCTGGTCGACCAGCGGCGGGATCGGCGATCCGTCGCGCGCCAGCTTGACCGGCTTCTCGGCGAGGATGCGCGCCTTGATGGACGGGTCCCGCAGGCGCGCGGCACGCTCAGGCAACGGCAGCGCGGCGATCTCCTGGTAGGTCGGCAGCGCCATGAAGACATTGAAGCTCGTGTCGAGACCGTTCAACACACCAATCGCACGGCAGGCGGCCTGCAAGCGAATGTCGAGGCCCGCGGACCGCGAGGCCACGGCGCGCTCCGAGAGCCATTGCCATTGCGGCGGCGCGTTGACGCGCTCGAGCCACGTGAGGGCGAGCGGCCGCCCCGTGGCGCGCGCAACCGATTCGAGCAGGTCGTATTCGGCGTCGAAGCGCGCGCGCTGGCCCGCCGGGTCGCCGCGCATGCAGTCGAAATCGCTCACCGCGTGCATGACGCGATACGGCAGGCCTTCGAATGCGCCGGCCAGCTCGAGCAGCTCTTCGCTCGCTGCCGTGGCCGCCGGGGTTTCCTGGCCCTTGGCGGTGCGATGGTTGTCGGTGCGGCCGGTGGAGAATCCCGCGGCCCCGGCCCGCAGCGCCTCGCGGAGCAGGTCGCGCATGCGGGCGCGGTCGTCCGCGGTTGCCGGCTCCAGGCGCGAAGCGCGCTCGCCCATGACAAAAAGCCGCAGGCAGTCGTGCGGCACGAGCGTCATGAAATCGAGGCTGTGGCGCATCGCGCCGAGCGTATTGGCGTAGTCCGCAAAGCTCGTCCAGCCCCAGCGCACGCCCTCGGCCAGCACAGCGCCGGGGATTTCCTCGACGCCTTCCATGAGCTGCACGAGGCGTTCTTCTTCGCCCTTTTGCACCGGCGCGAATCCCACGCCGCAGTTGCCCATCACGACGGTCGTCACGCCATGGTAGATGCTCGGGCTGAAGGTCTCGTCCCACGAGGCCTGGCCGTCGTAGTGCGTGTGGATGTCGACGAAGCCGGGCATCACCAGCGCGCCCGATGCGTCGAGCGTCTCGCGGGCCGCGGAGGAGATTTTGCCGATCTCCGCGATCCTGCCGTCCCGGATACCTACGTCGGCGGCAGCGCCCGGCGTGCCGAGACCGTCATGCACCGTGCCGCCGCGAATGAGCAGATCAAGCATGCTGTGGCCTCTTCTTGTCCAGGCTCCGCCAGAGCAGCGCGAGCGTGCCGCCCGAAACGATATGCCAAATGCCCCACAATCCGGCGACTGCAACCATCGCGAGGTCGGATGAGAACTGAGCCGCGATGATGCCGAGCGCGAGCCCCGAATTCTGCATCCCGCTCTCGACGACGACGGCCCTCCGGTCGACCACGGAAAGCTTCGCGAGCACCGAGGCGACATAGCCCAACCCCAGACCAAGCGCATTCTGCATGACCACGACCGGCAAAGTTCGAGTGAGCTCGATCACGAACAATTTCCACTGCGCGGCGACCGCGAGAATGATGAACGCGGCCAGGGCAAAGGCTGCGAAATGCCCGAGCGGCTTGCGGATGCGGGCGGCGAACGCAGGCGCCTTGTGCGTGGTCAGCAGCGCCGCGGTCATCGGCAGCGCGAGCAACAGCAGCAGGCTGACGACGAGGTCCCTGGGATCGACCGAGATCGACCGCGCCCACGCGGCAGTTTGGGGATTCGAGCCGATCATGAGGGTGAAGTTGAGCGGCGTCAGCACCAGCGCGAGCACGTTCGAGACGGCCGAGATGGAAAGCGACAGCGCGAGGTTGCCGCGGCCCAGGTGCGTGATCACGTTGGACAGGGCCCCGCCGGGGCAAGCCGCCACGAGCATCATGGCCGCTTCGGTCGCGGGCGGCAGGTCGAGGACGAGGGTCGCGAGCAAGGTGGCGCCCGGCAAGAGGACGAACTGCGAAACCAGGCCGACCCCGACGGCCAGCGGATGCGTCGCAACGTAGCGGAAATCCGCAATGCGCAGGTCGAGCGAGACGGTATAAACCATCGTCGCAAGCACGAGCATGAGCACGGCCTGCTGCATTGCTCCCCTCCTCCAAGATCAAGCCTCGCAA
>CAZZDV010000382.1:0-2718 GCA_964652785.1 uncultured Bordetella sp.
CGCCGGGCCGCCGTGGTGATCTTCGCGTTCTCAGTCTCGATGATGCTGCTGGTCAGCGGCGTCTTCCACATGCTTCCCCAAGGCGGCGCCGCGCGCTACGTCATGCACCGCGTCGACCATGCGGCCATCTTCATCCTGATCGCGGCCACGTTCACGCCGATGCACGCCATCCTCTTCCGGGGCGCGGCGCGCTGGGGCGTGCTCTCGGTGGTGTGGACCATCGCCATCGTGGGCCTGACCTTCAAGTCGATGTACTTCGGCTCGATTCCCCAGTGGGTAAGCCTGACCCTGTACATGGCGTTCGGATGGCTTGGACTGGCTTCGGGAATAGCCCTCTTGCAACGCTTGGGCTATTCCTTCGTGCGCCCGCTGATCCTGGGGGCGGTCGCCTATAGCGTCGGCGCAATCACGGATTTCGCCCAATGGCCGATCCTGCTGCCGTCCGTGATCGGCTCGCATGAACTCTTCCACTTGGCAGTGCTGGTGGGGCTCGCATGCCACTGGCATTTCGTGCGCGGCTTCGCCTCGGGCCGGTACCTGCCGGGGCACTTGGTGAGAGCGGCGTTGGCGCCGGTTATGCGGTCGTCCGCGGCTGCGGGGTCGAACGTGTTGATGCTGCGCCGAAGCCGGCTGATCCCGGCACTCCTGCGGCCAGCCCGCAACATGCTCAATCCCGCAGTCAATCCCGCAGTCAATCTGAGAGTGTTGGCGGGGTAGCCGAAGCGAGGTGCGCGCGCACGCGCTCGACCAGCGCCTCCATTCGCTTGTCGCGGATGCCGAGGTCCGAGAGATGGCTCACGGTGTCGAACAGGTAGTCGCAGCAGGTGCCCAACGGCCCGCTGCCGGTCGCGAGCAGCCGCGCGGTTTCGTCATTGTCCAGCCCGCGCACATAGCGCTCGTGCGCGTGGTTGGCCGCGAAGGCGATCGCATGCTCGGTCCCGCCTGGCGTTTGCGCGGTCACCCACACCGCGCGATACGCGCCGGTGAGCATCTCCCGCCGCCACACCACGTCGAGCTCAGCCTCGACCTTGTCGGGGGCGATGCGGTAGGCCACGCCATGGCAGCTTCCTCCGCGCTCGAGAGCCAGCATGAGCCCCGGGCTCTGCGGGCTGCCGCGCCCCGCCCTCGCCCATAAACAGAACTGCCGGTGGAATCCGCGAACCAAAGCGGTGCGCCGCTCGACGTGGTGGAACGCCGGGTTCCAGATGAGCGAGCCGAAGCCGAACACCCACACCCGGTCCGGCCGCGGCGTGCTCGAGAGCATCTGGCGGATCTGCCGCGTGCGCTCCTCGTCGGACATGAACACCACGCCTGGGCCCAGCAGCGCCTTGGCCGAGGCGCGCAGGCTGCCGTCGAGGATGCTTTCGCGCGTGAGGGTGAGCTTGCTCATGGCTCCGCTAAAGCATTCATCGTACCAAGGTTGCGGGCATCGGGAGCCGCTGGCAGAACCGGAAGGCGGCCAGCGCGGCGAGGGTAAGGAAAACCAGCGCGCCTGCGTAGAGGATGGGCGCGGATGCCGAGCCGCTGACGTCGTACGTCCAGCCGCCCACCGCCGGCAACGCCGCGACGCCTGCATACCACCACGTATAGAACAGGCCGAGCCCGGTAGCGCGGTTTTCCGGGCGCAGCACCTCGATCGGCAGCGCGGCCATGATGCCGGCCGGCAGGAACAGGATCAGCCCGATGATCGAAAACCACAGTACGTACGCCGGCGAATAGGGAATCGCAAGGATGGCCAGCCCCCCGATCACCGTCGAGAAAATGATCCACCTATTCGGCATTCGCCAGCGGGATGCCAGCCAGCCGCCGAGCGGCACGCCGATGACTGCAAGCCACGTCCCGAGGCTCGTCACTGCCGCTGCTTCGGAAAGCTCCAGGCCCTGCGTCTTGAGGTAGCCCGGCGCAAAGCTCACCGCCACCACCCAGCCGGCGTTGACGAAGGTCCAGATCAGTCCGGCAAAGCTCACGAGCACGAACTCGCGCATCGACAACCCGAAGGCCGGCGCGCCGGGATCGGCCGGTGCCGTGTTCGACGGGCTGCGATAGAGCACGGCGAGCACGACGAGCGTGATCGCGCAAAACACCGCGGTGGCGAAGAACACGGTGCGCCAGGTGGAGTTTGCGGCCAGGCCGGGCTGCGTGATCAGCGCGAGGCCGATGCCGATCGGCCAGCCGTTGAGGTACAGCGACATCGCGAAGACGAGCTCGCGGCCCTTGAACCAGTCCGACAACATCTTGGTCATGAGCACGAACTGCAGCACCACGCCCACGCCGGTGATCGCGCGGCCCGCAACCAGCATCGCGTAAGAGGTGCCGAGCGCGCTGATCACGCCGCCGGCCGTCATGAGCGCGAGGCCCGCGAGCACCATGCGCTTCTCGCCGAAGCGCCGGCCGAGCCAGCCGCCGGGCAGCGCGAGCACGATGCCGGGCAGGAGGTAGAGCCCGATCAGCGTGCCGACCGAGGCATAGTCGATCGAGAATTCCTCGACCAGGAAAGGCGCGACCGACGCCACGGCCTGGAACTGGAAGCCCATGGCGATGCGCGCAAAGGCGAGCACGCCGAGGACCATCCAGCGACTGCTCAATGACTACTCATACTTCGATTCGATCGCCACGCGGCTCATGCGCTTGGCCATCTCGAGCGTCTCGGCATGCAGGTCCGCCTTCGCGATACACGCGGGTCACCAATCTTACGCGCTCGGCCTCGGCCGCATTGAT
>CAZZDV010000383.1:0-2706 GCA_964652785.1 uncultured Bordetella sp.
GGAACGACAGCTTGAGCAAACGCCTCGGCCAGCAAGTTGACGGAATCCCCATGCCTGGTGGCGGCATCGACTGGACGTTCGGACGGCAGCGGGGACTTGGGCTGTAAGCGCTCGGATAGTGGGTCGGTACTCGGCAGTCGGTCGATGGATTGGGCGCGCCGCTACGAAGTCAACGGGGCTTGCCTGGTGACCCATTGAGTGGTACATATACATTTCTTGGAGCCGGGCAATGATCGTGAGCTTTCGGGATGGCTGGTTGCGGGACTTCTTCGTCGAGGATGTCCGGTCCCGCAAAATCCCGCCCGACCTTGAAAGCCGCGTCTTTGGCAAGCTCCAGATGATCGACGATGCGACGACGGATCAGGACTTGCGCATCCCCCCGAGCAACCATTTCGAGAAGCTGCGGGGCCAGCTTGAGGCGTTCCATTCGATCCGCGTCAACAAACAATGGCGGCTGATCTTTCGATGGGACGGCGGCAAGGGCGAGGCGAGCGACGTGTATCTGGACGACCACAGCTATGATTGAGGTGACGCCATGTTGATGACCAAGCGCAAGCCGGTGAGCGTCGGCGAGATTCTCACCAAGGAGTTCATGGAGCCGATGGGGCTGACCCAGGCGGCACTGGCCGAGGCGATGGGCGTGCAGCGCAAGCACGTCAACGAACTGTGCAACGACCGCCGCAACATCACCGCCGCGACCGCGCTGATCCTGTCGCGCGTGTTCGGCAACAGCCCAGACTTCTGGCTGAACGTGCAGCGGCGCAATGACCTCTGGGAAGCGATGCACAGCCCGAAGGAGCGGGAGCGGATCGACCGCGCAAAACCGCTCAGGAAAGCGGCATGACGGCGCGGCAACCTTTGCCAGCCCCGCCGTCCGCCGCCGCGCGCCAGTATCTGCGCGCCACAGTGCGATGCGTAGGACAGAGTAGAGAAATGCTATTCTTTCAACGCCCTGGTTCGGCGACTCTGGCGCAATGGCCCGAGTCTTCCGCCCTTGTCCGCCCACGGCATCCGAGCAGCTTCACGCGCTGCTTGGCGAGCCGTGGCCGTTTCCGGGCCGACCGCCCAAACACGATCTTTCGACCTGGACCGTCACCGACGACTGGCCCGAGCGGGTGCCTGTCACGCAGGCCGAGGTGGACCTGTTCGAGGCATGGTTCGGCGACCTGTTCGAAGAGCTGTTCGGGCCGTGCCAATGATGTGAGGAGCTTGGCCAAATGACCGTCACACAACGCGCCGCCCTTTACCTGCGCGTTTCGACGGCGCGGCAGGCCGAGCATGACGTGTCGATCCCCGACCAGCGCAAGCAGGGCGAGGCATACTGCGCCGCGCGTGGCTATCAGCTTGTCGAGACCTTTGTGGACGCAGGCGCGTCCGCCACCAACGACCGTCGCCCGGAATTCCAGCGGATGATCGAGGCGGGCACGTCAAAGCCCGCGCCGTTTGACGTGGTGGTCGTCCATTCATTCAGCCGCTTCTTCCGCGACCATTTCGAGCTGGAGTTCTACGTCCGCAAGCTGGCGAAGAACGGCATTCGTCTTTTGTCGATCACCCAGGAAATGGGCGACGATCCGATGCACGTCATGATGCGCCAGATCATGGCGCTGTTCGACGAGTATCAGTCCAAGGAGAACGCCAAGCATGTCCTTCGGGCCTTGAAAGAGAACGCTCGGCAAGGATTTTGGAACGGTTCACTGCCGCCAATCGGATACCGTGTCGTCGCCGCCGAGCAGCGCGGGGCCAAGACCAAGAAGAAGCTGGAGATCGACCCGCTGCACGCAGACACCGTGCGGCTGGCGTTCCGGCTCGCGCTGGAGGGTGACGGCACGTCCGGCCCGATGGGCGTGAAGTCCATCACAAAGCACCTCAACGAACACCGCATCTTCACGCGCGACGGCGGGCGCTGGGGCATCGGGACCGTCCACCGGATGCTGACCCGGCCGACCTATATCGGCCGTCACGAGTTCAACAAGCGCGGCAAGACCAAGGAACTGAAACCCGCCAACGAGGTGATCCCGGTCGAAGTGCCGCCGATCATCGATCAGGCGACGTTCGATGCCGTCCAGGCGAGCATGAAGGCGCGTAACCCGAAGGTCGCGCACCCGCAGGTCGTTGGCGGTCCCACCCTCCTTACCGGCCTGATCCACTGCGCCAAATGCGGCGGAGCCATGACCATCCGCACCGGCAAGGGCGGGCGCTATCGCTACTATACCTGTTCGACCAAAGCACGGCAGGGGCCGACCGCTTGCGATGGCATGACCGTCCCGATGGAGAAGCTGGATGCGCTGGTCGCCGCGCATCTTGAGGACCGACTGCTCGACCCGGCCAGACTCGAAGAGGTGCTAGCGACCGTTCTTGACCGGCGGCAGGAGCGCACCGAGCGCCGTCGCGAGCATATCGCCGAACTGAACAAGCGGGCGACCGAAACCGACCTCCGCCTCAAGCGGCTTTACGACGCCATCGAGAGCGGCGTCGCCGACCTGGACGACCCTGACCTCAAGGACCGTATCGCCAGCCTCAAGACCAGCCGCGACCAGTCGCGGGTCGATGCCGACCGCGCGACTGCCATGCTAGAAAGTGCAGGGCAGAAGGCGATTACCGCCCCGATGCTGGCGAGGTTCGCGCAGACTGCGCGCCAGCGAATGCGGCTGCCCGGTGGTGGCTACCGCCGCGACCATGTCCGCGCGCTCGCCCAGCGCGTTGAGG
>CAZZDV010000384.1:0-2699 GCA_964652785.1 uncultured Bordetella sp.
AGCCGCTGCTTCCTTTGTGGGCGTTAAGCGTACCTGTCATCGTCTTGCGCTTGAACTTCTTCTGGCAGTAGGGACATTGATAGACGTAGGTCGGAGCAGATGACGACTGTGCTGTCCGGCGCGGAGCGGCCGGACGCGCAGGCCGGAGCGACGGAGCCGCGATCCGGGGAGCCGCTGTATGAGCAGTCGGCGGGATGATGACGGGGCCGGAGGGCGTCAGTTCTACGGCGTATCGCGGCGAGAAAATCTGGCTGGTGGCCTCTGCGCCCTGGATGCGGTCAACACGATAGCTCCGGTGCTCGTCGCTCTCGACGCTCCACGCATGAAGGATGATGTTGCCGTCCTGCGTGCGCCGCAGGGAATAGGGCTCGATGCGGCGCGTTCTGCCATCGTAGGCAAGATCGACACAAAGCCGGTTGGCGGCGGCGAAGCGGATAATTTCCAGGGCTGCCTGTGAAGACGCGCGCAGAGGGAGGCGCAGCGTGGGCTCGCGAATCACGGTGTCGCCCGCAGCGGACACATAGGCCGCCGGTATGGCGGGCGCACAGGCCTCTTCAAGCCAGCCGAAAAACTCGGGCAGGACATCCCAGAAGGCGTCGACCGGGGGCAGCGCCGGCAGCTGGTGCCCCAGCATATGCTGCCAGGCTCCTTCAAGCGCACCTTTGTGACCGTCCAGATCGCCGGCGCGCGGCACTTCGATACCTTTGAAGGCGCATTTCTGACGCAGCACGTCCATCAGGACGGACGGCGACGGGCGCGCTTCGGTGTTCCGGTAGAGGTTGACCACGTCATAAAGATCGCGCGGCCGCGTCCTTTCGGCGAGGGCGCGGACCTTCTCGCCGAACGCCTCTTCATAGGCATAGGAGAGAACGGTGATGCCGTCGGCCGGGGCGTCGCTGTAAGGATGAAAGATGGGCACACGCACGGGCGCGAGCACGATGCGTTCGTCGGCTGTCAGGTCGAGCTTTACGCGCGGAAGCCCGCCGGAACTCGACGACACAGGGCCGCGATAGCTGAGCTTTCCCTGGCAGCTGGGGTTGCCGCGCGGGTTGGCGAAGATTTCAAAGTCCTGGCTTTGCGCAGGGAACTCAAGGCCGGTACGCTCGTAAATCCACGCGGAAATCTCCCTGAAGACACGCTTCAGGAAGGCCTCGTCGAGATGGGCCGGATCGAGCACTGTGAAGTCGAGGTCTTCAGAGAAGCGGTAGGTTTCAAAATAGCATTTCTTCAGGCAGGTGCCGCCTTTGAAGACCCAGCTCTCCGCCAGTGCGGGGTGCGCAAAAATGCCCGCCAGCGCCCAGCCGAGCGCGTAGTCTTTCTCCACAACGTGCGGGTTCAGGCCTACGGTCGCCGCGACATCGAGTATTTCGCGCTTGCCGATCATGCACGGCCCTCGGCCAGCCAGTCATCGGGCACACGCAGGCGCCAGCGCGTCACTAGACGGGGGCACTTCAGAGCAGGGTCCAGAAGGGCGTTGCCCTTGGTCAGGTGGGCCGCGCTCGCTGCGACAAGCTCCGCGCCGCCTTTGTTGCGCTCAGCCAGAAAACCGAGCCGCTTGAAGACAGCCCCGTTGCCGAGCAGTTCAGCATAACTCACGAGCTTTGCCGTATCCCGGTCGGGGCGGCGCATGTACTGGCCGAAACAGTCGGCCACATGCTGGATGCCGCCGCCGGCCGCCGGATCGTCGAGCATGTCGACGATGGTGCGGTGAATGTCCGACACGTCGATCTTCGTCTGGCCGCGCCAGACGGCCTGGGTGCCGAACATCCGCTCTTTTCCGGTATGCCTTACCGAGAAAACGGCCCCCTGCCGCTCTACTACGGCGCGATTTACACGCCGCGCGGTGTAAACGACGATGTCCCGGAAAATCTGCTCGGTCAGGTCCCAATGCTCGGCAGCGGTCCGGCCGCCGACATAGGCAGGGTCAAACAGCACGGGCACCAGAATCCACGGATCGTCCACGACCTGATCGGCATCAAGAAATTCCAGCTGCACGGGCACATAAGCGCCGACGCCGACCCTTCTGAGCCAGCCCTGTCCGGCCCACCGGGAAAGGAGCTTGGCGGCCTCGGTCCGTGAAACACGCAGGGCTTTTTCGGCATGCTCGATGCGCACGACCGCCCCCGCTGTCTTCATGACGGCGGCCAGGCGGGCTCTTCCGGGCGGCAAAACGTGCGATTCCATACTCTGATCATACCACGAAAATTCGCGATATATGCGAATTTTCCGTGACGAAATATATCGATAGTTCAAAGTATAGTGAAATACCTGAATTTCTCCAAAATTGCGAACTGCAGGGAGGAGAATATCCTAACGTCTTCATTCCGGCGTTCAGCCGGGGGTGCCTTGGTGGCGGGTGCGGCAGCACCCCTGGCCCTCGCCGAGAGCGGGTGGGTCCGGGACGGTACGGGTTCGTGGCGGGCCGGATTGCGGAAAGCGCGGGGCGCACCGCCCTGCGGAGGGACGCGATCCTGCCCGGCCAAAGAAGGCGCGCCGAGGGAGGGCGGGCCGCGCCCGCCCTGGCCCCTTCACTTCCCTTCAGCACCGTTCGTCAAACAAGTGCAAGGGATCGTCACCCAACATGGGCGGAGACAACAACTCCGTGGCGAGAGCCATAGAGCCCGCCCGGCAAAGGCCGGGGGCAACACCGCCGCCCGTAAATCAAAGCTTCAAAGAGCAGAATAGTGCCGCTCACGCGG
>CAZZDV010000385.1:0-2697 GCA_964652785.1 uncultured Bordetella sp.
TCGCCGCCATGGCGGCGACGCGCGCCATGAGCGCACCGTAACGGATCCAGACCTTGTCGCCGACGGATACCGCGGGACTGTCAGGGTATGCGCGCGCGGCTCGCGCGAGGAAGTTGGCGATGTTCATGAATTACGGCCTGCGGCCAAAGGAAAGGTTAAAGGGGAAAGGGGAAAGGGGAAAGGGGAAATGTTTTGAACGGGCTCGGCTTTTACTTTCACCTTTTAACTTTGAGCGTTCGGCCCGTATCCAAATTCAGCCGGCCGCCAGCCACTGCTTCACTTCACACCGTATTTGGCGCGATAGTGCTGAACCATGACCCGGCGCGTCTGGCCATTGAGCTGCGCATTCTGCGGCTTTCCGGATGGTGGGATTTGCCTCTGCTGCGGCTTTTTCGTTTTTCGTTTCACCATCTTTGTGACATTTTTCCGTCAGGATTCCGGGTTTTAATTGCCAAATCCGGCCTCGGCACCAGTCAGAGCCCCTGTCCGCTCATTTCGAACCTCTGCGAACTCCGGGAGTCATACCGGGGAATCATGGAAAGTCATTCGCTGAAAATGTCCGAAGCACCTCTGGCCCGCTGGGTGCAGATCACCGGGTCGCTATTCCCCGACGATGCACAGATCACGCATCCGCCGGCCGGCGCATCGGTGTGGCTGAGGATTCGCTGGAAAATCCGCAACGATCCGCAGCGCCCGAACAAGCTGGCCCGAGGTATCAATATTTACTTCACCCGGGAATTCTGCAAGGCCTACGAATCCCTCGATCAGGCCGGCCAGGACGCATGGGACGCGAAAGTCCGGGACATCCTGGCCGAGCGCTACGCCGCCTTCAATCCGGACCACAACGCCCCCCACGGAGCGCCCATGCCCACCGAGTCGTGGTTCATTACGCCGGGGGCGATAAGGTAAGGGCCGTGAATACGTGAATGTCTTGAATATCGTGAATGTCGGAAAACACAGTGGTATGTCGACATTGACGCATGATAGAGGCCCGGAGGCCTGATCGCGATTGCGCGGAAGTACTTACGATATTCACGACATTCACGGCCGTTACGGCCTTTCAGGCCCGGTACTCAATCCCCTTCCGGTCCAGCATCCGCAGCAGCGCCTCCCAGCCCTTGTCGACTTCCGCGCCGTTCGGGCCCTGGAACTGTTCGTAGCCCTTGAGCGCGGTTTCTTCGTCAATCAGGTTGACGTGCTCCCGGCCGCCGGCCAGGGCGTCTATCTGGATCTGGCACGCAGTATCGAGGTAGTACATAAGTTCGAAAGCTTCACTGACCGACGCGCCCAGGGTCAGCAGACCATGGTTGCGCAGGATCATGGCCTTCGACTCCTTGCCGAGATGGGCGGCCATGCGGGTACGCTCATCGAGTTCGAGGGCAATGCCTTCATAGTCGTGATACGTGAGCATGCCGTAGGTACGCAGGGAATGCTGGCTGATGGGCAGCAGGCCGTGCTTCTGGGCCGCAACCGCAATTCCCGCCCGGGTGTGCGTGTGAATGACAGCGTTCACTTCGGGACGCGCCTCATGCACGCAGCCGTGAATCACGAAACCGGCGTAGTTGATTCCCAGGCCCGTGGGATCCTCGACGATGTTGCCATCATGGTCGATTTTAACCAGCGTGGACGCGGTGATCTCGTCGAACATCAGGCCGTAGGGGTTGATCAGGAAATGGTCCGACCCCGGCACGCGCGCGGTGAAGTGGGTAAAGATCAGGTCCGTCCAGCGGTACTGGTACGCCAACTGGTAGCCCGCCGCCAGGTCGCAACGCGCCTGCCATTCGTCCGCGCCCACGCGTTCGCGCAAGCTGACCGATCCTACCGATTTGAGTTTTCTGGCTTTTTCAGTCATGTGTCCTCCTCCTGCCATGTCCGGCGATGATACACCCACCGCGGATTTCCCTGCTCAGCGGTCCAGCTCCGGATACTGGCGGAAAATGCCGTACTGGTTGAAGGCGATCCGGCGTTTGGAAGCCAGGTAGGCAGCGATGTTCGGCCGCACGGCGATCCGGTCGTGCAGGTCCATCAGCAGGGGATAGTCTTTTGATTGTTTTGCAAGCGTCCTGGGAAATGCGTATCGCAAGCCCGCGATGACCTGGAACAGCGACAGGTCAGCGTAAGAAAGCTTGCCCGCGATGAATGGATGTTTCTTCCCCTGGCCGGCCAGCGCCTTCTCGAAATACCCGAGGAATTTCGGCATGCGCTCCGCGGTGAAGTGTTTCGACCTGCGCTTCGCTTCGGGTTTCTGCTGGTGGTAGTAGAGGCTGTTCACGATCGGATGGTGCGTATCGTGGATCTCCGCCACGAAATCGGAAATCGTGAGCTGGACCTGGTTGACCCAGAGCCGCCCTGCTTCATTCTTCGGCGTCAGGCCATGACGCGGTCCCAGATAGGCAAGGATGTTCGCGGTCTGACCGATCACCAACCTGCCGGCTTTCAGAAACGGAGGCGCGAACGGCGGCGACGTAATTTTCCCGCCGCCCAGAAACCGGTTCATCGCCGGCACGCCGAGGCCCTTGCCGGGCCGGCGCGCGATGTCCACATAATCCGCTCCCGCCTCTTCCAGTGCGAGCCGGACGAGTTCGCCGCGGCCCTGGATCGAGGGCCAGTAGTAGAGTTCGTAGCGCATGAAATTGCTCCGCAATTTAGGCGCGAGGCACGAGGCCCCAGGCGCCAGGGTTTCAATGCTTCAGATTA
>CAZZDV010000386.1:0-2687 GCA_964652785.1 uncultured Bordetella sp.
GCCGAGGAAGGCGAGGCTCTCTTCAGCCGATCCGCGCCATCAGCGCCCTTTGGGCTTGTTGTTCTCCAGGATGGCCGAGGCAGCACCAGTCGGATCCAGGACTGCCTTGAGGCCGATCTGTCCCGCACCGGTCAATTTACGGACGGACTCTGCGAACCCCCCAAGCGTTGTCGGCTCCTGGCTCTGGGCCGCCGCCCGTCGATAGCCCTCTGCCTGTCGGGCCGCGTCTTCCACCGCCCTGGCTTCAATCAGGGCTTTTTGGGCGGTGCGTCTTTCCCACTCCTGTGGAGGGAGGCCGTTTACGGAGACCGTCCGCTCCTGCGGAGCACACGGCATGTTTCGAAGGACCGGGCCGCCCTCTGCCCGAGTGCAGATATACATCTCGCTCCGGGCCGAGAGGCTGAAGCACGAAGTTGCGGCGGCAAAAGCCACAACCGCAAAGCTTCGGGCGCGAAACAGGGTCGTCACCTTTGTCGCCTGCATGAGCCTTCTTCCCCCTGCCTTGTAGAGACCCTCGACTTTAGCAAGGCGCCAGCCGGCGGAACAGGGGGAGGTGCGCGGGAAAACAAAAAGCCGCCGGCTTCGGCAGCGGGCCGCCAATGTGCGATGGCGAACCGACTGGGAGACTGGCCTGCCCTAACCTTGAACACGATTGGCTTGCGCCGGCACCCGGCCGCGGCGATCGCTGCCCGCAAGGCGGACTCACTCAATCACACATATCGGAGAAGACATGGACCGCATTTCATCAGACAAGCTGGTCGAAGGAATCCGCGCCGTCACGAATGAAGCCCAGGCGTTTCTCAATGCGACCGCGACCCAGACCGGCGACCAGCTCGACGAGGCACGCAGCCGCCTCGGCAAATCGCTCGTCGCGTCGCGCAAGAAGCTCCAGTCCGCCGGCAGCCTTGCGGATCGCCAGGTTCACGAGCACGCCTGGGCAGTGGCCGGGATTGCAGTCGGGCTCGGGCTGGTGCTCGGGATCCTGTTGAGCCGCCGCAACTGAGCGAATGCCAGAGAGGGTGTCCAAAAAAATGAGGATTCGAATGCGTCCTGCTGATATCTGCATCTCGGTTTTCCTTGTGCTGGGTTCGAGCCAGGTCTTCGCCGCCGACCCGCAGTCGGGCAAACTGCTCTATGAAACCCATTGCGGCACATGTCACTACGAAAAGATTCACGATCGCAAGACGACGAAAATCGACACGATCGCGGCGCTGAAACTCGAGGTGTCGAAGTGGTCCGCGCAAACCGTTCGCCGGTTTACACCCGCCGAACTCGACGATATCGCCGAATACCTGAACCAGTCGCACTATCGTATTTCGAGGTGATCGGGATGCCGGGGCGAGGTGGAAGATGCGCGGCGTCGGCGTCGCCGCCTCCGCCGCAAGTCCGCCGCAAATAGCTGGCGCACGTTCGTTGTTTGATCCGGATCACACAACCTCCGAGCGCCGCGCGGTATCGTGACTCGGAAATTACAGGAGCTACGATGGCTGACCCGATCGCCGACTGGCAGGCGGAACACCTCAATTTTGGCCGCCTTTTTGCTCTGCTGCAGAAGCAGATCGATGTGTTTCACACGGGTAAGCGGCCCAACTACGAATTGATGCTGGACGTCGTCTCCTACCTGCGGGACTACGCGGACCAGTTCCATCACCCGCGCGAAGAGGTCGCGTTCAAGTTCCTGGCGAAGCATTGCCCCGATCTGGTGCTGGCGCTCGACCGGCTCACTCAGGAGCATCGGGTCATCGCGCACGCCGGGGAAGCGTTGCGACTGCTGCTGCAGGCAATCATCAGCGGGGCGATTATTCCGCGCGCCGAGGCCGTGCGATTGACACCGCCCCTCGTCTCGCGTGCCAAGGCAACCATTTCGGCAAAGAGGAGTGCATCCCCGGGAGAGGCGAGCATCGATGGCGCGATCATTCCGCGCGCCGAGGTCGAGATGGCCGCCGCCACCTATCTCGTGTACTACAGTAACCATATTGCCAGAGAGGAGGAGGAGGAAGACATCCTCGGCCGCACGGTACAGGCGCTTACGAAGGAGGAGTGGGAGGACGTGAAGACCGCCGTGCCGACAGTGGATGACCCGCTTTCCCCCGGCAGCGCGGAGAAGCGCTATCGCGAATTGCGACGGCAGATAGCGCTGGAAGCGTAGGCCCTAGGAGTACGCCCAGCAAGGGCTCTTTCAATTCGTTTCACCAGAACGCAGGAGCCTTCATGGCCTTGCGTAGCGCGCGCTTGCAGCGCTTGACGCAAACTCGCTGGCGGGCGGCAAGCCAGCCGACGGCGAACCACGCGCGCGGCTCCGTTCCCGCTTCTGCGCGAAAGAACTCGGCGGCGATCAGCTGATCGTTGTATTCGCCAAGCGCGTCCTGTGCCTGTCGCCAGGACGCAAGGTAGCGCGTGACCTGCTTGATGCCGAAAAGTGGCGCAGAAAACTCGCACAGGTAGCGCAAGCGTTTCAGGCGCTTGCGCACGCGATGCTGCCGGTCTGGATCGAGTGTGGCGAACCGCTTGCCATCGCGAGCGACGCTCAGGCGAAGGCCATCGAGCCGCTGGGCGACGAGTGTTCGAACATCCTTCCCGATGCTGTCGTCTCCGACCACCTCTGTCCTGGGCTCGTGACTGAAGGCGAGAACTTCGAGCAGTGTCCGCTGGAACAAGGGGTCGCGTACGACGGTCTCCGGCCGGCG
>CAZZDV010000387.1:0-2657 GCA_964652785.1 uncultured Bordetella sp.
GGTTCCGCTACATTAGGTGCATGCCCGCCAGCTCGCTAGCCCTCGTCATCCTCGCCGGCCTGATCCACGCGATCTGGAACATCGCCGCCAAGAAGGCCGGGGGCGATGTCCGCTTCGCCACGCTTACGAGCCTGATGGGCGCGCTCTTGTGGGCGCCGCTCGGGCTGTGGCTCGGCTGGGACGTGCTGCCGACCTGGGGCCGGGTGGAATGGGGCTTCATCGCCGCGAGCGGCGTGCTCCACGTGCTGTACTACGTCGTTCTTCTGCGCGGCTACCGCAAAGCGGACCTGACCGTGGTCTATCCCATGGCACGCGGTTCGGGGCCGCTGCTTTCGTCGATGGTTGCGATCGTGTTCCTCGGCGAGCAGATCACAGCGTTCGGGATCGCGGGCATCGTTGCGGTGGTCGCCGGCGTGTTCTTCATCGCGGGTGGTCCGGCGTTGTTCCGCGCGGCGCACGATCCGCGGAAGAGGGCCAGCGTGCGCAAGGGCATCCTGTACGGGCTCCTGACCGGCGTGTTCATCGCGAGCTACACGGTGGTCGACGGCTATGCGGTCAAGTTCATGCTGATGTCGCCGATCCTGCTCGACTACTACGGCAACTTCGTGCGACTGCTGCTGCTTTTGCCGGCCGTGCTGCGCGACCGGGCAACAGCGGCCGTGCACTGGCGCGCGCAGTGGAAGTACGCGCTGGTCGTGGCGACCATCAGCCCGATCGGCTATGTGCTCGTGCTGTACGCGATGACTGTCGCGCCGCTCTCGCATGTCGCCCCGGCGCGCGAAGTGTCGATGCTGTTCGCGGCGCTCATCGGCGGCCAGCTGCTGGGGGAGGGCGACCGCCTCGCGCGCATCGCGGGCGCCAGCCTCATCGCCTTCGGCGTCATGGCCCTCGCCCTTGGATAAGTGGGGTCAGAGTCGACTTTTTGTGCAGCGACCAAGTACAGGCGATGGCAGCATTTATCTTTGAATGCCGCACGCAGACTGGACTCCATCCAAAAAATGGCAGCAATACCGATCAAATGAACAAGCCTGTCACTTTCCTTGGTCTGCCGATCGGGGCCGGTCCGAGCAGTTTCCCTCTGGACACCTCGATCTCTCTACGGGTGTGCTTGCTGGCGAGCAAGTGTCCCGAGGCGGTTGCGCCTCGTATCTCGACAAGCGTGCCTTCGGCGATTTGCCCTTGAAACAGTTCGCGATAGGCCCTCGAACGCTCTGCCGGCGTCCGGCCCAGCCGGAGAAACAACGCATGTTCGGACAGCAGCGGATCCTCCCGTGCCAAAGCGTTCCCGCCGTAGCTCGACCATCTGTAGTTGCTGGGATCGTCGGCAAGACCTGCGCGCACGGGATTGAGTTCGATATAGCGCATGCATGCGAGCAGGTAATCCTCGGCGTGAACCGCGCAGGCGCGAAAGCGTCCCTCCCACAACGTACCGCTGCGCTCGTAGGTGTCATTGAACCGGCGCACGTAGGAACGGCCAACTGCCTGCAGCAGCCGCGAAACGTTCGCAGGTGCCGGGGCCGTAAGCAGCAAATGCACGTGGTTGCTCATCAGTACCCAGGCGTGGACGGCTACCTCGTGCCGCAAGGCGTAGCGGCCAAGCGAACCGAGATAGGCCAAACGGTCGGGATCCGACAGAAAGCAAGGCGCGCGATTGTTGCCGCGCTGGATCACATGCAGCGGGAAACCGGCGAGATCGGAACGAGGGCGGCGAGGCATCGCTGTAGCAACGCGGCATCCAGGCATCGTGTTGACAGCTCGACCGGGAAGAGTCGACTGTGACCCGGTTCACACCGGGGAAGAAAGTCGACTCTGACCCCACTTTCTTGCGGCTCGTCCCGGGATTCGGGCGTTTCGTCGGATTCCGCTGTTGGCCCGGCGGGGGCGCGCATAGGATGCGCAGGTCGTTAAACGCAAGCCGGGGGACTCCATGCACGTTGTCGAACTCAACCAGGTCAGCAAGACCTATCACCTAGACGCCATAGACGTTCCGGCCCTGGCCGGGATCGACCTGCAGATCCGCCCCGATTGCTTCACGGTCATCTCGGGCGCCTCGGGCAGCGGCAAGACCACGCTGCTGAACGTGATCGGCTGCATCGACCAGCCGGACAGCGGCGAGGTCGTCGTGGCCGGCGAGCCGGTGCAGAAGCTCGGCGACGACGCGCTCTCGGATTTCCGCGCGCGGCACATCGGCTTTGTCTTCCAGAACTTCAACCTGCTGCCGGTGCTCACGGCGTATGAGAACGTCGAATATCCGCTGCTGCTCTCGCGCGTGCCCGGCCCGGAGCGAAAACGGCGCGTCGATGCAATGCTCGACGCGGTGGGCCTCGGGGACCGCGCGAACAACTATCCGGGCCAGCTCTCCGGCGGCCAGCGCCAGCGCGTTGCGATCGCCCGCGCGCTCGCGCCCTCGCCGAAGCTGGTCCTGGCCGACGAGCCGACCGCGAACCTCGACAGCGTGACCGGCGCCTCGATCATCGCGCTGATGCGACAGATGCAGCGCGAACTGCATGTCTCGTTCGTATTCTCATCGCACGACCCGAAAGTGCTGGCCGCGGCCGACGATGCAGTGATGATCGCGGACGGGCGCATCACCAGGATCGAGCGGCGCGACGCGCCGGTCGGGGAGGCGGCATGAAAACCTTCTCGCTGGCGCTGAG
>CAZZDV010000388.1:0-2649 GCA_964652785.1 uncultured Bordetella sp.
GCTGCGCGCAGCTCGTCCGATTCCAGCTGCACCAGCACATCGCCCTGACGCACCGCCGCCCCATCGCGCACCAGCACCTTGACCACGCGGCCGGTGATGGTGCTGCCAACATCCACACGCGACAAGGTCGCCACGCGGGCTGAAAACTGCAAGCTTCGCACCAAGGGCGCATAGTGCATTTCCATGGCGGCAACTTGTGGGCTGCGCAGGCTCGACCATGCCAATGCCGCCGCTGCAATGACGACAACGATCCCGCCAATCCATATCCAGCGACGTTTCATGGTCTGTCTTTACTTCGTAAATTGTTGCTCAGTGCAGCCACGTTGCCGATCGGGACTTCGCTGTTGAAGGTCATCGTCTGATCGCTTGTATGCATCGCCGCGAAGTTGCCAAATTGTCGCGAGGTTGCACTGGAACCGATTCCATTGAGCAATCGAGTAGCGCGCCAGCCTTCTCAAAGGCTTCGACGGTGAGCTTCCAATACTTCTTGTGCCCAACGTCGAGCGGATTCGAGGCAATCATCGCCGACCGGTAGTAGGTCGAGGCTCTTGGATAATTCTCTCTGGCTCTGGATAGGTCTTCGCGGGCCTCAGCGGCAGTTGCTCGTTCTGAGTTCAGGCAGGCCATTGAATGCCATTCTCTGGTAAGTGATTCGTAGTCGCCATTCTTGGTGTTTTGCACGACATATCGCGACCGCGAACCTTCTCGACCGCACGGCGACGCCGATCCTCAACCAACGGTAAGACGCATCAAGCAAGCTGTCTGTACGACATCGAACACAGGAAGGGACGGCAGAGGCACACCGAACTCCGAGGCTTCCAGAGTCAGCGCATGGGCGCGGCCACTTGCCGCCGGTTGAACCGCTGTCACCACGCAAGGTCAGGCAGATCCGCGTATAACGTCATATTTTACCACTTTATAGTATATTTGGTGTAATATATGACACATTATGTCACGAGTCTCACCGTCCCTCCTGCCGCGTCTTTCTCGCCTCTTGGTGAACACCGGCGCCAATCTGAAGCTCGCTCGATTGCGCCGAAAATACTCGGCCGCAACCGTATCGCAACGCGCCGGGATCTCGCGCAAGACGCTATATAGAGTCGAGCAGGGCGACCCGGCCGTAGCGCTTGGAATCTATGCGCGGGTGCTGCAGGTACTGCGCCTCGAGCAGGACCTCGCGCTCCTGGCCGCAGACGATGAGTTGGGGCGAAAACTCCAGGATGCCGGGCTCGTTACCAGGCAGCGTTCTCCAAAGCGTCGAGCCGCCTCGCCTCGAGAAGTCGAGCCCAAGAGCGGCTGATGACCGGCTTCACGACGGTGGAGGTATGCGCCGATCTGGAAGGCTTCACCGAGCCCGCGCTCATGGGCTCCTTGCATCGCCAGGCCGCAGGCTCAGGGGAGATTTTCTCGTTCGAGTACGACCGCTCGTGGCTGCAGCGCGACGAGGTCTTCGCGTTCGATCCCGATCTTGCCCTGGCCCACGGCCCGCAGTACCCCGCGCCGAACCGCGCGACGTTCGGCATCTTTCTGGACTCCTCGCCAGACCGATGGGGCAGGGTATTGATGCAGCGCCGGGAAAACATGCGGGCGCGGCAGCAAACTCGAAGGCCTCGTGCCCTGACCGAGTGGGACTTCCTGCTCGGCGTGCATGATGAAACCCGGCTTGGGGCGTTGCGCTTTCGCACGGCCCCCGGCCAGCCGTTCATCGACAGCGACGCGCGCGCTGCCGCGCCACCGATCGCGTCCCTGCGTGAGCTGCAGGGTGCCAGCCTCCAGTACGAGGAACATTTCGACGACGAGAACCACCCAGACTTCGAGCGCTGGTTGTCACAGCTTTTTGCGCCCGGTACCTCCCTTGGCGGGGCAAGGCCCAAGGCATCGGTGCGTGATGAATCGGGTGCTCTGTGCATGGCCAAGTTCCCGAGCCGGCAGGACACCCGGGATGTCGGCGCCTGGGAACTACTGGCCCATCGCCTCGCGGCCAACGCCGGCATCGTCGTGCCGGAGGCGCGCCCATTGCGATTAACGGGCAGCCCCTATACGACCTTTCTAGTGAAACGGTTCGACCGCACGCCGCGCGGCGGTCGGCTGGCCTTTGTTTCGGCCATGACACTGACGCAGCGAACCGACGGCGAGGCCGGTACCAGCTATCTCGAACTGGTGGATATGCTGCAATCCCGGGGGGCTGATACCAGGACCGACTGCGAGCAGCTGTTTCGCCGCGTTGTCTTCACCATACTGATTCACAACACCGACGACCATCTGCGCAACCACGGGTTCTTCATTGACGCACAGGGCATCCGGTTATCACCGGCCTATGACCTTAATCCATCGATTGAACGCCGCGATCTGTCCTTGGCCATCAACGAAGTGGAGACCGCTTGCGAAATCTCCATCGCCATGGATGCCTGCCAGGACTATGGCCTGACCAGACAGGAGGCGGACAGCTTGCTGAAACAAGTGCGTAACGCCGTGGCGCAATGGCGCGGCGAAGCCGGCAGGCTTGGCATTCCAAGATCAGAGCAGGAGTTGATGGCGCCAGCCTTCGATTCGTAGCTCTTAGTGCATGACCGGCTGCGGCGGCAGGATCCTGCGTTCCGCCGTGATGTTCCTGATCTTTTTCGCCGCGCCCGCGGCCTTTCGCACGAT
>CAZZDV010000389.1:0-2647 GCA_964652785.1 uncultured Bordetella sp.
TCGGCCACGTGGCCGAGGCCATTCAGGATCGATTCGAGCGACCGGCCCCGCGCAAGCTCGAGACCGACCTTGCGGTTGCGCGAGAGCGTGCCGGTGGCAGTGAGGATCAGGTCCCCCGCGCCGGTGAGACCCATGATGGTTTCCGCGCTCGCCCCCATCGCCACGCCCAGGCGCTGGATCTCTGCAAGACCTCGCGTGACGAGTGCAGCGCGCGCATTCTGGCCAAGGCCCATGCCGTCCGAGATTCCGACTGCAATCGCGAGGACGTTCTTGACCGCGCCCCCGATCTCGACGCCTGTGAGATCCGCAGAGTAGTAAATCCGCAGGCGCCCGCCGTGCAGCCGTGCGGCCATGCTGCTCGCGAACTCTTCGTCATGCGCGGCGAGCGTCAGCGCGCACGGCAGTCCTTGCGCCACTTCGAGCGCGAAAGACGGTCCGGACAACGCGCCGCAGGCAGGCGAATCTGCGCCAAACACCGACTCCACAACTTCGTGCGGCAGGCTGCCCGTGCCTTCCTCGAATCCCTTGCACAGCCAGATGAACGGCACGCCCGAGCCGCGTTTGCGCAACATCCCTGCAAGGGGCCGGAGCCCGGCAACGGTCGCGGCGAGGATAACGAGCTCGGCCCCGGAAAGCGTCGATTCGAGATCGCCGCCGACCACGAGGGCCTCGGGCAGCGCGACCTCCGGGAGATAGCGCTCATTGCGCCTTGCGGCTTCGATCGCCGCGGCCTGCGCCGGATCGCGGGCCCAGAGTTTCGTCCCATGGCGTTGCGCAAGCGCGATGCCGAGCGCAGTACCCCAGGCACCCGCGCCCAGGATCGCGATCTTCATGCGTGCAAGTGTGCGCAGGGGAGCATCGCCCTGCGCGCGGGGATCAGAGGCCCCAGACGAGCGAGGCCTTGACGAACCCGGCCGAGCCGTCGGCGTGGCGCACGCGGACCCATCCGCCGGGTGCGATCTCGACGAGTTCAAGGGCCACGTTCTGGGTTGCCTGGAAGGCCGAAGGCGCAGCGTCGTCCGCCCGGCTCTTCACTTCCACGCTCGGCGCGGTGACGATGACCATGCGCCGGTCGGAGAGGGATTTGCGCTCGACCCACGACAACGTTCCCGTGTGGTCCCGCACCTTGACCCATGCATCGAGGTTGACGATGACCTCGACGGGGTAGAAACGCGACGCCACGTACACTGGTGTCGACGCACGCGAGGGCGCGTCGTACATCACGGCGGCGTTTTCGCTGACCGTGCGAAAATCCGCCGCCTGCGCGAGCGCTGCACAGCAGAGCAGGGCCGCCCCGAGCGAGCTTTTCTCAGGCAAGCGCTTGCCCACGGGGCGCCCGGACATCAGTGCGCGATCTCGATGCGCGACTGCTTGTCCTTGCCCTCCTGCTGCCTTTGCACATACAGCGCCTCGAATGAAACCGGCGCGAGCAGGACCGGCGGAAAGCCGCCGCGGGTGACGAGGTCCGAAATCGCCTCGCGCACATAGGGGTAGAGAATGGTGGGGCAGCCTATGCCCAGCAGGGGTTCGAGTTCCTCGGCCGGCACGTTGACGATCGAGAACAGGCCGGCCTGCGCGACTTCCGCGAGGAACAGCGTCTTTTCGCCAGCCTTTGCGGTCACGGTGACCGTCACTACGACCTCGTAATACGAATCCGACACATGGTCCGACTCATTGTGGATCTGCACGTCGAGCTGGGGCGATTCGGCCTCCATGAAAACCTGGGGGGCGTTCGGGAGCTCGAGCGACAGGTCCTTGACGTAAAGCTTTTCGATGTTGAACGAAGCCTGCTGCTGTTCTGCCATTGGTGTCTCTTGGTTGACTGGGTATCGGGTCGGGTCGTGTCAGGCCGCCGCGAGGAGCGCGTCGAGCTTGCCGGCGTGGTCTAGCGCGTGGAGCTCGTCGCAACCGCCGACGTGCAGGTCGCCGATCCAGATCTGCGGCACCGTGCGCCGGCCGCTTTTCTGCGACATCTCGGCCCTGCGCTGGGGCTCGAGGTCCACGCGGACCTTGTCGATCGTCACGCCTTTGCCGACCAGCAGCTGCTCGGCAGCGATGCAATAGGGGCACGTCGCCGTGCAATACATGACTACTTTAGGCATGTTATTTCACCACGGGCAATCCGGCCTGCTGCCACGCCGGAAAACCACCCGCGAGGTTGACGACATTGGCGAATCCCTTTTCACGCAGGATCGTCGCCGCTTTGGATGCGCGGTTGCCATCGCCGCAGATGACGATCACCGGCTTGGCCTTGTGCTTGTCGAGCTCGCCGGCGCGCGCCTCGACGCTGCCCAGCGGCATGTTCCTGGCGCCGAGCAAATGCCCGTTGTCGAACTCGGTCGGCTCGCGCACGTCGAGGACCAGCGCGTCTTCGCGGTTGATCATCTGCGTGGCCTGCAGCGTGCTGACCCAGGGACCGCCCGAGCTGCGGCGAACGTAGGGCCACAGCAGCATCGCGCCGGAAACGAACGCGACTGCAACCAGCATGATGTTGTTCCTGAGGAAGTCCACTGGGGTTCTCGAAGTCCGTGAGGGAAAGGGGCCGATCTGGTCCCTGAGGATCAGGGGGCACTATTATAGAATAGGCCGCTCGGCATTCGTTCCCCTAACTGCGCGTTCCCCTGACTACGCGTTCCCTTGACTGCGC
>CAZZDV010000390.1:0-2646 GCA_964652785.1 uncultured Bordetella sp.
CTTTGATGATATTGAGCCGCGCCCGGCGCTTGTCGTTGGCGCGCACCAGAGTCCATGGCGCCATCGGGTTGTGCGAGCGCGCCAGCATCTCGTTGCGCGCCGCGCTGTAGTGCTGCCAATTCTTGAGTGCCTGGTCGTCGATCGGACTGACTTTCCACTGCTTGAGAGGATCCGTTCTACGGTCCTTGAGGCGTTTCTTCTGCTCGGCTTTGCTGATATCGAGGTAATACTTGAAGAGCTTGACGCCTGAGCGAACCAGCATGTGCTCGAAGTTCGAAACCGAGCCCATGAACTCTTCATGCTCAGCCTCGGTACAGAAGCCCATTACCCGCTCGACGCCGGCGCGGTTGTACCAACTGCGGTTAAAGATCACCAGTTCCTGGGCCACCGGCAAATAAGGGACATAACGCTGGAAGTACCACGCCGTACGGTCCCGGTCCGAAGGCTTGCCGAGGGCGACGACACGGGTTTCGCGCGGACTCAAATGCTGGACAATGCGCTTGATCGTGCCGTCCTTGCCAGATGCATCCCGGCCCTCCAGGATGATCAATATCTTGTCATTGCATTTGATGAAGTGCCGCTGCAGCTTGACAAGTTCGCTCTGGAGCTTACGCAAATTGACCTTGTAGTCCTCTTTCGAGATTGATGGCGCGCGCCCGTTCGATTCTTTTTCGCGGGTTTTCTTGCTCATAGTTATCGCCTCATAATTTTAGATAACCGAACTTTATTGCGATGGCGCCCTGTCAGCGCACGAGTAGCACCGGAACGCTCGAGCGGTCCATAGCTCCGTTTGCGATGCTTCCTAAGAGCGCCCATTCGACTCCGCTGGTTGCGCGCGCGCCGAGGACCAAAACGTCTGCGCGATGATCTTCGGCTGCGCCGAGCACGTTTGCGAGAGACGCACCGACCCGCACTTCGCCTTTTGCCGCCCAGCCACAGCGAATCAGCCGAGGGATGGCTGCGTCAAGCGTTTCCTGCGCCTTCCGGTGCCGCTCTTCGTTCATAGCACTCGCTCCGCGCCGAATGTGTCCTCGCACCGAGGTAGGGAGACGTGAAACGGACGCCGGTACGGAAACCGGTTCGACGACGTTGACGAGTACAACACGACTACCGGGCGTCGGCTCGAGCGAGCACAGAAAATCGAGCGCGCGTTTGGCGTTGGGACAGCCGTCGAATGCAAGCACAACGCGGCGCACTGCACGCGGTGCTTCGCGCACGACGAGCACGGGACACTTTGCCTGCGCGGCCACAGTGCGCGAAACGCTGCCTGCAAGCAGTCGCTGAAACGTGCCATGCCCGCGCCAACCCACCACGATAACGCTCGCGTTGAAGCGCTGCGCTTCCGCGAGGATCGCATCAACTGGACGCTCGTCCAGACTGACAACAGCAGCCTTGCCCCAGCGCGGTGTAAGTGCGCGGCGGGCGCTGTCGGCCGCCCCGACGGGGTCCGCCGCCTCGGCGATGGGCACAAGGACTGCGCGAGCGTCGGCTGAATTCCCGGTCAGCCAATCCGGGCGCGCGACCACAGCGCGCGCTCGCGCGGATGCAGACCATGGAAACTTGACCGCCGTCGCGAGCGCAGCCTGAGCCGACGGCGACCCGTCAGTCGCGATCAGTATCCGGTGTCGTTTCGAGATTGCCATGCTTTCTCCTTTATCCAAAAGGGTTTGATGCTGCGTGATACCCCGGAACGGGCGCCGACACGCCAATCTAGTTCGAGGACGAATCGGACTTATCCAGCGCGCGGCAAGGACCGAGGATCGTCATGAGTACGATCCCGCGGCGTACATCCTGCAGGTTCCCAAACTGCCAGCGTACTGGCGGTCGGATCGCCGGCAACGCCATCGCGCCCAGGTGGGGCGGTCTTGTCGGTTCCTCGCGGCGCAAGGTCAGTAGCGGATCCAGCAGCGGTGACGGCATTGGCGTAGGCGCCAGCATCTCGGGCACTTCGGGCTCGATTTCGTCGCGTTGGCCCTCGTGGCCCTCGTCGCCCTCTCGGCGTTTCCTGAGCCAGGGCAAGATCACGTTGACAAACGCAAAGGCGAGGATCGCCAAGACAACGAGCAGGTTTTCGAGGGTCATCGTGGGTTCCCCAGAGGCGGCGCGTCTTCGGTGCCGGCAATGGCGTCACGCATCGCCGTGTCGGCCTGCACGTTCTTCATCCGGTAGTAGTCCATCACGCCGAGATGGCCCTGGCGGAACGCCTCGGCCATCGCGCGCGGAACCTCGGCCTCTGCCTCGACGACCCGGGCCCGCATCTCCTGCTCCAGGGCCACGGCCATCGCACGCCTCTCCTCCGCCTTGGCTTGTGCGATCTGCTTGTCGGCGTTGGCCTGGTCGATCTGCAGCTTGGCGCCGATGTTCTCGCCGACATCGACATCGGCAATGTCGATGGACAGGATTTCATAGGCGGTCCCCGCGTCCAGGCCCTTGGCGAGGATGTGCTTGGAAATGTGATCCGGGTTCTCCAGCACGTTCTTGTGCGACACCGCCGAGCCGATGGCGCTCACCATGCCTTCGCCGACCCGCGCGATGATCGTCTCCTCGCCGGCACCGCCTACCAGGCGGTCGATGTTCGTGCGTACCGTCACGCGCGAAACGGCGATCAGCTGGATGCCGTCCTTCGCCACGGCCGCGATTCTCGGT
>CAZZDV010000391.1:0-2644 GCA_964652785.1 uncultured Bordetella sp.
TGGATTTCCCACAAAAGCTTTTCCGGGTTGACCGGCGTGGCGTTGATTTCGATGCCCAAATGCGAAAGGGCATCGCAGACCGCATTGGCAAGGACCACGGGGGGCGAGATCGCGCCGCCCTCCCCGAGCCCCTTCACCCCGAGCGGATTCAGCGGGGAGGCGATTTCCTGGTGCGCCAGCACGATCTCGGGCACGTCGCTCGCAAGGGGCATCATGTAGTCCATGAATGTACCGGAAAGCAGCTGGCCCTCGCTGTCGTATGCAATGGCTTCATAGGTCGCGCCGCCGAGGCCCTGCACCACGCCGCCGACGATCTGCGCTTCCGCGAGCAGCGGGTTGACCAGCACCCCGCAATCGTGCGCGACCACGTAACGCTCGACCTTAATGCGGCCGGTCTCCATGTCGACTTCCACGATGGCCGCGTGCGTCGCATAGGCCCAGGTCACCGTGGGCGGCTCGAAGTAAAAAGTCTCCTGCAAACCCGCGTCCACGCCCGGCGGGCGGCCGTTGTCCCAGCCGGGACGCGCCGCATGCGCGATCTCCGCGAAGGTCAGCTCGGCGCCGGGCACACCGGCCACGCCCACCTTGCCGTTGCGAAGCTCGAGGTCGGCCGTCGCGCATTCGAGCTTGTGGCCGGCGATGGCGAACATCTTCTCGCGCAGCTTCTTGCTCGCATGATGGATCGCGGCGGAGACCGTGACGGTCGTGCGGCTCGCGATGGTGCCGAACCCCATTGGGATCGAGGCTGTGTCGCCGAAGGACACCATGACCTGCTCGGGCTCCACGCCCCACGCATCGGCGGCCACCTGCGAGAACACGGTTTCCATGCCCTGCCCGTGCGGGCACGCGCCGGAGGACACATAAACCTTGCCCGTCGGATCGATCCTGACCGTGGCGCCCTCGAAGGAGCCCACGCCCGTGCCCTCCGTATAGCACCCGAGCCCGACGCCGAGGAAGCGCCCTTTCGAGCGGGCCTCGGCCTGGCGCTTGCGGAATGCGTCCAGCCCCCCCAAGGCGGCCAGCGCCTGCTCGAGCGACTTCGGGTAGTCGCCGCTGTCGTAAACAACCGGTTCGCCGTCGCGATACGGAATCCCGACGGAGTACGGCATCTCGGCATGCGTGATCATGTTGCGGCGGCGCACTTCGTCGGGCTCGAGCCCGAGCTCGACCGCAACCAGGTCCATGAGGCGCTCCATCACCTGGACCGCTTCGGGTCGGCCTGCACCGCGATAAGGGGCGTTTGGCACCTTGTTGGTCACAGCGACGCGCGCCTCGACCGAAAGATGGGCGATGCGATACGGCCCGGAGAGATGCGCGGCCGTGTTGTAAACGACCGCGACGCCAAGCGGATTCCACGCGCCGCAGTCCACGACGAAGCTGTCCGATAGTCCGAGGATCCTGCCGTCGTCGTCAAAAGCGATTTCGGCTTCGTGGTGCTGGTCACGCGAATGACAGGAGCAAAGAATGTGCTCGCCGCGGCTCTCGATCCACCTGACCGGTTTGCCGACCAGCCTGGCGAGGAACGGCAGCAGCATGTCCTCCGGATACACGTGCCCCTTCACGCCGAATCCGCCGCCGACGTCCGGCGCAATCACGCGGATGCGCGCCTCGGGCACGCCGAGCGTCGAGGCAATCTCGCGCTGCACCCAATGCACCACCTGCGTGGAACACCAGACCGTATACGTGTCAGTGCGTTCGTCCCACGACGCTGCCACTCCGCGGCATTCCATGGGCATGGCGGCATAGCGATGGTGCGAGAAGCGGCGCTTGATCCGGCGCGGCGCCGCGGCGATCGCGCGCGCGGCATCGCCCTTTTGCAGGTGGAACCAGCCGATCTCGTTGGTCTTGAGGTGCTCGTGCAGAAGCGTGGACCCGGCCTCGAGCGCCTTGTAAGGATCGACGACCGCGGGCAGCGTGTCGTAATCGACTTGCACGAGCTCCGCCGCGTCCTCCGCCTCGACCCGCGAGCGTGCGATGACCACCGCGATGGCCTCGCCGACGTGGCGCACCTTGTCCGTGCAGAGCATCGGCTGGCGCGGATTGAGGATGCGGTGGGGAATCGCCTTCTTCCACTTTGAAGTCACCGGCATCTGGTTGTCGCGCACCGGCGGCAGGAACTTGTCGAGCTCAGCCCCTGTGAGCACCAGGACGACGCCCGGCGCAGCCGATGCCTCCGAAGTCTCGACCGAGGTCAGGCGCGCGTGTGCGACCTGGCTCCTCACGAACACGGCATGCAGCATGCCGGGAAGCTCCAGGTCGGCGACGTACTGGCCCCGGCCCATGAGCAGGCGCGCGTCCTCGCGGCGCCGGATTGGTTTACCTACGTATGCCAAGCGGATGACCTCTTTTGCAGGTGCGAATTCGACCGCCTGACGCTACCAGAATCGGGCCGGCGCCTGCGAATATGGTTTGCAAATGGTGAACGGTGTACGGGGTGGGCGAACCCGCGCCGACTGACGGGGCGGAACGCACGTCCTGCCCTTCCTGGTTCAGGATTCTTATACTTTTATTTTCACAATTGGCTACCAGAGCGGCTCTCCGGATGATTTTGTGTCGATACCGGTTCATTGCCCTGTCGATCAAGGGGACTTCTCACCCGACCGCCCTTGTTCATCACATGCGTGTAGATCGTCTTCTCAGAGGC
>CAZZDV010000392.1:0-2620 GCA_964652785.1 uncultured Bordetella sp.
CCTGGGTCACGAGCTCTTCGCGCCGCATCGCGCCGGCCCATACGCCGCCGAGCGCCTTGCACAGCTCGACGATCTTGTCGTGGCCGGACTCGGTGAGTGCGATCCTGCGCTCGGCGATCACGATCACGAAATCGCGGCCGAGCTCGAGGCCGCGCGCGAGCCCGAGGGCCTGGCCCGCGACGATGGCCTCGTCCCCGGAAGGCACTTCCGTGGAAATGATCAGCGGCGTGCGCGCCTCGTCGATGAGCACGCTGTCGGCCTCATCGACGATCGCGTAATGGAGCCCGCGCAGCAGCAGGCGCCGGCTGCGGGCGTCTTTGCCATAGAGCTTTTCGAGCCTGAGGTGCAGCGAGCTCGACCCGGTCGCAAGCAGGATGCGGTCGCGAAGATAGTCGAACACCAGCGTCTTGTTGGTTACGTACACGACATCGCATGCATAGGCCGCCTGCCGCGCTTTCGGCTCCATCTCGGCGGTGGCTGCGGCAACGGTGATGCCAAGCGCTTCGTAGACCGGGCGCATGATTTCGCAGTCGCGCTCGACGAGGTAGTCGTTGACGGTGATCACGTGCACGGGAATCCCCGCCAGGGCCGCGGTGCATGCCGGCAGCGTTGCGGTCAATGTCTTGCCCTCACCGGTGTTCATCTCCGCGATCATGCCGTTCAGCATGATCCAGCCGCCCCTGAGCTGGACGTCGAAATGCCGCATGCCGATGAGCCGCTCGGCGGTTTCGCGGATCAGCGCGAACGATTCCGCAACCAGGTCGTCGCGCAAGCCTTCCCGGCGCAGCAGCCGCTTGAGCTCGCGCGCCTGGTCGCGCAGCCCTTCCATGCCGAGCGCGCGGTATTTCTTGTCGAGCCTGCGGACGGCACCCACGATCGCCCTGACCCGCAACGGGCTGGAGCGAATCTTGCGCGCGATCCTGCCTGTGATCGCGACACCGAGCCGGTCGAGCCATTGCTCCCCGCGCAGTTCGTCCCGCTCGGGATAGAGGTCGTCGAAATTGGCCTGCGCCGCGAGCGCGTCAAACATTGAACTTTTTCAGGAACGCGCGGCGGATCTCGCGATACCACTGCTGGCCGAGCGGCTCCGGGTCGTGCTCGAAGCGCACGTAAATGCGGCCGCCGAAATAGTTGGCCTGCTCGCCTTGCGGCAGCTCGAGGTCGAGCACGAAGAGCTTCTCGACCGCCCTGGGGTCGCCGGACTTGGTCGGGTCCAGGCCGATCTTGCCTCCGCCCTGCAGGCTCAGCGTCATGCTCGGGAGCTCGTCGGTCGCGGCCGGGACTTCGCGCTGGATGCGCGCCTCGATGGGCTTGCCGATGCGGTCTGCGGGACGAATCTCCACGCGCCGCGTGCGGTGCGCAACCAACCCGCCTTCGGACTGCGGCACCACGACGCGCACGGTCCTTGCCTCGGAATCGCTCACATACGCCATCACGTCACCGCGCTGGACGAACCTGCCCGGCGAATTCTGCGCACCCTGCATGATGAAAGTGCCGTCGGCCGGGCTGCGCACCTGAAGGTCGGCCTGGCGCTGCGCGGCATGGCCTAGCGCTTCGGCCACGTGTTTCTTCTGCTCGTTGATCACCTCGGCCTGAACGCGCTTGGTGACGACGATCGCGTTGTAGCGGGCATCGAGCTCCGAGTACTGGGCCTGGAGGACGCGCGCCCGGGCGACGAGTTCCGGGTCGGCGGTCTGGAACAGCACATCGCCCTTTCTCACCGGCTGGTCGGGCTTGGCCAGGACCGCCGTCACGAACCCGTCCACCGTTGCGCGCACCTGCGCTTTCTCCGGCGCCCAGATCACCCCTTCGGCGCGCGTGGAAGAAGGCGCCGGAAGCCACAGCAGCGCCCCGGCGAGCATCCCGACAATCGCCACCGTGGCGAAGATCGCGCGCTGCCGGTGGCTGGCGAGCTTCGGGCTGCCCACCAGGTAGTTGATCTTCTTCGCCACCGGGATGACCAGCATGGTCGCAAACGCCCAGAGGGCGAGGATCACGCCGACAACGAAGAACCGGCTCGCGACCAGCACCGCGATGGAAACCATCATGAACATGCGGTACAGGAAGGAGCCGATGGCGTAGAACACGAACCAGCCGCGCTCGCCTTTGGCGGCCACTGGCGATGTGCCGCCATCAACCCCGAACAGGTAGCGGTTGACCAGGTAGCCGAGGTACTCGTTCGAGCGCTGGGCGAGGTTCGGGATCTCCAGGTAATCGGCCAGGATGTAATACCCGTCGTAGCGCAACAGCGGATTGGCGTTGAAAAGGAGCGTGGACAGGCCCGCGACCAGGATCACGTTGTATGCAATCGATCGTTCGATGCCGGGCTCGAGGTGCACCCAGGCGAACACTGCGATCGCGGCGATGAAGATCTCCACGAGCATGCCGGCCGCGCCGACCAGCATGCGGCTGCGCTTGTCGCGGAAAGCCGTCGCAGAGGAAGCATCCACATAGGGCACCGGCATCAGCACGAGCAGCATGAGGCCCATCTCGTGCACCTCGCCGCCGCCGGCCTTTGCTGCCAGCGCGTGGCCGAACTCGTGCAACAGCTTGATAACCGGGAACACCACCCACAGCAGCAGCAGGTTTTCGACCGCGAACATCTGGTCGATGGCGTCGC
>CAZZDV010000393.1:0-2608 GCA_964652785.1 uncultured Bordetella sp.
AAATCCTGCTGACCACCCTGCCGCAGGAGCAACACGCGCTGGGCGTGCTGATGGTCGAAGCCTTGTGCACCCTCGAAGGCGCCGAGTGCGTGGCTTTGGGTCCGCAGACGCCGGTGGGGGACATCGCCGCTGCGGCGGCTGCGAAGGACGTCGACATCGTGGCGTTGTCGTTCAGCTCGAATTTTTCTGCCCTCCAGGTGTCTGAAGGGTTGGAAGCCCTGCGCAGCGGGCTTGCCGCGAGCGTTGAGCTCTGGTGCGGCGGCGCGGGCGCCGCACGCGCCAAGCGCATTCCCGAAGGCGTCCGATGCCTGACCGGGCTGGAGGACATCGGCCCTGCCATTAATCAATGGCGGACAACCGGCAAAGGCCAGGCGGCCGGTGGCGCGTAATATGTCGCGTTGGTGCAATCGCGCCGGGACGCGATGCTTTCGGGGGCGTTGATCTTGCCTTCGTCCCTGACCTAGGAATGCGAGATGGCTGGAAAGATGCTTTACCCCGATTTGTTCAAGGCGCTCGAGCGCGTGCGCTGGAGCCTGGACCATGACGTGCCGTGGGCGTCGTTCGACGCATCGAAGCTCTCGGACGAGCAGGCTCTCACCATCAAGATGAACGCGATCACCGAGTGGGCGGCGCTGCCGGCCACCGAGATGTTCCTGCGCGACAACCGCCACGACAGCGATTTTTCAGCCTTCATGTCGGTCTGGTTTTTCGAGGAGCAGAAGCACGCGCTCACGCTGATCGAATACCTGAAGCGCTTCCGCCCGGACCTGGAGCCGACCGAGGCGGAACTTCACGCCGTGCGCTTCGAGTTCGACCCCGCGCCGCCGCTCGAGACGCTCATGATGCATTTCTGCGGCGAGATCCGCCTGAACCACTGGTATCGCTGCGCGGGCGAATGGCACACCGAGCCGGTCATCAAGAAGATCTACGACCTCATCTCGCGCGACGAGGCCCGCCACGGCGGCGCCTACCTGCGCTACATGAAAAAGGCTCTCTCCAGCGGGGGCAACGAGGTCAAGGCGGCTTTCGCCAAGATCGGCCTGCTCATGGCCTCGGCGGGCCGCACGAGCCAGCCGCTGCACCCGACCAACCTGCACGTGAACCAGCAGATGTTCCCCGAGGACACGGTGCAGTCCAAGCTGCCCGATCCGGTGTGGCTCGAGCACTGGCTCGACAAGCAGATCAACTTCGACAAGGCATGGGAGAAGAAGGTGGTCGACATGATCCTGCTGAATATTTCGAAGCTCTTCGGGCGGCCGATCAAGACGCTGCAGGAACTCAACCGGTATCGGCGGGAGCTTCGCAACGCAGCGCCCAGCGCCGCCTGATTTGTTCCTGCTAGAACGGCAGCGTCAGTCCTGATCGGGCGTCGAGGCGAGTCGGGCAGAGAATTCCAAATACTGCCATTTTTCGACCAATCCCAAGGCAGGAAGCCGCTCTCAGGCCGAAATGCTGCCACGCCTGCCAAGATAATCCTGCCAGCCCTTTGAAGTCTCTGCTCATTCAGACCGCGCTCACACTTGTCGGCCTGGGTGACGGGGCGCTAGGGGTTCCGTCCGGCCGAAGGAGTCAGTCGATCAGCCGGCCGTTCGCGGCGTAGAAGGGAAAAGGGCCGGCGAACGAACCGGCGAATGCGGTGTGGCTGATGACGCGGTTTCGGGCGTGAAGGCATGCAAGCCGAATGCCGGTGATTCCATCCTCTAAAAACAAAACACGCGTAAGAATCTATTCGGCCGACGGCCGTTGTTGTGTGGCATGCAGCACACGGAGAATGGTGATCGTTTCGCCTTCGACGCGCTTACACCAGGACGTAGTTGGGATGCGCTACTGCCTCACGGGTGTTCGGCACCCGACCGGGGCGATACAGGTAGGTGTTGGCTTCGATACGGTCGGCGTGAGCCTCGAAATGGATGCACTCGCGATCCAACATCGCAAGCGGATGCCAGGCAAGTTTCAGCCGGATGCACCGGAAGAGCGAGATTGATTTTCCATCGTTCCAGGGGAGAGCCGTTCACGAAGACGGAAGAAATCGGATCTACAACTCGTTCAGCAGTTCCGGGTGCCGATCGAGAAGTCGAAACAGATTTGTCACGGCAGATAGTGGACGAGCTTTGCCCCGCTCGTAACGCGAAAATGCATTTGGACCACCGCCCGTGATTCGGGCGGCTTCTTTCTGGGTAAGCTTCAGCTTTTTGCGGATGCGCGCCAATTCGCCCGCTTCCCGAGCGTCGACCTCTGCGGCAATACGTTTGATAGCTTCGGCGAACCGCTTGCCTTCACCAGTATCGAATTCAACCTCATGGCAATGCGGGCAATGCCACCCCGAGACCTTCGGCACTATGTTCGCATGGCCCTTGTACTCGTACGGCACGCCCTTGACTGCATGCCGAAGATTTCCCTGACCACAATTCAGGCATTCACGGGACATCTCACCTCTCCTTGAACTGAATCACAATCGAACCATCTACACGCAGCGTCACCTTGACGCAGGCTACTTTGCCATTCGGCGCAACGGGGTGATACACGTCCTGCCAGTCCTATCTATTTTTTTTCTTTGCCTGAAACGGCAAGCTTATTTTTCCAGCCTTGCTGGCGTAATTTTGCGCCA
>CAZZDV010000394.1:0-2608 GCA_964652785.1 uncultured Bordetella sp.
CGATCCCGCGCACGCTCGCCCTGTCGCTCGAGGGATTGCGCGAGTTCTCGGTGATCGCGACCGCGCCGCAGAAGCGCCTTGCGATCAAGACCTTCGTCTCGAACTGGTCCGACGGCATCATCCGCGAGGCTTCGATGCGCGAGTTGAAGCGCGGAGGCCAGGTGTACTTCCTGCACAACCAGGTCGACACCATCGACACCATGAAGGAAAAGCTCGCGCGCCTGCTGCCCGAGGCGCGCATCGCGATCGCGCACGGCCAGATGCGCGAGCGCGACCTCGAGCGCGTGATGCGCGAATTCACCCAGCAGCGCCACAACGTGCTGCTGTGCTCGACCATCATCGAGACCGGCATCGACAACCCGCATGCCAACACGATCCTCATCAACCGCGCCGACAAGTTCGGCCTGGCCCAGCTGCACCAGCTGCGCGGGCGCGTCGGCCGCTCGCATCACCAGGCCTACGCCTACCTGCTGACGCCGGAGGAAGAAGCGCTTGGAGCGCAGGCCAAGAAGCGGCTCGAGGCGATCCAGATGATGGAGGAGCTCGGTTCCGGCTTCTACCTCGCGATGCACGACCTCGAGATCCGCGGCGCCGGCGAGGTGCTCGGCGAATCGCAATCCGGCGAGATCCAGGAAATCGGCTACTCGCTCTACACGCAGATGCTCGAGCGCGCGGTGCGCGCGCTCAAGGCCGGCAAGATCGTCGACCTCGAGGACGCGACCGACATCACGACCGAAATCAACCTGCATGTGCCCGCCCTCCTGCCGGATTCGTACTGCAGCGACGTGCACGAGCGCCTGACGCTCTACAAGCGGTTCTCGAACTGCGAAACGAAGGACGACCTCGACGCCATGCACGAGGAGCTCGTCGACCGGTTCGGCGAGATGCCGGAGCCGGCCAAGGCGCTGCTCGAATGCCACGCGCTGCGCATCCTGGCCAGGCCCCTGGGCATTTCGCGCGTAGACGCGACGCATGAGTCGGTCGTGATGCAGTTCGGCAAGGACACGATCGCCAAAGGGGCCGTGGACGGCGCGAAGATCATCGACCTCATGCACAAGCGCCGCAACTGGCGCCTCGCGGGCCCTGAAAAACTGCGCATCGAAGCGAAGCTGCCCTCGTGGCAGGAAAGGGTGGAGGCCGCCCGCGATGCCTTCAAGGCGCTGGCTGCGTGAGCCCGCGCGCAGCCTGGTTCGCGGCTGTCTGCGTACTCGCATGCTCGCTCGCGCCGACTGCGGGCGCCCAGGCTCCCGAAACCGATCCGCGCATCACTCCGGCCCAAGGGTCGCTCGAGCGCGGCGACTTCGCGCAGGCGATCGATTCGCTCAAGCCGCTCGCGGCCGAGGGCATTACCCAGGCGCGGTTCCTGCTCGCGCTTGCGCTCGAAAGGGCCCCGCCGCCGCTGGGCCGCCCGGCGGACGCGCTGGGGTGGTACCTCAAGGCCGCCGAGGAGGGCATGGCCGCGGCGCAGAATAACCTCGGCGCGATGTACATCGACGGCCGCGGCACCGCGCCCGATCCCGTCCAGTCCGCGCGCTGGTACCGCGCCGCGGCCGAGCAGGGTTTCGCGGTGTCGCAGTACAACCTCGCCCTGCTCTACGCGAACGGCAAGGGCGTTGCGCGCGACAACACCGAGATGGCGAAATGGATGGAGAAAGCCGCACTGTCGGGCCTCGCATCCGCACAGGCGCAATACGGCCAGTTCCTCCTCAACGGGCTGGGCGTGAAAGCCGACCCGATCGAAGCCGCGCGCTGGTTCCTGTTCGCGGCCAACCAGCGGCATGCGGGTGCGCAGTACTTCCTCGGCCTGATGCTGCAGAAAGGCGTGGGCCTCGAGCGCAATCTCGCCTCCGCGCACGCCTGGTTCATGCGCTCGGCCGAAGGCGGCAACCGCAACGCCATGCTGGAGCTGTCCAGGATCTACGATCTGGGACTGGGCGTGGCCTCCGACCCGGTCGAGGCCAGGGTCTGGCGGGACAAAGCCGGGTTCGAAAAGAAATGAACCTCGTCATCCAGGGCACGGGCATTGAAGCCGCCGACGCATCCCAGGTCGCGGGGATTTTGGGGGCCGGCTCAACCGAACAGCTCGCGGCGACCGCATGGCGCCTGCGCCCGGTCACGCGCTCTGCGCAAGCCAACGCGGACATCGCGAGCTATTGCGAAACGCGTTCGCTTGACTTCGCCTGGGTGCCCGAAGGCCGCAGGTTCGCCGGTCTCGGCCTGCTCGCGATGGACATGGATTCCACGCTCATCACGATCGAATGCATCGACGAGATCGGCGGCATGCTCGGCATCAAGCCGCGGATCGCAGCGATCACCGAGCGCGCGATGCGCGGGGAGATCGACTACACGGAAAGCCTCGAGCTGCGGGTCGCGCTTCTGGCGGGCCTCGGCACCGAGGCGCTCGATCGCGTGTACGCGGAGAAGCTGCGGTTCTCTCCAGGCGCGGAGAAGCTGGTCGCAGAGGCGCAGCGGCAGGGCATCAAGACGCTGCTTGTATCCGGCGGGTTCACCTTCTTCACCGAGCGCATCAAGGAGCGCCTCGGCCTCGACTATGCACTGTCCAATGTGCTCGAGATTGAAGACGGCAAGCTGACCGGGCGCGTTTCGG
>CAZZDV010000395.1:0-2608 GCA_964652785.1 uncultured Bordetella sp.
AGCGCGCAGGTGGGCGGGCGCACCGAGTTCTCGGAGCTTTCGGGCATCGGCGTGTACAACAAAGGCGCCGTGCAGCTGCGCGACATGAAACTCTCGGCGGGGCTCCTCTCCGCGACCGGCGTGGCGGACATCGACGCGACCGGACGGCTGACCGGGCGGGTCAATGCCGAACTCGGGTCGCAGCGCGGCACGTTCGCGCTGACCGGCACCTCGAAGGAACCGCAGCTGAGGAAGTAGCCGGCAGGACGGCGGGTATAATTCAGCTTTACCGGCCCGGGCCAGATGTCCACGATTCTCAAGCTGCGCGGCGCAAGCGCGCTGTCTGATTTCCGTCTCGCCAAGCTCCTCCCGCAACTCAAGGCTGTCCACCCCGGCGTGCAGGGCCTTGCCGCCGAATTCCGCCACTTCGTCGAAGTCGCTGCCGAGTTGGGCCCGGAGGAACGCAGGCTGCTCGGGCAACTGCTCGACTACGGCGCGCCCCTGGCGGCCGATCACTCGAAAGAGCCCCTGTTCCTCGTCGTGCCGCGCATCGGGACGATTTCACCCTGGTCGTCGAAAGCCACGGACATCGCCCGCCAGTGCGGCCTGCCAGGCGTGCGGCGCATCGAGCGGGGCACCGCCTGTCACCTGAAAGTTTCCGGCCGGCTGTCCGCCGACCAGCGCGTTGCGCTCGCGGCCGTGTTGCACGACCGGATGACCGAGACCGTGCTCGCCTCCGAAGACGGGGCCGATGCGCTTTTCCTGCACGTCCCGCCGCGGCCCCTGGGCGTGATCGCGCTTGGGGACGACGCACGTGCCGCGCTCGAAGCCGCCAACGCGCGCCTCGGCCTTGCCTTGTCGCCGGACGAGATCGACTACCTCGCCGATGCGTATGCGGCGCTCGGCCGCGATCCGACCGATGCCGAGCTCACGATGTTCGCGCAGGCCAATTCCGAGCACTGCCGCCACAAGATCTTCAACGCGGCGTGGATCGTCGACGGCGAGAAGAAAGACCAGTCGCTGTTCGGCATGATCAAGCACACGCATGCCGCGAATCCGCAGGGCACGGTGCTTGCCTATTCGGACAACTCGGCGATCATGCAGGGCGCGACGGCCGAGCGCTTTTATCCGGGGCCGGACACGTTCTACCGGCGGCACACTGAGCTCACGCACACGGTCATGAAGTGCGAAACGCACAATCATCCGACCGCGATCTCGCCTTTTCCGGGCGCGGCGACCGGCGCAGGCGGCGAGATCCGCGACGAGGGCGCGACCGGCCGGGGCGCGAAGCCCAAGGCGGGACTGGCGGGATTTTCGGTGTCCAACCTGCGCATCCCGGGCGCGGTGCGCGAATGGGAAGAGAAAGCTTACGGCCGCCCGAACCGCATCGTTTCGGCCCTCGACATCATGGTCGAAGGCCCGATCGGCGCGGCGGCGTTCAACAACGAGTTCGGCCGGCCCAACCTCGCGGGTTACTTCCGCGTGTTCGAACAGGAGGTCGCGGGGCTGCAGCGCGGCTACCACAAGCCGATCATGCTTGCGGGAGGCATCGGCAACATCCCCGATGCGCAGTCGGCCAAGGCGGGACTGCCGCCCGGCACGCTGATGATCCAGCTCGGCGGCCCGGCGATGCTGATCGGCATGGGCGGCGGCGCTGCTTCGAGCATGGGCGCGGGCGCGAACACGGAGGACCTGGATTTCGATTCGGTCCAGCGCGGCAATGCCGAGATCCAGCGGCGCGCGCAGGAAGTCATCGACCGCTGCTGGCAGCTCGGCGCGGCGAACCCGGTCCTTTCGATCCACGATGTGGGCGCCGGCGGCCTTTCGAATGCGATGCCCGAGCTGGCCCACTCCGCGGGGCGCGGCGCGCATTTCGACCTGCGCGCGATTCCCTCGGAAGACACCGGCATGTCGCCGCGCGAGATCTGGTGCAACGAAGCACAGGAGCGCTACGTGCTCGGCATCGCCCCGCAGGACCTCGGGCGCTTTCGCGCGATCTGCGAGCGCGAGCGCTGCCCTTTCGCGGTGCTCGGCACGGCGACCGAGGACGGGCAGCTCGTCGTGGCCGACCCGAAGCTGGGCGGCAAGCCCGTGGACCTCGCCATGGAAACGCTCCTCGGCAAGCCGCCGAAGATGCTCCGCGACGCGCGTCGCGTCGAACGCAAACCCGCGGCCTTCGATCCCGGCGGACTGGATCTCAAGGCAGCGGCCTATCGCGTGCTGCGCCATCCGTCGGTGGCGGACAAGACTTTCCTCATTTCGATCGGCGATCGCACCGTGGGCGGCTTGTGCTCCCGCGATCCCTTCGTCGGGCCATGGCAGGTGCCGGTGGCCGACTGCGCGGTGACGCTGCTCGACTTCGAGGGCTACGCGGGCGAAGCCTTCGCAATCGGGGAGCGCACGCCCCTCGCATTGATCGACGGCCCGGCCTCGGGGCGCATGGCCGTCGGCGAGGCGATCACCAATCTCGCGGCAGCACGGGTCGATTCGCTCGATCGCGTGAAGCTCTCGGCCAACTGGATGGCCGCGGCGGGCTACCCGGGCGAAGATGCCGCGCTCTTCGACACGGTGGAGGCCGTTGCGCTCGAGCTCTGCCCGGCCCTCGGGGTGGCGATCCCTGTGGGCAAGG
>CAZZDV010000396.1:0-2607 GCA_964652785.1 uncultured Bordetella sp.
CGCCCCGATGACCACCATGTTGCGATCGAACTTGCGCGGCTTCTGCCAGCGCGCGTAAACCTTCCGGCTCTTGAAGAGATCGACGACGCGCGAGGCGATCAGCGGGAACACCCCGAGCAGGACGAAAGCGCCGATGAGCCCGGGCGAAAGGATGCCGGAGAGCGACTGCAGCTGGGCGAGCTGGGTGCCCGCGTTTACGAAGACGAGGGTTCCGGCCAGCATGCCGACCTGGCTGACCCAGTAGAAGGTCCAGGTCCTGATCGGCGTGAGCCCCATCGCGAGGTTGATGACGAAGAACGGCACGACCGGGATCAGCCGCAGCGTGAAAAGGTAGAGCGCGCCCTCCTTCTGCACGCCTTCGTTGAGCGACTTCAGCTGCTGGCCGAACCTCTGCTGCACCCAGTCGCGCAGCAGGAAGCGCGAAGCGAGAAAAGCAAGCGTCGCGCCGATCGAGGATGCGAACGACACGACGACCGCCCCCCATCCCAGGCCGAAAATCGCGCCCGCCACGAGCGTCATGATCGTGGCGCCGGGCAGCGACAGCGCGGTCACCGCCACATAGATCGCAAAAAAGCCGAGCGCCGTGGCCAGCGGGTTCGTGGCATACCAGGCATCGATGGTCGCCTGCTGTGCCTTGATCGACTCGAAGCTGAGGTACTTCTGGCCGCCGAGCGCGAAAAATGCCGCGGCCGCGAGCACGATCGCGGCGAATACCAGCAGCTTGGTCTTCTTCATCGGGTCGGTCCCTGTGTGGCGTGCCCGGGCGTTGTGGGCCCGGGCGGCGGAATCTTACAGCGCGAGCGAAACCGCCGGCCGGGCGATCACACGCATCGCCTCGCCCACCGAGTACGCCGGCCCGTTGCAGATCCGCTGGTGGTACGAAAGCGAGCCATCGGATCCCGCCGGCCACTGTGCCGTGAACTTCCGCTCCCAGGCCGTGGCGTCGTAATGGACCGGGATCGCATGCACATGCACCCCGCCGCTGGCCGTGCCGTAGAGCGCTGCGCCAGCGGGCGGCGGATGGACGGAGATGCGCGTCACGAGCCCATGGCGGGTGCCCCTGAAATTGGGCATCCCGGCCGCTCCGTTGTTGACGAGCACGGCTTCACCGGCAGCGGTTTCGAACGACTGCAGCACGGGCAGGCACGTATGGCTGCTGGCGATCACGCCCACGCGCGCGGTTTCGAAAGCGGCCGCGGCCGCCGCGAGCCCCGCCTGCGTCGCCAGCTTTTCCCGCGAGAATGCCCAGCCGGCGAGCGACTCCGCGTCGCCATGCACGATGCCCACACGGGTTTCGCCGACTCTTGCCACCGCGAACATCGGCAGTTCGCCCAGCCGGCGGGTGAGTCCCGGCTGCGCCGCTGCGGTGGCCCGCAATCTTTCGAGGATGCGGTTGGAACGTTCGACTTCCGCATCGCCGACCCAGTCCGGGTAGCCGCAGCCGCAACCCGCACCGCGCTCGGCGTGTGCAAGCTCGGTTTCGACGTTGCCGCGCGTGGCCGCGTGCGCAAGCACGGCCTCGTTGACGCGCCGGAACTCACCCGCATCGACGTTGAACCAGTTGAAGTCGCCATTGAAGACCACCCGCGCGCCGGGCTCCGCTGCCGCAAGTTCGAGCACTGTATCGAGCGCGAAGGCATTGCCGTACAAGCCGCCGGCCACGTAAAGCGTTTCGGCTTCGATCGAGGCCGCGGCGGCCAGCGCTTGCGCCCCGTAGCGGTAATCGACGGGACAGGCGCGCCCGGGGCCACTAGCCATTCAACGCGCCATTCAACGCGCCCTCCAGCGCCCCTGCGCAGGACGATCCCTGGCCGGCGGTGCAGCCGTAGCAATGGTCGCGCACGGCGATCGGGTTGCCCTCGAGGTTGCGTCCGATGAGATCCGAGAGCTGCACGCGCGGCTTGTCACCGACCTCGAGGGGCAAGCCGAGCATCTGGTTGAAGTCGCAGTCGAACACCGCCCCCTGCCAGTCGACCGAGACCAGCGTGCGGCACATGACCCCGGCGAGGTTCTCGTCGCGATGGGCGCCCTTGAGCAGCGTCATGTACTCGTTGAACTGCCCCTTGGAGACGAGCGTGCTGCCGAAGCGCTGGATCGGCATGTTGGCCAGGGTATAGAGCTGGTTGAACGTCACCCCGTGGCGCGTGCCGAGCTCGCGCTTGTAGTCCGCCTCGAGCCCAACCTGCCCCGGCGGGAGCGAAGGACCCTGGGGGTTATAGACGAGGTTGATCGCGAGGCCCGATCCCGGCTGGCCGTAGCCCAGCGCATTCAGCTTGCGCAGGGCTTCGATGCTGCGCTCATACACGCCCTTGCCGCGCTGGCGGTCGACGAGTTCTTCGGTGTAGCAAGGCAGCGACGCGGTGATTTCCACGCGCTGGCCGGCAAGGAACTTCGCGAGGTCTTCGTGGCCGGGTTCCAGCAGGATCGTGAGGTTGCAACGGTCGATCACGCGGGCGCCGAGCTCGCGCGCGCGGGTCACAAGCTCGCGGAAATGCGGATTGAGCTCGGGCGCGCCGCCGGTGATGTCGAGCGTCCTGATGCCCGCGACGGCGATGAAAGCCAGGACATCGGCGATGGTTTCGCGCGACATCGCTTCGGTGCGCGTGG
>CAZZDV010000397.1:0-2606 GCA_964652785.1 uncultured Bordetella sp.
TTCCCAGCCTTGAACGTGCCCGGCTGCGTCGCATCCTCGAGGCGATCCGCACGGGAAAGCTCCAGCTCCCCGCCATGTGATATTACTTTTCTGGTATCCAAACTGCCCGGATAACCGCGCCAGTACTGGAGTCTGAAGAAGAAATGTCGTGAATTACGGCTTCAGGGCGAAAGGGTTGAAATTGGTTGCCCGGTCGTAGTAGTCCTCCTGCTCGGCGCGCTTGAGTACGCTTACGATCCGGTAGGTAAGAGGCGTGAAGAGCACTTCCACGGCCACCTTCGTAACGAACTGCGCGAACATGACCACCGGCAGCTTGTCGTCCGGGATGATCCCGGTACCGTAGAACGCGAGCGGGTAGAACAAGGCCGAGTCCACCGCCTCGCCGGCGATCGTCGAGCCGATGGTGCGTGTCCACAGCCAGCGGCCTTGTGTGAGAACCTTCATCTTCGCGAGGACGAAAGAGTTGACGAACTCGCCGCAGAAGTACGCGATCATCGACGCGAGCACAATGCGCCAGGCCGAGCCGAACGCGACTTCGTAGGCGGCCTGGTGATTCCAGAAGGGCGCCGGCGGCAGCGCCACCACGATCGTCGCCATGACCGACGCGAAGATGAGCCCGGCGAACCCGGCCCAGATGACCTTGCGCGCGCGGTCGTAGCCGTACACCTCGGTCAGGATGTCGCCGAAAACATATGAGATCGGGAAAAAGAGCACCCCCGCGCCAAAGGTGACCACGCCCAGGAGAGGCAGATCGAGCTGGGCGATCTTGGCGGGACCGATCAGGTTGGAGCAGATCAGGACCGTGACGAACGCCACCATCACGAGATCGTAGTAGCGGTACTGCCTTGGCTCCGCCGGCCGCATTAGTTGGCCTTGATCCCCGCGGTCCTGGCGACCTTGGTCCAGCGGATCAAGTCCGCACGCAACTGCGCGGCCAGCTCCTCTGGCGTACCGCCGATCGGGTCGATGCCGATCGCCGTCATGCGCTCGCGGATCTCCGGGATCTGGAGGATCTTCGCGATCTCGCCTTGCAGCCTGCGCACGATGGCCGGCGGCGTGCCCGCGGGCGCGAACAGGCTCGTCCAGAGCACCACCTCGAAATCCGGAACGCCCGCCTCGATCACCGTCGGCAGGTCCGGCATGAAGGCCGCGCGCTTTGGCGAAGTGACCGCGAGGCCCCGCAGCTTGCCCGCCTTGATCTGCCCCACCACCGGCGGGCTGTCCACGAAGGTGAGCGCGATCTCATCGCCGAGCAGTGCATTGACTGTCGCAGCGCTGCCTTTGTAGGGCACGTGCTTGAAGTCCGTGCCGGTCTGCATCTTGAAGAGTTCGGCCGCCAGCTGAAACGGAGTGGAACCTGCGCCATAGTTGAACGTCCCCGGCTTGGCCTTGGCCAGTGTCACCAGCTCCCTGACCGTGGCGACCCCAAGCGTAGGACTGACCGTCAGCACCAGGGGAAACGAACCGATCATGGTGATCGGCGCGAAATCCTTGACCGGGTCATAGGGCAGCTTGTCGTAGAGCCCGGGGTTGAAAGTCATCGCGCCGCTCGCGCCGATCAGCAGCGTGTACCCGTCGGGAGGGGCCTTGGCAACGAACTCGGTGGCGATGATCGCATTCGCCCCCGGCTTGTTTTCGATCACAAAGGTCTGGCCCAGCCTTTCCTGCAGCTTCGCGCCGACCAGCCGGCCGAGAATGTCGTTGGCGCCGCCGGGGGGAAAGCCGACGACGAAACGGACCGGTTTGGATGGATACGCGTCAGGGCTTTGCGCCCAGAGCGAGCCTGCCGGCGACATGAGCGCCGTGACCAGCAAAAGTGCTTTGGAATTCAAGTAAGTCTCCTTGGGCCTGTTTTGTGTGCTGCGACACCATCCGGTGTGCTGGCAATCTTATACTTGGTCATGGAACCCGACGCACGCGCCGAGCCGGCCACCCCGCCCTCACCAATTGCCGCCCCCATTGCGGCCGGCGGATCGATTCCGGCTGCGCTGCCTTCGGACCTTCGCGGCGACTACAGCCAGGCCGGCGCGGATTTTTCGGTGAAGCAGGATTGGCCCGCTTACACGCCAGCCGAGCACGAACTCTATCGCCGGCTCTATGCCCGCCAGTCCCGGCTGGTGCCGAAATATGCATGCCCGGAATACAACCGGGCGCTTGCCTTGCTGGATGCGGCCGAAGGCATCCCTCGCTTCGAGGACGTCTCGCGCCGCCTGCGCGCGGCAACCGGCTGGGAAATCGTGGCCGTCCCCGGCCTGATCCCGGATGACGCGTTCTTCACGCACCTGGCCAACCGGCGCTTTCCGGTCACGGTCTGGATCCGCAAGCCCGAAGAGTTCGACTACATCGTGGAACCCGATGTGTTCCATGATTTCTTCGGGCACGTGCCACTGCTCTTCGACGCGCAATATGCCGACCACCTGTACGAGTATGGAAAGGGCGGGCTCAAGGCGCTGAAACTGAACGGTCTTACCTACTTGGGCCGCCTCTACTGGCACACCATCGAGTTCGGGTTGGTGAGCACTCCGGAAGGGATCAGGGCTTATGGTGCGGGGCTGCTTTCGTCGGGTGGAGAGTTGCAATACGCGGTCGACAGCCCGGAGCCGCGG
>CAZZDV010000398.1:0-2603 GCA_964652785.1 uncultured Bordetella sp.
TCGGCGTGTGGTCCTCGCTCGTGGCGCGCGACAAGGTGCATCCCTCGATCAACTACTTCGTGAGTTGAACATGCGCGTCAAGCTCCAGCACGTCGCGCACACACGCTCGGGCGACAAGGGCAACACCTCGAACATCATGGTGATCGCCTACGAGCCGGAGTTCTATCCGCTGCTCAAGGCGCAGCTCACCGCGGAGAAATTCAAGGCGTTTTACTCCGGCACGGTGAAAGGCGAGGTGCTGCGCTACGAAGTCGACGCCCTCGGCGCGCTCAACTTCGTCGCTCATGGCGCCCTGGGCGGCGGCGTTTCGCGCAGCCTGTGCCTGGACAACTACGGCAAGGCGCTTTCGGCCGCGGCGCTGGGGTTCGAGATCGAGGTGCCGGAGGCGCTCCAAGGCAAGCTGCGGGGTACCTGAATGCTGCCATTTTCAGGCCAAACAACGCTCCTGTACTGGCTGATGGGGCGAAATGCTGCCATCGATGCCTGCCGGTAACTCGCTCCGGACGGCGGTGATCTTGCCGCTCCTGGAGGCGAACGCCGTGCGCAAGGCCGAGTGCACGCTCGCGCTCGACCCAGACCTCGCAGTTGATGCAGGCGCAAGCATCGAAGCGCCGCCCGGCATACCGGGCCGCCCGCCAGAACCGGCACTCGTCGCGCACAGCCAGTTGCCCCAGTGGTCCCTCAAGTCGATCGAGGGCCGCGCTGCCCTAATCCATTCGATCGCGCATATCGAGCTGAATGCGATCGACCTCGCGCTCGACATCGTCTGGCGCTTTCCCGGCATGCCGGAGGACTTCTACCTCGACTGGGTCTCGGTTGCGAAGGAGGAAGCAAAGCACTTCATGCTCCTTCGCGATCACCTCGTCACGCTCGGCTTCGACTACGGCTCGTTCCAGGCGCATAACGGCCTGTGGGAAATGGCCGAGAAAACTTCCGGCGACCTTCTGGCGCGCCTCGCCCTGGTGCCCCGGACACTTGAGGCCCGCGGATTGGATGCCTCGCCGCTGGTGAGGAAGAAACTCATCAGCGTCGGCGACCACAAGGCGGGCGCGATCCTCGAGCTGATCCTGGCGGAGGAAATCGGCCACGTCGCGATCGGCAACCGCTGGTACCGGCACGTGTGCGCCGAGCTCGGGCTCGATCCCATCGCAATCTACGCCGAACTGGCCGAACGCCACAACGCGCCCTATCTCCGCGGGCCATTCAACCTGGAGGCCCGGCGGGCGGCAGGATTCGACGAAGAAGAGCTGGCCGCACTGGGGCGGTGACGGAGCGGTCAACATTTCCCGGCCAATTCCGCGTTACTAGCCCCAATCCATGACAGGGACGCACGAGCATGCGCACGTGCGGCAGTACGAACGATGGGGTGTGTTCTTCTTCATCGCGTATCCCGCATCGAGCCTGTGGCAGCTGTTGCGCGGCCACAGGCCTTACCTGAACAACTGGTTCGAGGTCGAGGCAAGGCACAATGCGGCAAAGGAACGATTCAAATAGGCACCCTGCCCCCCATCCAGGCTTGCGCGCTGCCGGATCACGCGCTCCTCGCGAAGTACAGGCGCTCGGGCGCGTATACCGACTGCTATGCGGCGCGGATCGGCAGGCCCGTATCGCAGGCGGAGTTCGTCGAGGCGTTCTACACCGGCGCGGTGTTCAAGCTCGAGCGGCGGCTGCTCGCCTGGTTCATTGCAAGGCCCTCAACCGACGCGCAGGCCCGCGGGCTTTCGCGCGGCGAGTTGGGCGACTTCGCGGCGTGGCGAGTCGAGGCGCGCAACGACGACCAGCTGCTGATGTGCGACCTCGGCGGCCGCACGCGCTCGTGGCTGATGACGGCCCCGGCGGCCGCGGGAGGCACCTGCCTGTACTTCGGCTCGGCCGTGGTGCCCAAGGTGGACAAGGCCTCGGGGCAGGCACGCATGGGGGTGGTCTTCGGCACGCTGCTGGGCTTTCACAAGCTCTACTCGAGGGTGCTCCTGCACGAAGCCCGTGCACGCCTGGCGCGCCGGCGCTGAGCGCGTGTACCGCAAACCGCTCCCGGCTAGAATTCACGCACCTTAACCGCCTCAGGACACGACCATGGCTGCCTGGCTGATTCCCGCATTGAAATTCGTCCTGCCGCACGTGGGCACGATCTTCGAGGCCGCGGCGCCGGTGTTCACCCGGAAGAAGCCGGAGGAAGCCATCGGCAAAGATGCCCTGCTCCAGCAGCAGGTCACCGAGCTGCAGGCCGCGGCCTCGCAGAACGCCGCGCATATCAAGGACCTCGCCGCCCAGCTTCAACGGACGGTCACGGCACTGGAAGAGGCGGCGGAGATTGCCGAAGCGAAGCTGCGGCGCGCGATGATGTTCTGCGTGCTTGCGGCAATCGCGTCCACGATTGCGCTGGGCGTGGCCTTGTTCGCGGTCCTGGGGCGCTAGCCATGCAAATGCGATCGGCCTATGTGAGATGCATGCTACCGAAATACTGCCATTTTTCGGAAGAGGTCCGCGTCCTCAGCGGCGCTCGTGTCAAATTGCTGCCACTCGACGGCCGGGTTCAGCCCGATTTTGGCTTCCCACCCTCCACCGCCAACCCCGCGGCCGCCCATCCGTTGAACCCCGGTTCC
>CAZZDV010000399.1:0-2585 GCA_964652785.1 uncultured Bordetella sp.
CGGTGCCCACCGCAGTCAGCCCTTGGTCTTGGGAATGCGGCCCATCAGGTAGAACTCGTCGTTCGGCCGCATGCTCGTGAGGTTGGCCATGCGGTTGGAGAGCGCAAAGAAAGCCGCGATTGCGCCGATGTCCCAAATGTCCTCGTCGGAAAAGCCGTGATCCCTCAAGTCTTCCAGATCCTCGTCGCCGACAGTGGACGCCTGGAGCGCGACCTGCATTGCGAAATCCAGCATCGCTTTCTGGCGCGGCGTGATGTCGGCCTTGCGATAGTTGATCGCGACCTGGTCGGCGACCAGCGGGTCCTTGGCGCGGATGCGCAGGATCGCGCCATGCGCGACCACGCAGTACTGGCACTCGTTTGCGCCCGAGGTGGCAACCACGATCATCTCGCGTTCGGCTTTAGTGAGGCCGCCCTCTTTTTCCATGAGCGCGTCGTGATAGGCGAAGAAGGCGCGGAATTCTTCGGGCCGGTGGGCGAGCGCGAGGAACACGTTTGGAATAAATCCGGCTTTCTCCTGTACCCCGAGGAGCTTGGTGCGGATGTCCTCGGGCAAAGCCTGGAGTTCGGGGACGGGAAAGCGGGAAATCGGGTGGCTGCTCATGCGGGTTCTCTCGACGATTCGGGGTGTGGTGAGGCGGCTGGCGGGTGAACTAGTCTACCGGGTCTCTTAAACAGGGCGATATTTGGCGAGGGTTAAGGGTTCCTTAACTCGTGGGCGCGCATATTGGTTCCCCGGACGGTGACTCACCTAGAAAGGAGCCATTTCCATGCTGAACAACCAACAGCAGGGCACTTCCCCGGACCTTGGGGTTCGAATCGACGTTGCCAAGCCACTCGAGGTGGACTACTGGTCGCGCGCGCTCGACATCGACGAGGATGCGCTGCGCCGCGCGGTCGAGGCGGTCGGACCCTATACCGCATCGATCGAACGCTATGTCACCGGGTATCCCAGTCCCGGCCTGCGCCAGTAAGTTCGCCTTCCCGCTCGCGCTGGACCGGACCGCGCGAATCAACTCGCAACCGACGCCGGCCCCCGAGCCGGCACAGGTAACAGGCCGCCCCCAAGATGCGACTCGCGCTGCGCTTTGTCGTGCCCCTCGTTCTCGCCCTTGGCGCGATGGCCTACGGCGTGGTGCCGATCGTGGACGAGCTGACCCTGCGCTGGTTCGTGCGCGACCTGGATATCCGCAGCAAGCTCGTGGCCAGCGCCGTGCAGGAGCCGCTGGTCGAACTCCTGACCGACAAGGTCCGGGACAAAGTGAGGTTGCAACGCACGCAGGACTTCCTCACGCGCATCCTGCGCGACGAGCGCCTGTATGCCGCGGGATTCTGCGACGCGAACGGGACGTTCGTGTACCGCGCGCCAACGCTCCCTGCCGGCGTACTTTGCGAACGCGCGTCCGGCCCGCATGCCGAATGGAGCCGTGTGGTCAAGCACCCGAGCGGTCCGCTGCACCTGGCCTCGAGCCCGATCGTCTCGGACGGGCAGCGCTACGGAGAACTTCTGATCGTCCACGACATGAGCTTCGTCGAACGGCGCAGCGCGGATACGAAGAAATACATCGTCTACCTGTTCGCCGCAATCGGCGCGGTGATCGCGCTGATCACGGTGATCATCGCCGAGTTGTCGTGGCGCGGCTGGATGTCGGGCATCAAGGCGCTGATCCGCGGCCAGGCGCTGGCCCTGCCCGCCGATCCGAAGGCGCGCGAACTGCACCCGATCGCGCGGGACCTGGAAGCGATGGTGCGCGAACTGGAATCCGAGCGCAGGCAGCGGGACGAGTCGCAGATCAGCTGGGTGCCCGAGAGCCTGCGCCGGATCCTGCGCGAGGACCTGCACGGCGACCAGATCCTGATCGTATCGAACCGCGAGCCTTACATCCACATGCGCCGCGAAGGCGGCATCGAAATCCGGCGGCCGGCCAGCGGGCTGGTCACCGCGCTGGAGCCGGTCATGCGCGCATGCTCGGGCACGTGGATCGCCCACGGCTCCGGCGACGCGGACCGCGAATCGGTGGACGCGAACGACCGCGTCGAGGTGCCGCCCGAAAGTCCGGCCTATCGGATCCGCCGCGTGTGGCTGAGCAAGGAAGAGGAGGCCGGCTATTACTACGGCTTCGCCAACGAGGGACTCTGGCCGTTGTGCCACATCGCGCATACGAGGCCCGTGTTCCGCTCGGCGGACTGGGAGCACTATCGTGTCGTCAACCGCCGCTTCGCGCAGGCGGTCGTGGACGAGGCAACGACGGATAACCCCCTCGTCCTCGTGCAGGACTACCACTTCGCGCTGTTGCCGCGCATGATCCGCGAGCGCCTGCCGAACGCGACGATCGTCACGTTCTGGCATATCCCCTGGCCGAACCCGGAGTCGTTCGGCGTGTGCCCGTGGCGGACCGAACTCCTCGAAGGGTTGCTGGGCTCCTCGATCCTCGGGTTCCACACCCAGTTCCACTGCAACAACTTCTTCGACACCGTGGACCGCACGCTCGAGTCGAGGGTGGACCGGGAAACGTCGAGCATCCACTACCGCGGCGACCCCACGGAAGTCCGCCGCTACCCGATCTCGATCGAATGGCCGCCGGC
>CAZZDV010000400.1:0-2551 GCA_964652785.1 uncultured Bordetella sp.
CGAGGCATTTGACGCTCGAGCCGCCCACGTCGACAACAAGGATGCCCGGGGCATGGGGCGGCGAGCGTTTCATTTTGTTTTCGTCGCCGCACCGGGCCGATCGCCGCTCCCGTCGCCGGCCGGTTCGCCGCGGGCGGCCGACGACAGGACGCCGGCGGTATTGATCAGCGCCATATGCGTGAGCGCCTGCGGGAAATTCCCCAGCATCGTCTTGCTGCGCGGTTCGTATTCCTCCGACAGCAGGCCAAGATCGTTACGCAGGGCAAGCAGGCGCTCGAACAGGGCCTCGGCGTCGGCCTGCCGGCCGATCAGCGAGAGGTTGTCGGCGAGCCAGAATGAGCATGGGAGGAACGCTCCCTCGCCCGGTGGAAGGTTGTCCACGCGGGAGGCCGTCGAGTACCGCAGCACGAGGCCGTTGACTAGCAGGTTGCGCTCGATCGCCTCGACCGTGCCGCGCACGCGCGCATCAGTGGCCGGCAGGAACCCCACCAGCGGGATCAGCAGGACGCTCGCGTCGAGGTGCGTGGACCCATAGGACTGGACGAACGTGTTCCGCTTTGCGTCGAAGCCCGCCTCGCAGACCTGTGCGTGGATAACATCGCGCGCGCTGCGCCAGCGCTCGATGGGGCCCTCGAGCCCGAATCGCTCAACGCCCTTGACCGCACGGTCGAAGGCTACCCAGGCCATCACCTTGGAGTGGGTGAAATGACGCCTTGGGCCGCGCACTTCCCAGATGCCTTCGTCGGGTTCGTGCCAGTTCTTTTCGAGGAACTCGAGCAGGACCATCTGGATGGCCCACGAGCGCGGTTCGGCCGGAAGCCCGGCGCAGCGCGCGAGGTGCAGGGTGTCCATGACTTCGCCGTAGATATCGAGCTGGAACTGCTGCGCGGCGGCGTTGCCGACGCGAACCGGTGCCGCGCCGCCGTAGCCCGGCAGCCAGGGCAGCACGGCTTCGGGCATGCGCCGCTCTCCCGAGACACCATAGAGCACCTGCAAGTCTTCGGGGCGTCCGGCGGCCGCACGTAACAGCCACTCACGCCAAGCCACCGCTTCCTCACGGTAGCCCGCAAGCAAGAGCGCGTTGAGCGTGAATGTCGCGTCGCGTAGCCAACAGTAGCGATAGTCCCAGTTGCGCTCCCCCCCGGGCTGCTCGGGCAGTGAAGTGGTGGGAGCCGCGACGATTCCGCCGGTGGGCGCGTAGGTGAGCGCTTTCAGGACCAAAAGCGAGCGCATGACCGCCGCCCCCCAGCGGCCCTTATAGGTCGTAAGCGCGCACCACTCCTGCCAGGTCTTCTCCGCGGCCTTTATCGCCTCCTCGGCGTCGAGAAGCGGGGGCGGCGCTTCGTGCGAAGGATGGTGATTCAGAACGAACGGGATGCGCTCTCCCTCCGCGACCACGAATTCGGCCACCGTGGTCAGGTCCTCGCCATGCGTAGGCACCGGCGTGTGAAGCTCCAGCGTGTCGGGGCCACCGGTGGCAAGGAGCGAATGGTCCGGCTGGCGCACCCACGGAATAATCGAGCCGTAGTCGAAGCGAATGATGAGTTCCATGCGCATCGGCACACGGCCTTTGACGCCCTCCACGATGCGCACGATATCCCTGCGCTCCCGCACCGGCGGCATGCAATCGGTGACGCGCACGATGCCCTCGGAAGTCTCGAACTCGGTATCGAGCACCATCGTGTCGCCGCGATAGCTCCTGCGCGTGCGCTTGGCGATACCGGCGGGTGCGATTTTCCAACGGCCGTGCGCGGGGTCGCCGAGGATCGCGGCGAAGCAGGCGCCGGAATCGAAGCGCGGCAGGCAGCCCCAGTCGATCGAACCGTCGCGGCCCACGAGGATCGCCGAATGGCAGTCGCCGATGAAAGCGTATCTTCGATCGGCAGTGGCATCTCTGCGCGGCGTTAAGAATGAGACCCAACGGTATCAGACATTGGTGCCGGTTATGCCGCGTTCAGCGACGCGCAAATGTGGCCGCGCGCCGCCGCCCCTCGCTTGGGTTCGCGGCGCGAGAACTTACGTAGCGTAGTCATCCGCCTGCTGGCAAAGACGCCGCCCACCGACTGCTCTGATCCGCCGCCCCTGCTAATTGTTGTCAGCCGGAAAAGGCCAACGAACAGGAGTCGAGGCAATGAACACAGTCGAGCACAACAAGAAATACGCGGTGGGGATGGGGGCCGGGCTGGTGGCCACCATCGTCATGTCGATGATGATGCTGGTGAAGGCCAAGATGGGGCTCATGCCCGAGCTCGACCCGATCCAGATGCTGGGCAATATGACCGGCGGCGGCCGGTCGGTGGGCTGGATCCTGCACTTTGCCATCGGCACAGTGCTTTGGGGCCTGCTGTATGCGGCCATATTCGGCGCACATATACGCGGCGCGTGGTGGCGCGGGGCGGTGTTCGCCACCGGCGCATGGATGCTCATGATGGTCGTGGTGATGCCGATGGCCGGTGCCGGCCTCTTCGGCCTCGCCATGGGCATCGCCGCGCCCGTCATGACGCTGATGATGCACCTTGTTTTCGGCGTGGTTCTCGGCGCGACCTACGGG
>CAZZDV010000401.1:0-2550 GCA_964652785.1 uncultured Bordetella sp.
CGTCGCGTGCGCCTTGTGCAACGTCGCGCGCGCGATCGAGTTCGCGCACCAGCGTCCCCAAGGGGGGAATCCGGTCGTCGCGCTCGATCATCGTCGGCACCGGCCCGAAACGCCGGATCGCCTCGGCATACAAACGCCACACCGGTTCGATCACTCTGGCGTCGTGCGTGTCGATGATCATGTCGCCGCAGTTCTCGTGGCCGGCGAGATGAATCTGGCGCACGCGCCGCGGGGGCATGGCGTCGAGGAACTCGAGCGCATCGAAGCCGTGGTTGAACGCGCTCACGTAGATGTTGTTCACGTCCAGAAGAATATCGCAGTCGGCCGCTTGGGCGAGCGCCGCCAGGAAATCCCACTCGGTCATCCGCGAACTGTGATAGGCGACGTAGCTCGACACATTCTCCAGCAGAATCCGGCGGCCGAGAAAATCCTGCACGTCGCGCACGCGGCGCGCGACATGGTCGAGGGCCTCGTCGGTGTAGGGCAGCGGCATCAGGTCGTGCAGGTTGCGGCCGCCCACGCCGGTCCAGCACAGGTGGTCCGAGATCCAGGCCGGATCGATGCGCTTGGCCAGTGCTTTCAGGTCCTTGAGATAGTCGTAGTCGAGCGGATCGGTGCTGCCGATCGAAAGCGAAACGCCATGCAGCACCACGGGATAACGTTCGCGAATACGCTCGAGGTAATCGAGCGGCCGGCCGCCGGGGATCATGTAGTTCTCCGACAGCGCCTCGAACCAGTCCACGCGCGGACTCGACTTGAGAATCGCCTCGTAGTGCCTGGGACGCAGGCCGAGGCCAAAGCCGGAGATAGATGTCGCGGAAACCATGTTCACTCAGGAAAGCGGGTCACCGGCGTACCATGCCGGTGACCCGCGTTCGGAAGATGATTTCGGATTCTACTTCTTCACCGCGGCCTTGGCCTTGTCGCAATCGGCCTGGCTCATCTCCATGAAGCTCTTGCCCTTGCAGGCGTTCTGGCCCTTGCACGAGTTGCTCGCGCCCTTGCAGCTGCCGTGGCCCTTGCAGGAATTCGCCCCCTCGCACTTGACCTTGGCGGCCTGCGCGGCGGCCGGCGCGGCCGCGGTGATTGCGAACATGCTCGCTGCGGCAGCCGCGAGGGCGATTCCGGTCAGTTTGTTGGCTTTCATTTGCATCTCCCATAATGGACGTTGAACTGAAACCCGGAAGCCCGGGTGCTGTCAGATACGGGCCGGAGCGTCTCTTGGATGTTGGAGGACCCCGGCGGGCGAACCTGCATGTCTCGGTCGAACCTTTGAGCTCAGTCCTTACACTTTTTCGTTGTGCGGCCCTATTCGGGTGCATGGCAGCGGCTGGAGCGGCGGAAGACAACAGCCGCTTTCTGGGCGAGCGCATGCCTTACGCCGAGTTCGATCGCCTTCCGGCGACGCGCATCGAGCTTCCGGGGGGGGAACTCATCGTGGCGTTTGCGCCGGGGACGCTCGAATTGCCCCGGGAACGCGTGCTCGACTGGGTCGGATCGTCGGCGCGAGCCGTCTCCGCCTACTACGGCAGGTTCCCCGTCGCGAGCGCGCAGCTGCTCATCGTTCCGAGAGCCGGGCAAGGCGTGGGCTCGGGAAAGGCGTGGAACTACCGCAGACCGGCCTTGCGGATCGCGCTGGGCGGGCAGGCCACCGAAGAGCATCTCCGGCGTGACTGGATCCTGATGCACGAGATGGTCCATCTCGCGTTTCCGCCGGTGGCCGACCGCCACAACTGGATTCAGGAAGGCCTGGCGAGCTATATCGAATCGGTTGCTCGCGCGCAAGCCGGTCAGATCGCCCCGGAGCAGGTCTGGTTCGACCTGGTTTCCGGCCTGCCCAAGGGCTTGCCGCAGACGGGCGACCGCGGACTCGACCACACCCCGACCTGGGGGCGGACCTATTGGGGCGGCGCTCTGTATTGCCTGCTCGCCGATCTCGAAATCCGGCGCCGCACGGGCAACCGCTTCGGCTTGCAGCACGCGATGCGCGCGGTTCTTGCTTCGGCAAACAGGGAGACCGGGTTGCCGCTCGAGCGCCTGCTCGCCATCGGCGACCACGCGGTCGGCGTTCCGGTGTTGACGGAACTCTACGACAGCATGAAAGACCGGCCGGCGCCGGTGGACCTCGATGCTCTCTGGCAGCGGCTTGGTGTACGCCCGGCGGGCCGCAGCGTGATTCTGGACGAGGGCGCACCCGAGGCTGCATTGCGGCGGGCGATCACCGCGCGGCCGTTGGAGTAAAGCGAGCAGCGTCATACCGCGAACGCGTTTGCGGCCCGACGTAAGATCCAGCGAGCATAGCCGACCAATCTGCACGGGCCTCGAGCGCCCGGGGAAACGCCGAACGAGGCGCAGGGATATTTTTTCGGCAGGCCGTTGCCGGCCAACGAGTTCGAAGAACAATGGATCGCCGCGCCCCCGCGTTTCGACGCAATGATCGCGGGCGCCGGCATTGCGACGCCAGACGCGATAATCTCGGCATCACCGTGAATAGGCCCTATTTCACCAGCCGCGTTTTTGGATAAGCGGAATACCAGCCGAACCAGAATG
>CAZZDV010000402.1:0-2523 GCA_964652785.1 uncultured Bordetella sp.
GTGCTCAAGGCCGCGTCGCGCGGCAAGGCCACGGCCGAGGACATCATCGGGTGGGCGAAAGAGAAGATGGCCGCCTACAAGTATCCGCGCGTTGTCGAGTTCGTCGACCAGCTGCCCAAGACCGGCACCGGCAAGGTGTTCTGGAGGAAGCTCCAGGAAATGGAAGACGCTAAGTGGGGGTCCGTAGACGCCGTCAGCGTCGAGAGCTTGGGGCGGTGAATATCTTCACCAGCGGACCCGGCGGGCGCACGAGGTCGGCCAGCGTGTACTTGTCCAGTTCAGCGAAGAACGCGCCCAGGGCATTGGCAAGGATGCGCGGCAAGGTGCAGGCCGGCAGGATCACGCAGGGGGGGCCTCCTTCCGGAAGGCAATCCACCAGCGACCGGTCTTCCTCGGCGCCGCGTACGACCTTGCCAAGGTTGATTTGTTCGGGCGCTCGTGCCAGTTCCATGCCGCCGCCTTTGCCGCGCGTCGTCCGGATGTAACCCTCCTTCGCGAGGTGATGGACGACTTTCTTCAGGTGATTCTCGGAAATGCCGTACGCGCCCGCGATGTCGCCGATGGTTGCCAGCTGCGCCTCTTCCCGGCGCGCGCCGAGGTACAGGAGCACGCGGAGTGTGTAGTCCGTGAAGCTGGTCAGTCTCATGGCGATTATTTTAAGACTGTGCTTTTGAAGGTATACGCGAAATACATCTTCACTTGATCTAGATCAAATGGCGGCAATGCCTCTCGCGCAGACTTCGATGCGGCAGATCGAAAAGGTGAGGGCAGAGCATGGCATCGCAGACTTACAAGTCCTGGTCCGTAGTCACGGCAAGCACAACGGCATTCACCGTGTGTTTCATGGTCTGGATGATGTTTGCCGTGATCGGCATCCCGATCAAGCAGAACCTCGGCCTTAACGAGACCCAGTTCGGCATCCTGGTGGCCTTGCCGGTGTTGACCGGTTCGCTGATCCGGTTGCCTCTCGGCATGTGGACCGACCGTTACGGCGGCCGCATCGTGTTCTTCATCCTCATGCTGTCCACGGTGGTGCCGATCTGGATGATCTCCTGGGCCACCGAGTTCTGGCATTTCCTCGTGACCGGACTGTTCGTCGGTGTGGCCGGTGGTTCCTTCACGGTGGGCATTGCCTACTGCGCGCGTTGGTTCCCCAAGGAGCGCCAGGGACTCGCGATGGGCATCTTCGGCGCGGGGAACACCGGCGCCGCGGTCAACAAGCTCATCGCGCCAAGCATTGTCGTGGCCTTCGGCTGGGCGATGGTGCCGCAGGTGTATGCCGTGATGATGCTCGTCACTGCGGTCCTGTTCTGGTTCTTTACCTATACCGACGCCGAGCACTCCACCGGTGCGGCCACGGCCACGGTGAGGGAGCAACTGCTGGTGCTGAAGGACCCGACCGTCTGGCGCTACAGCCAGTACTACTCGATCGTCTTCGGCGGGTATGTGGCCCTTTCGTTGTGGATGACCAAGTACTACATCTCGGAATACGGGTTCGATATCCAGTCCGCGGCCGTGCTGGCGGCGGCCTTCAGCATCCCGGGCGGCGTGCTTCGCGCCATGGGCGGCTGGTTTTCAGACAAGTACGGCGCGCACTCGGTGACCTGGTGGGTGCTCTGGATCGCGCTGGTCTGCCTGTTCTTCCTGTCCTATCCGCAGACCGACTTCACGATCCAGACGGTCAACGGGCCGAAGACGTTTCACATTGGGCTCAACTCCTTCCTTTTCACCGTGATCATGTTCACGATGGGCATCGCCTTCGCCATCGGCAAGGCCTCGGTGTTCAAGTACATCTCCGACGACTACCCGAAGAACATCGGCGTGGTGTCCGGCGTGGTGGGGCTGGCTGGCGGAATGGGCGGCTTCATCCTGCCGATCATGTTCGGCGCGCTGGTGGACCTGACCGGCGTGCGCTCCTCCGCGTTCATGCTGATGTTCGGCATCGTATGGGTGTCTCTCATGTGGATGTATTTCTCCGAAGTCCGGCCGATGGGCGCCGAGCTCGGCCGCAAGCACCCGGAACCGGCCCATTTCTCCTGAAATCCCCCGCCTTCACCCGGACGCAAACACCATGACAACCGCAAACGCGAGCAGCCAGCCTGTGGCGCGGGTAGCCGGGAAGCCGCCTGCGGGCGGCACGGACATCGCCGACTGGCGCCCCGAGGACGAGGCGTTCTGGGAGTCGACCGGCAGGCACGTCGCCTATCGAAACCTTTGGATCTCGGTTCCCGCACTGCTGTGCGGCTTTGCGGTCTGGGGCATGTGGGGAATCATCACGGTGCAGATGATGAATCTCGGCTTCCCGTTCAGCCAGGCCGAGTTGTTCACCCTGACGGCCATTGCCGGGATCTCGGGCGCGACGATGCGCATTCCCGCGTCGTTCCTGATCCGCCTCGCCGGGGGGCGCAACACCATCTTCCTGACCACTGCAATGCTGCTCGCGCCGGCACTCGGCACCGGAATCGTTCTGCAGCACAAGGACTGGCCGCTGTGGGCTTTCCAGCTCATGGCGCTGTGGTGTGG
>CAZZDV010000403.1:0-2514 GCA_964652785.1 uncultured Bordetella sp.
CTGCCGCAGCCTGCGCCACCGCGAACCGCGCCTGCGGCAGCGACGGGTATGCAGCCGCGAGCTTTCGAACGATCGCGAGGTTCGTTGCCTTGTCCGGATTCTGGGCGAGGAACCGGTTGATCTGCAGGAAACCGTTCACGGCTGCGGTCTCGTTGTTCGAGAAAAGCTTCATGAGGTACGGCTCGGCTTCCTCGACGCGCCGTGCGCCGATGAGCAGTCCCCCCATGGTTTGCACTGCAAGCATGGAACCGGGCTCGGCCTCGTACCAGACCGTGGCGGCTTCGAGCGCGAGCTTCGGCAGGCGCGCGTGGTTCGCTATCTCGGCGGCGCGCCGGGCGACCCGTGGATCGCGCGTGCGCTTGGCGAGGTCGACATACGTTTGCGCCGAGTAGCCCGAGTCCTCGCGCTGTGCCGCGATTTCCGCGAGCAGCAGGCCGAGCAGCACCTGCTCGGTCAGCTCCTGCTTGGGCAGCGTGGAGTCGTCTCTCTTCGGCGTCGGTGTGTTGGTGAGGGTCGGCGTCGGCTCGTCGTCATCGTCATCGCCGTCGATATCCCGCACGGTGGCTTGCGCCAGGACGCTTGTCGCGAACGCGAGCGCAAGCGTTGCCGCAAGCACGCGCAGCGGCGCCGCGGGAACCTGAAAATTCCACGGGAGTCTTCGAATCAACACAGGGGGGGAGAGGGACGAATCACGCTGTCGGTCACGGGTCATATTAGGTATATTTGCCGCTCCGCACAAGCGCGGACCATGCAAATAGCCCGCCTTTGACCCGGGGCGCGACGCAAAGTTCTGCCATGCCCGAATTACCCGAAGTCGAGATTACGCGCCGCGGGATCGAGCCCCATCTCAAAGGGCGAACGATCACGGGCGTCGAGGTGCGCGAATCGCGCCTGCGCTGGGCGATCCCGCCGGAAGTCGAAGCGCTCGCGGGCTGCAAGATCGTCTCGGTGAAGCGGCGCGGGAAGTACATCCTCGTGGACTGCGGCCGGGGCTCGCTGATCCTGCACCTCGGGATGTCCGGAAGCTTACGCATCGTTGAGCAAGGCACCCCCGCAGCCAAGCATGATCACTTCGACCTGACCGTGGGGTCGCGCACGGGGTCGCACACGGGGTCGCACACACTGCGACTTCGTGATCCGCGAAGGTTCGGGGCGGTGCTCTGGACAGAGGACGACCCGGGCGCCCACCGGCTGCTGTCGGGGCTCGGCGTGGAACCGTTGTCACCGACGTTCGATGCCAAGCTCCTGCATTCGCTCACGCGCGGCCATCGCGTGGCGATCAAGCTCCTCCTCATGGATGCGAAGCGGATCGTGGGCGTGGGCAACATCTACGCGAACGAGAGCCTGTTCCGCGCCGGCATCCACCCGCGAACAAAGTCCGCGCGTGTGTCGCTGGAGCGCAGCCGCAAGCTCGTGGTTGAAATCAAGAAGACCCTCGAGGAAGCGATTCGCGCGGGCGGCTCGAGCTTGCGCGATTTCGTGCACAGCGACGGCAGCACCGGTTATGCGCAGCAGAACTACCGGGTCTACGGACGCACGGGCGAACCGTGCAGGAAATGCGGCACGCCGATCAGGCGCGTGGTGATGGGACAGCGTGCGACCTTCTATTGCCCGTCCTGCCAGAAATAGCCGGCTTCAGCCGCCGAGGGACTTGACCTTGTCCCTGAGCTTGTCGCGCACGAGGGGATGGACGAACTTGGATACGTCGCCGCCGAGCGTGGCGATCTCGCGAACCAGGGTTGCCGAGATGAACATGTGCTGCTCGGAGGGCGTAAGGAACACGGTCTCCACGTCCGGATAGAGGTTGCGGTTCATCCCGGCGAGCTGGAACTCGTACTCGAAATCGGAAACGGCGCGCAGCCCGCGCATGATCACGCGCGCGTTGTGCTGGTGGATGAAGTTGATGAGCAGCCCGCTGAAGCCCACCACCTTCACGTTGGTGAGGTCCTGCAGCACTTCGCGCGCTATGTCGACCCTTTCGGTCAGCGTGAAGAAGGGCTTCTTTGCGCGGCTGTCGGCGACGCCGACGATGACCGAGCTAAAAATGACTGCCGCCCGCCGCACGAGATCCTCGTGCCCGCGCGTGAGGGGATCAAACGTCCCCGGGTAGACCGCTCCGATCATCGTTCCACTCCAGCAATTGAAAACTGACCTGTCCCGCCCGGCTGCGCTTCAGCTCGCGCCAGCGCCCTTGCGATTCAACCGGCGCTTCGATCGGATCGTGCGCCTCGACATAGACGCGCGATCCGCTCTTCAGCACCTGCGACAGCCGCCCCAGCACTGCGGGGAGCACATTCTGCCTGAACGGGGGGTCGAGGAAAACCAAGTCGAACTGCTCCGTGGCCCTCGAAAGGTACGCCAGCGAGTCGCCGGATAAGACTTCCAGGTTCGTGGCCGCAAGCCTTTCCGCGTTTGCACGCAATGCCCGCACCGCGTGGGCCTCCCGCTCGACCAGCACGACGCGGCGCGCGCCGCGTGAAGCCGCTTCGAACCCCAACGCGCCGCTTCCTGCGA
>CAZZDV010000404.1:0-2500 GCA_964652785.1 uncultured Bordetella sp.
CGGGTTCGAAATACTGCCAAATTCGGCTCAAACCCTGCGCCCCTGGCGTGTTCCAGGGTGAAATGCTGCCATCAATAGGATTTAGATCCATGCAAATGCGAACCTTCGGCCGCAGCGGGATGCGGAGCTAGGTCGCCCGCGCAACCAAGTTGATCTAATGACTCGGAAACGCAACTTCAATCGGAGGCACTCATGCTATTGACGTCCTTGTCCGTTCCAAGAAGTGAATTCGAAGCCGGCACCGGCTGGCAATTGAAACCAGAAGGAGCCTGTCAAGGTTCGGTGTGCGTGCCGCTCTCGAAACCGGCCGGCGATCCGGTCGACGTGACGCAGGTGGCAAAGGACATGGGCATGCCGCTGGTTGCGTCGCAGGAACATGGCTTGTGGGCGCTGGGGCCCGCGGTGATCGGCACGCGAGCGCTGGCAAGCGCGCAGGCGCCCGACCTGCGGCTTCCCGACCTGGAGGGCAAGGAGTTCAGGCTCTCGAGCCTGCGCGGGCAGAAGGTGCTGTTGTATGCGTGGGCACCGTACTGAGGCTGCTCCCGCGACCTGCCCGTGTGGCAGGCACTGAGGAACGAGCTCCACCCGAAAGGCTTCGAGCTGGTCACCGTCGGCCTCGACACGCAGGGCGACGCAGGCTGCCGCGCGTTCATCGAGGCGGCCAAGCCGCAGCACCCGTCGCTCATCGACCGCCATCACGCGCTGGCCAACTTGTTCGGGGTAACCAACATCCCGATGAGCATCTGGATCGACGAGAACGGGATGATCGTGCGGCCCGCGGAGACCGCTCCTGCACCGCCGCCGCCCGCCGGCACGCCGCCGCGCACGTTGCCGCCGGATCTTCCGCAGCGCTTCGTCGACATCATGGCCGAGGCGGCGAAGATCCGGAAAGACACGCAGGCCTACCACTCGGCGTTGCGCGACTGGGTGGAGAAAGGTGCGGCGAGCGAGTTTGCCTTGTCGCCCGACGAGGTCGTTGCGCGCTCGCGTCCGCGCGATGACGCAAAGGCGCTCGGTCATGCGCATTTCGAGCTCGCTTCGCAGCTCGAGATCGACGGCCATCACGAGGCGGCGATCGAACATTTTCGCGAAGCGCATCGGCTGGTGCCGGACAGCTGGACGTTTCGCCGGCAAGCCTGGTCACTCGAGAAGGCCGGCGACGGGCCGCTCGCGAGGTTCTGGCAGGGGCCGAGCGCCGATGCGCCCGAAGCCTGGCCCTATGAAGGCGACTGGCTCAAGGACGTGCGCCAGATCGGGGCGGAGAATTACAACGAGCCCTGGCGACCCTGATTGGGGACGAGCAAATGGAAACACGAATTTTCGGCCGCAGCGGCCTCAAGGTTTCGATCCTCGGCTTTGGCTGCGGCGCCGTCGGCGGCCTGATGGTGCGGGGCGACCCGGCCGACCAGGAACGTGCGATCGCCCGGGCGCTCGATGCCGGGGTGAACTATTTCGACACGGCCGTCCAGTACGGCAACGGTGTATCAGAGAAGAACCTCGGCCGCATCCTCGGCAAGCTCAAGCCTCGCGACGCCATCGTCGGGACGAAAGTGCGGCTGTCGCCCGGCACCGCAGAAATCGCCGCAACCATTGCAAAGTCGCTCGAGGCAAGCCTGCAGCGGCTCGGACGCGAGCAGGTCGACATCCTCCATTTCCACAATCCCATCACTTCGGCCGGCGGCGGCAACACGTTCAGCACCCGACAGGTGCTCGATGAAATCCTGCCTGCCTTCGAGGCCCTGCGCCGGCAGGGAAAAGTGCGCTTCCTGGGCATCACGGCAACTGGCGATACAGCGGCCTTGCGGGAGGTGATCGATGCACACGTCTTCGATTCCGCGCAGGTTACCTACAACATGCTCAACCCTTCGGCGGCTACAGCATTGCCGCCGGACTACCCGGCGCAGGACTACGGCGGCCTTTTCGACAACGCAAAGGCTGCGGGTGTCGGCGTGATCGGGATCCGGGTGCTGGCTGGAGGAGCGCTGTCGGGCACTGCAGAGCGCCACCCGATCGCCAGCCCGCCGCCCGAACCGATCGGCTCGGCCCTCAGCTATGAAGGAGACCTCAGGCGCGCGCAGCGGCTGGCGCCGCTCGTCACCGAAGGATTCGCCGCGAGCCTGGCCGAGGCCGCCACGCGCTTTTGCATCACTCATCCCGCGATGGGCACGATCCTGGTCGGCGTGGCCACGCCGCAGCAGTTCGAGGACGCGCTGGCTGCGGTACTGAAAGGGCCGCTGCCCGAAGCCGCGCTCGATCGGCTGGCTCAATTGCGGCAGGCGTTTACCGGGGAAGCGCGCTAGGCGATGGACAGACGCAATTCGATGCTGGCACTCCCAGCGCTCGGCATCGCTATCCCTAGATCGGTGCTGGTGCGCGCGGATGAAGTGATCGAATGACATAATGCTGCCATTTTTCGCTAGAAGCCCCCTCTGCGCCTGTGTTTACTGGCGAAATGCTGCCATCAACGTCGCCGTGAAAGGACCCTGACGATGGCGGAAAT
>CAZZDV010000405.1:0-2489 GCA_964652785.1 uncultured Bordetella sp.
ATCACGGCGGCGGACATCACGGCAACGGCCACGGCTCGCATCACGAAAAGGGCTCCGGCCACGAGCAGGGTCAACAGCCTGATGCAGGCGACTTGCATTTGTCCGCCGCGGCTTCGGCTTGCGGCGGATGCGTCGCGGGCTGTGTCGGCGGCGTGGTCGCGCCCGCGGCCTGGGCTTCGCTTTCCTTCCCCCCGCCCGGCACCTGCCGCATCCCTTTCCTCGAGCGCCGTTTCACGGGCATCGTGCCCGCGCAGCTCGAGCGACCGCCCCTGTAAGCCGTCCCTCTGATTCGTAGCGCGGCTCTTTTGAGCCGCAGCCGCTGCGCGCGCAGGCACGCAGTTTCCGAACCATTGCAGGGAGTCTGGACATGCGTCGAATTCGAGTATCCATGGCGATCTTTGCCGCCGCCGCCGCGGCATCCGCGCTGACGGCGACGGTAGCGAACGCCCAATCGCGAGCCGATCCCGCCGATCCGTCGGCGCGCGTACCCGCCATCACCTATCGATCGCCATTCGCAGACTATCGGTTGCTCGGCGAGGAGGCCGTGGGCAACTGGCGCGCCGCCAATGACGAGGTCGGCCGTATCGGCGGCTGGCGCGAGTACGCGCGCGAAGCACAGGAAACCGGATCGAAGCCCGGCGTTCCGGCAGCGAAGCCGGCACCGGGCGCGCCTGTCCCGGGAGGCCACGGAGCACACGGCAAACCGGGGATCAAGCAATGAAGCCCGGGATCGCGGTGCTGGGTTGCGCTTCATTGTTGCTCGCCGGGTGCGCAACCTTCAGCCAGGACGGCGGTTTCGATACAGTGGAAAAAGCGGTCAGGGAGCGTAGCGGAAAGGATCTGGCCTGGATCAAGACCGACGCCCAGCGCGACAGCATCGACAAACGGGTGGCGGAATTGCTCGCCAAGCCGCTTTCGGCCGACGATGCGGTGCAGGTCGCATTACTCAACAATCGGGGCCTCCAGGCGGAGTTCGCCGAGCTTGGAATAAGCGAGGCCAGCCTCGTGCAGGCCGGGCGGCTGCCGAATCCGCACTTCGCGATGTTTCGCGCGTCCCACCCGGACGCCGGCGGCCGCGAATACAAGATCGAGCAGGCGCTGACTTTCAACGTGTTCGCGCTGATCACGATGCCGCTCGCCTCCGAGTTCGAGGCGCGCAACTTCGAGCGCGTGAAGCGCGGCGTCACGCTCGAAGTGCTGCGCCTGGCTTCCGAAACGCGCAAGGCCTACTACACGGCGCTCGCCGCCGATGAAACCGTCCGCTACACGCGCCAGGTGAAGGACGTCGCCGATGCGAGCGCCGAGCTTGCGCGGCGCATGACGCGCGCGGGCAACTGGGGCAAGCTCGACCAGGCGCGCGAGCAGGGCTTCTACGCAGACGCCGCGCTCGGCGTGGCGCGCGCGGAGCAGATGCGCTCGTCGGCGCGCGAGCGGCTGGTCCGGTTGCTTGGCGTATGGGGCGATCAGGCGCGGTTCAAACTGCCCGAGCGCCTGCCGGACTTGCCGAAGACCGCCGAGGACTTGCCGGAGATCGAGGCTCGCGCGATGCGCGAGCGGATCGACCTGCAGGCGGCGCGGCTGGAGGCCGAGGCGCTCGCGAAGAATCTCGGGCTGACGAAGGCCACCCGCTTCATCAACGCCCTGGAGTTCGGTCCCGCGCGCGTGCTCGAGGGCGTGCGCTCGAGCAGGTGGAAGAAAGGCTACGAGATCGCCTTCGAGCTGCCGATTTTCGATTGGGGGACTGCGCGGGTCGCAAAAGCGGAGTCGATCTACATGCAGGCGGTCGATCGCGCGGCCGAGGCGGCGATCAACGCGCGCTCCGAAGTACGCGAAACCTATGCCGGCTATCGCCTCACCTGGGACATCGCGCGCCACTACCGCGAAGAAGTCGTCCCGATCAGGAAGCGAATCGCCGATGAGAACCTGCTGCGCTACAACGGGATGCTGATCGGCGTTTTCGAGTTGCTGGCCGATGCGCGCGCGCAGATCGCGAGCGTGAACAGCGCGATCGAAGCCCTGCGCGATTTCTGGCTGGCAGAGGCCGACCTTCAGATGTCGCTCATCGGCAAGCCGAATATGAGCGCAGCCCCCAAAGAATCGACCTCCAGCGCCGCAGCCGGCGCCGGACACTGAAAGAGGGTTTCCGAGATGACCTCAAGAAGAAGTTTTCTGCGCGGCGCGGCCCTTGCCGGCTCGACGCTCGCGGCCGCGGCAGTGAGCCGCGTATCGCATGCGGCGCTGCCGGAGATCGTGAGCACCGACAAGGCGAGTACCCAGCCGCCGCTCGTGCCCAACAGCGGGCAGCCCTACAACCCGGTTGTCACGCTCAACGGCTGGACGCTGCCCTGGCGAATGAACTCGGGAGTCAAGGAGTTCCACCTCGTCGCCGAGCCCGTCGTGCGCGAGATCGCCCCCGGCATGAAAGCGCATCTGTGGGGCTACAACGGGCAATCGCCCGGGCCGACGATCGAAGTGGTGGAGGGTGACCG
>CAZZDV010000406.1:0-2464 GCA_964652785.1 uncultured Bordetella sp.
GTTTCGGGGTTGCCGAACATGACGCCGATTTTCATGCGGATCTGGTTGATGAAGATCACCAGCGTGTTGGTGCGCTTGATGTTGGCGGTGAGCTTTCTAAGCGCCTGGCTCATGAGGCGCGCCTGCAGGCCCATCTGCGGCTCGCCCATCTCGCCTTCGATCTCGGCCTTGGGGGTGAGTGCTGCGACCGAGTCGATCACGATCACGTCCACGGCGCCCGAGCGCACCAGCATGTCGGCGATCTCGAGGGCCTGCTCGCCGGTGTCCGGCTGGCTGATGAGGAGCTCGTCGATATTGACGCCGAGCTTTTGCGCGTACTGCGGATCGAGCGCGTTTTCCGCGTCGATGAAGGCCGCGGCGCCGCCGAGCTTTTGCATCTCTGCAATCACCTGCAGCGTGAGTGTGGTCTTGCCCGAGGATTCCGGGCCGTAGATCTCGACTACCCGGCCGCGCGGCAGGCCGCCGACGCCGAGGGCCAGGTCGAGGCCCAGCGACCCGGTGGACACCACCTCGATATCCTTCATGGCCGAGGCGTCCATGCGCATGATGGAGCCCTTGCCGAACTGCTTTTCGATTTGGGACAGTGCGGCGGAGAGGGCTTTGGCTTTGTTGTCGTCCATGACTGAAACTCCTTTTTATTGGCCGTCAGCATCAATTGGCGGGACGCTCACCTGCATGCGCCCGGGCTAACACCGGTACTGTATAAACGTGCAGTAATTGTATAGGTTGACCGGAACGCTCCGCAAGGGGCTCATGCAGTGAGCCTGGGGCGCCCCGGGATGGGGGCGCGCGCCGGGGTGTGAGATCATCGCTTTCCTCAATTCAGACAACTGCTTGGAGATTCGATCATGGCGAAAGTCGCATTCCTTGGCTTAGGCGTAATGGGCTACCCGATGGCTGGCCACCTGCTCAAGAAAGGCGGCCACGAGGTCACCGTCTACAACCGTAACGCGGCCAAGGCCGCCCAGTGGACCAAGGAATACGGCGGCAAATCGGCGTCCACACCCAAGGCGGCGGCCGAGGGTGCCGAATATGTGATGGTGTGCGTGGGCAACGACGACGACGTGCGCTCGGTGATCTATGGCACGAAGGATAACGACGACGGCGCGCTTGCCGGCATGAAATCCGGCGCCACGCTGGTCGATCACACGACCGCTTCGGCGATCCTCGCGCGCGAGCTGCACGCGAGGGCCAAGGAGAAAGGCATCGGCTTCATCGACGCCCCGGTCTCGGGCGGCCAGGCCGGCGCGGTGAATGCGCAGCTGGGCATCATGTGCGGCGGCGAAGAAGCGGTGTTCGAGAAAGCCCGGCCCGTGCTCGACATCTACGCCAAGAGCTGCGTGCTGATCGGCGCACCCGGCGCAGGGCAACTCACCAAGATGGTCAACCAGATCGCCATCGCCGGCCTGCTGCAGGGATTGTCCGAGGCGCTCAACTTCGGCAGACGAGCGGGCCTCGACATGGAGAGGGTCGTCGCGGTGATTTCCAAGGGCGCGGCGGGCTCGTGGCAGATGGAGAACCGCTGGAAGGCCATGAACGAGGTCAAGTTCGACGGCTTCGGGTTTGCGGTCGACTGGATGCGCAAGGACCTCGGCATCTGCCTGGAGGAAGCCAGGAAGAACGGCGCCCGCCTGCCGGCCACCGCGATGATCGACCAGTATTACGCGCACGTGCAGGCGCGCGGCGGCAGCCGCTGGGATACGTCCTCGCTCATGAACCTGCTGGCCAAGGACTGAGCGCCTCGCTACCCAAAGACTGGCGCGGCGCCCTCGACACTTCCGCGCGAGAGGCCCTCTCCCGCGCTGAGGCGCATGTCGCGGCGCGCGAAGCTGCGGGCGTGGCCGTCTACCCGCCGGCGCCAATGCGCTACCGCGCACTGGAACTAGTTGCCCCGAGCGCAGTCCGCGTAGTCATCCTCGGACAAGATCCCTACCATCGCTACGGACAAGCTATGGGACTATCTTTCTCAGTTCCGCGTGACGTGAGACCGCCGGCTTCGCTCAAGAATGTTTTCCGGGAACTCAATACCGACCTCGGAATGGCGATTCCCGACCACGGCGACCTCACCGCATGGGCCGAACAGGGCGTACTCCTGTTGAACGCATCCTTGACCGTCGAAGACGGTCGCCCCGGTTCCCACAAAAAAATCGGCTGGCATCCGGTCAGCGACGCGTTGATTCAATTTGCATCGAGCCAATCCCGGTGCGCGGTCTTCATGCTCTGGGGCGACCACGCCCGTTCTAAAGCACCGCTGATCGACCGTTCACGTCAGTTGGTGCTCGAGGCCGTACACCCATCGCCGCTGGGTCGGGGTAGGTATTTCGGATGCCGACACTTCTCGCAGGCCAATGACTTCTTGCTTGCGCACGGCGCGCTTCCCGTGCACTGGGAGTTGGCTCGCGAATAGCAGGTCGATGGCAGCATTTCGGCTGGAGAGCCAATATCCACGCGGGCCTCAGGAAAA
>CAZZDV010000407.1:0-2464 GCA_964652785.1 uncultured Bordetella sp.
GGCCGATCGCGCGCGTGTTATTGCCGCAGCGCGTGCCGAACGGGTTTCATGCGACCTATGTGAGCGCCGCGCGGCTCAGGAGCGGGAAGTAAACCGCTAATGGCCGGCGTGAAACTGTATTCAGGCGCGAGTTGCCGGAGGTCCGTGTCCCCCGAGCGTCCCAAGCGCAATGCCGCCGAGGATCAACGCCATCGCGGCCAGCAGTGCGAGGCTGAGCGGCTCGTCGAGGACGACGATCGCGGTGAGCACCCCGACCACCGGCGTCGCCAGGACGCCGAGCGAGGTGGTGACCGCCGGCAGGCTTCGATTGACCATCGCCATGGCCCAGTAGGCGAGCGCGACGCCGAACACGCCGCCATAGGCAAACAGCAGCACGGTGTGCGTGTCCCAGGCGATGCTCGGCGGCCCTTCGAAGACCAGCGCCAGGACGGCCAGCACGCAGGTCGCGAGCAGCACTTCCCAAAACACCAGCTGGTAGGGCGTCGCGATCCAGGTGTGCTTGCGGATGTGGACGATGCTGACCGCCCAGCAGAAAGCGGCCAGCAGCAAGAGGCCGTTGCCGAGCAGCGCGCGCTTGTCCGACCAGTCGAACGCCATAGGGTTGAACATCAGCGCGAGCCCGCACAGGCCCATTGCAACGCCCGCGGCCCGCGCGGGCGTGAGCCGCTCGCCAAGGAACAGCATCGCCCCCGGGATGACCCACAGCGGCGTGGTGAACCCGAGGACGATCGAGCGGCCGGCGGCCACGTATTGCAGGCCGATCCCCATCAGGACCGCGAACCCGACCATGTGGAGCATCGCGATGTTGACGACCACCGGCAGGTCGCCGCGCTGCGGCAGGCGCAAGTCGCCGGTGGCGAGCGTCAGGCCGAAGAGCACGACCAGCGCAATCGCCGAGCGGATCGCGGTCATCCACATCGGCGACACGCTCTGCACGAGGATCTTGGTGACGGTCCAGTTGAACCCCCAGCACAGGATCACCACTACGAAGAGGGCCAGCGCCGCGCGCCGCGTCAGGGTTTGGCTCAACTCATCACCAGTCCGCCCTCGACATTGAAGGATTGCCCGGTAATGTAGTCGGAGCCCGGGCCGGCGAGGAACACCGCCATGCCGGTGAGGTCTTCCGGCGTCTCCGGGCGCCCCATCGGGATGCCGCGGATCCGGTCGGCCCAGGCCGCGCCGGGGGCACGCCCGTCGATGGCCGTCCATTCGCGATCGATCGTGCGCCACATTTCCGTGTCCACGACGCCGGGGCAAATGGCGTTGACCGTGATTTCGGGCGCAAGCGCCGCTGCCGCCGATTGCGTGATGCTGATCGCCGCCGCCTTGCTCGCGGCATAGCCCGCGAACATCGGGCGCCCGATGCGCCCGCCGATCGACGCGATGTTGATGATCTTGCCGCGCAAGCCCGATCCGCGCGGCGGCTGTGCCTGCATTTGGCGCGCGCCGGCCTGCAACGCAAAGAACAACCCGCGCGCATTGACGTTGTTGTTGTAGTCCCAGTCCTCGGGCGTCAGCTCGAGCAATCGCCTGACGCGAATTACGCCCGCGTTGTTGACCATCACGTCGAGCCGCCCGAACCGGGCAACCGCGCCGGCCACCATCGCCGCGCTTTCCTCGGGCTGGCCGATGTCGGTGAGGCAGGCATCCGCGCTTCCGCCGGCCACGCGGATCTCGCCGGCAACGGCCTCGGCGCCTGCGAGGTCGATGTCGGCAACGAAGACAGACGCGCCCTCCCGCCCGTAACGCAGCGCGATCGCGCGGCCGATGCCTCGCGCGCCGCCGGTGACGAGCGCGACCGAGCCTTGCAGGGTTTCCATGTCAGTGCCTCCCTCGAGCTTGAAATACTGCCATTTTCTTCGATTGATGTGCGTGGATATTGGCTTTCCGGTCAATATGCTGCCATTCCTAACCCCGCCTGCGAACCGCAGGGTGACCCGCGCGAATCTTGTGTAAGGTAGCCGCAGCCGCACAACAATAGACAAGGGGAGGCACGCGCATGGCGTTCGGGCGAGGCGATGGAGGATGGGTAGTGGCGGCCGCAATCGGCCTTTGCATGTCGATGCCGGTGCTTGCGCAAGGGCAGAAGACCCTGCGCGTGCTGGTCGGCTTCCCCGCGGGACAGACGACCGACCTCGTCGCGCGCCTGATCGCCGAGCGCATGGCCACCGCGCTAGGCTATCCGGTCATCGTCGAGAACCGGCCCAGGCAGGGCGGCAGCCTCGCGCTCGGGTTGCTGGCGAAATCGCCGCCGGAGGCCAGCGTGATGACGATCTCGGCGCTGGGCATGGTGACGCGGCCCGCGGGCTCCGCGGAATTCGGGACCTACCTGAAGTCCGAGCACGAGCGCTGGGGACGCATCGTGCGCGACAGCGACGCTCGGGTGGAATGATGACCACGCACCACCCCATCGAGATTTCGCCACCCGACCTGTCGGCCTATCGCGCCAGTAACTGCGGCGTGG
>CAZZDV010000408.1:0-2463 GCA_964652785.1 uncultured Bordetella sp.
CCACGCCGGCGCGCGTTACGTGCGCGAACTCCTGGACCGTTTCCAGGACAATATTTCGCTGATGCTCGCAGCTTATAACGCAGGCGAGCATGCCGTGATCCGTCATGGCAACCAGATTCCTCCATTCGCACAGACGAGAGTCTTCGTGCCCAAGGTCATGGCGCTGTACGAGAAGTTTGCGCGCGCCGCCACGGGCCACCTCCACCCGCACGACTAGGAGAAGCGCGCCGCGCATCCGCCGGCCGCGGGGCGGTCGGGATAAGTGCGCCAGCGCACATCGCGCGGCGGTGATCGTCTGCACTATTCGCGCAACGGCGGATAGCGGGAGGCGTCGCAGTGAAAACATTCTTCGTGCTTGGCGCTTGCCTGCTGGTTGCAGGCTGCGAGTCTTCCGGGCTGCCCTTCAAGGCGGGCACCGGCCCGAACCCGCAGCTGCCGCCGCCCAATCCCGGCCTCGTGCCGACGGTCAACATCGCACCCGCGAAAGGCTGGCCGCAGAACGCACAGCCTATGGCGGCCGCAGGCCTGGCGGTCAATGAGTTCGCCAAGGGCCTCGATCATCCTCGCTGGGTCTACGTGCTGCCCAATGGCGACGTGCTGGTTGCCGAATCGAATGCGCCGCCCAAGCCGGACGACAACAAGGGCATCAAGGGCAAGCTCATGAAGTGGTTCATGAAGCGCGCGGGTGCCGGGACGCCGAGCGCCAACCGCATCACGCTCCTGCGCGATGCCGACGGGGACGGTGTGGCCGAAGTGCGCACGGTATTCGCCTCGGGCCTCAATTCGCCGTTCGGCATGGCGCTGGTGGGCAGCGACTTCTTCGTGGCGAACACCGATGCGGTGGTGAAGTTCCGCTACACGGAAGGGGCCACGCAGCTCGACGCGGCCGGCACGCGGCTGGCCGAGCTGCCGGCCGGCACGCTCAACCACCATTGGACCAAGAACATCATCGCCAGCAAGGACGGCAAGCGCCTGTATGCCACCGTGGGATCGAACAGCAACGTTGCCGAAAACGGCATGGAGAACGAGGTCAATCGCGCCGCGGTCCTGGAGATCGACATTGCGACGGGGCGCACCCAGCTCTTCGCCTCCGGCCTGCGCAATCCGAACGGCCTGGGATGGCAGCCCCAGTCGGGGGCGCTCTGGACGGTCGTCAACGAGCGCGACGAAATCGGCAGCGACCTGGTGCCCGACTACCTCACCGAGGTGAAGCAGGGCGGGTTCTACGGCTGGCCGTACAGCTATTTCGGCCAGCATGTAGACGAGCGCGTGAAGCCCCCGCGCAGCGACCTGGTGGCCTCGGCCCTCAAGCCCGACTACGCGCTCGGCACGCATGTGGCGCCGCTGGGGCTGGCGTTCTACGAGGGGAAGATGCTGCCCTCCAGGTATGCCAACGGCGCGTTCATCGGCGAGCACGGTTCCTGGAACCGGCGCCCGAGAAGCGGCTACAAGGTCGTGTTCGTGCCTTTTGCGGGCGGCAAGCCTTCAGGCGACGTCGAGGATGTGCTTACTGGATTCCTCGACGCGGACGGCAATGCACTCGGCAGGCCAGTCGGCGTGGCGGTCGACAGCCGCGGCGCCCTGCTCGTGGCCGACGATGTCGGCAATGTCATCTGGCGCGTTTCAGCCGCCGCGGCCAGGTAAATCGCCGCTTAGAGCTGCAGGTGGAAGAGGCCTGCGGCCTTCTCGAGAATCCTTTCCTTCTCCGGCAACGGTACGCTGGCGTACAGAACCGCATTGCGCGCGGGGCGAGGATGGCTGATGCGCCGATTGAATCCGCGCCGCGCTCCCAAGGCGCTGAGTTGATACCCAATCGGCCTGTTACCGACCTCAACAAAGGAGATCTGCCATATGAAGACCACACGCACCGATGACGCCGACGCAAACCGCGATCCGATTACCGGAGCGCCCGGTTCGCACCCGGTTGGCACAGGCCTTGGCGCCATTGCCGGCGGAATGGCTGCAGGCGCTGCGGCCGGCACTGTAGCCGGACCTGTAGGCACGCTGGTTGGCGCTGCTGCGGGAGCCATCGTTGGCGGCCTCGCCGGCAAGGCTGCAGGCGAAGCTCTGGACCCCACGGTCGAAGCGGCCTACTGGGAAAAGTCGTACGTCAACGAGCCGTACTACAAGACGGGCCACACGTACGACGACTACTCGCCGGCTTATCGCACGGGCTACCTCGGACGCACCCAGTTCAAGGGCCGCACGTACGACCAGGCCGAGCGCGACCTCGAGTCCGAGTACAACCGGGCCAAGGGCACGTCGAAGCTCGCGTGGAATGATGCCAAGCACGCCACCAAGGCAGCCTGGCATCGCGTCGAGCGCGCCCTCCCGGGTGACGCGGACGGCGACGGACGCTAGAAGTCTGTCCTGACCGGCGGGGGCGAGAGCCCCTGCCGGGTTGTTCAAAGGGTCCTCGCGGACCCTTTTTCATGCGCGCCCTCGCGGGCCCTTTTTCATGCG
>CAZZDV010000409.1:0-2460 GCA_964652785.1 uncultured Bordetella sp.
CCGGTCTCGTACATCTGCAGGTTGCCTTCGTGCTTGAGGAGCCACTTCTTCGCTTCGAGCAGGTACCCATCCACATGATGCGAAAAACCGCCGAGCCCGTCGGCCGCAACGACGCGATGGCAGGGCACCACGATCGGGAAAGGATTGTCCCCGCACGCCTGCCCGACCGCACGCGCTTCTGCGCCGATGCGCCGCGCAAGCTCGCCATAGGTTCGGGTGCGTCCACGCGGGATGTCGCAGATCTGCCGCCACACGTCCTGCTGGAAAGCGGTGCCCGAGACATTCAGGGGAAGGTCGAACACGGCGTCCGGATCGTCGCGATAGCGCTCGATCTGCCTGGCCGCGCGTTCGGCAAGCGAACCCCGCGGTGCGACGAGCGGCGTTTCGGGCGGCAAATAGCAAATCCCCGTGAGCGCATCGCCTTCGATGCCGATCCCGACCCGCATGCGCGGGAACTCGATCACCGCTGCGAAAGCACTCATGCCGCGAACCCGTCGGGGGCTTTTCTCATGGCGGAATTCTACCCGCGCATCCTCGGGCCGCGGCTAGAATAGCCGTCCCTGCGCCGGCAGTTCGCGCGCACGAATCCAACACTCCAGGAGGATCCAGCATGGGCAAGATAATCGATCTCACCGCTTCTGACGGCCACAAGCTCGCGGCCTATCGCGCAGAGCCATCGGGCAAGCCGCGCGGCGCGGTCGTGGTGATCCAGGAGATTTTCGGCGTCAACAGCCACATCAAGGCGGTGGCCGACGGCTACGCGGCCGACGGCTACCTGGCCATCGCGCCCGCGATGTACGACCGCGTTCAGCGCAACTACGACACGGGCTACTCGCCGGAAGAGATCCAGGCCGGCCTCGCGGTCATGCAGAAGCTCGACTGGGACAACACCATGAAGGACGTCGACGCCGCGGTGAAGGAAGCCGGCACGGCGGGCAAGGTCGGCATCGTCGGTTACTGCTGGGGCGGCACGGTCGCCTGGGTGGCAGCGGCGCGCACCAAGGGACTCGCGTGCTCAGCGCCCTACTACGGCGGCGGCATCCCGAGTTTCGCGGACGAGGCGCCCAAGGTGCCGATGATGTGCAACTTCGGCGAGCAGGACCAGTCGCCCACGCCCGAGCAGGCCAAGGCCGCGGTCGCCAAGCACGCGGGCATCGTCGCGCACTTTTACCCTGCAGGGCACGGCTTCAACTGCGACCAGCGCGGTTCCTTTAACGCCGAAGCGTCCAGGCTTGCGCGCACGCGCACGCTGGAGTTTTTCGCGAAACACCTCGGCTAGGAGAGGCGGGTCCGCAATGGCGAAGCGCGTGCGCATCGGGATCGTGGGCGTGAGCGGCTACGGCGGCAGCGAATTGCTGCGGCTGTGCTTCGAGCATCCGGGTTTCGAGGTCGTCTATGCAAGCGGCGAGAGCACCGTCGGCCAGACGCTCGCGCAGCGCTTTCCTGCGCTCGCCGGTCATGCCACCGGCAAGATCGTGATCGAATCGTTCGTGCCGGAGAAGCTCACCGGCGTCGATCTCCTCTTCGCATCGTTGCCGACCGGGAAATCGAAGGAGCCGCTGTCGCGCGTGCCGGCCTCGACGAAGATCGTCGATGTCGGCGGCGACCACCGCTACGTGGATGGCTGGGTGTACGGTTTGACCGAGCTGCCCGGTAACCGCGAACGCATCGCGAAGACTTCGCGCCTTGCAAACCCGGGCTGCTATCCGGCGGCTACGCTGCTGGCGCTTGCGCCTCTCGTGAAGGGCGGCCTGGTCGAACCCGAAGGCATCGCGGTCGATGCCAAGAGCGGCGTTACGGGAACCGGACGCGGCGGGGCGAGCGACTTCGGGTATGCGGAAACCAACGAGGACCTGTTTGCGTACGGACTCTCAGGTCACACGCATGTGTCGGAAATCCAGCGTACGTTGTCCGATCTCGCGGGTTCCAAAGCTACCGTAGCCTTCACGCCACATCTGGTGCCGATGACGCGCGGGATTCTCGCCACGTGCTACGCACGTCCGCGCGGCAGCGTGGACGGGGCGAAGCTCTACGCCGCTGCACAGGCCATGTACGCGAACGAGCCGTTCGTGAAGATCGTCCCGGCCGAAAAAGGCCGCGGCCCGCACACCAAGTGGGCCAGCGGGTCGAACCTGGTCTTTCTTTCGTATGCCGTGAATCCGGACGCGGGACTCGTGGTGGCGGTTGCCGCCATCGACAACCTCGGCAAGGGTGCGGCCGGCCAGGCCATGCAGAACGCGAACCTCATGACCGGGCAGGACGAGACGGCGGGGCTGGCGGGATTGCCGCTGTGGCCCTAGTCAAATGGCAGCATTTTGACCGAAGAATCGCGCCAGTACTGGGCTTCTTCCTAAGATTGGCAGTATTTCTGCCGCACTAAGTTCGGTTCAAGTTTTGCTATACTAGTATCAAGTCGGACTGGAAATTTCCGGTCGGCGCTGGGCTTCCGGGGTTTCCCGG
>CAZZDV010000410.1:0-2454 GCA_964652785.1 uncultured Bordetella sp.
CGCGCCGGTCGGGGAGGCGGCATGAAAACCTTCTCGCTGGCGCTGAGGAACCTCCTTCGCAACCGCCGCCGCTCGCTCACCACGCTGCTCGCGATGGGCATCGGCGCGCTCACGATCCTCATCTTTGGCGGCTACAGCCAGGACATCACCTACGGGCTGCAGACAGGCTACGTGCTGCGCGGCGGGCACCTGCAGGTCCAGCGCAAGGACTACTTCCTCTACGGCACCGGCAACCCCGCGGCCTATGGCATCGCCGGCTACCAGCGCGTGATCGACGTCGTCAGCAAAGACCCCGTCCTCGCCCCCATGGTGAAGGTGGCGACGCCAGTGATTTCGCTCGGCGGCATCGCGGGAAATTTCTCCGCGGGTGTTTCGCGCACGGTGATGGGCTCCGGCGTGGTCGTCGAGGACCGCAACCGCATGCGGCAGTGGAACGATTACAACCTGCCCTTGCGCATCGGCGTCTCGCCGCTGACGGGGACGAGCGAGGACGCCGTGGTCGTCGGCAACGGCGTGGCGCGCGTGCTGGAGCTGTGCGAGCCGCTTGCGGTCGCCAATTGCCCGCGCAAGGCGAAGGCGCCGCCACCCTCCGGAGCCGCGGCGCCCGCTGACATCACGGCCCTCGCGGCCCTCGAAGCACGGCCGGCGACGCCCAAGGACGCGGCGCGCATCGAGTTGCTTGCCGCAAACGTTCACGGCGCGCCAAACGTCGCTTCGCTTCGCGTGGTGAAGGCCGAGCGGCAGGGCTTCAAGGAGCTGGACGACATGTTTGTCGGCATGCATATCACGCAGGCGCAGCGCCTCCTCTACGGCGCCGAGAAGCCGCAGGCCACGGCCGTGGTCCTGCAACTCGTGCACACCCGCCAGATTCCCGCGGCCAAGGCGCGCCTCGCCGAGCTGCTCGCGACCTCGCTGAAGGAAGAGCCGCTGGAGGTGCAGGATTTCGAAGCGCTCAACCCGTTCTACGGCCAGGCGATCGGCATGTTCGCGGCGATTTTCGGCTTCATGTCCGTCCTGATCGGCGCCATCGTGCTGTTCACGGTCGGCAACACGATGAGCATGGCGGTGGTCGAGCGCACGACCGAGATCGGGACCCTGCGCGCCATGGGACTGCGACGCGCCGGCATCCGCAACCTGTTCGTCTCCGAGGGATTCCTGCTCGGCCTGATCGGTGCGGCCAGCGGCATCGTGGCTGCGCTCGCCCTGGCATGGCTCATCAATCACGGCGGTCTGACCTGGACGCCGCCGGGGCAGGTCGATCCCGTGCCGCTCACGGTGCGCGTCTGGGGCGAGACGAAGATGATGGTCCTGACGGGCATCGGCCTCACGGTGGTCTCTGTGGTCTCCGCCTGGTGGCCGGCGCGCCGCGCCGCGCGGCTGCAGATCGTCGATGCGCTTCGCCATGTTTAAGGAGTCAGGCATGATGCTCAGCGCCCTGATGTTGTGCATTGCGTTCATTGCCTCAGGCGTTGCGCAAGCCGCGCCGAACGCCCAGGAGATCCTTGCGAAGAGCGATGCGGTTCGCAACCCCGACAAGCCTTTCTCGCTCACGGTGACCCTCGTCGAATACCGCAACGCCCGCCAGACCGGCGGCAACACGCTCACTGTCTATTCGAAGGCCGATGCGGCCGGCGGGCAGTTCCGCAGCCTGATCCGCTTCGTCGCGCCGGCGCGCGACATGAACAAGCTCATGCTCAAGAACGGCAACGACCTGTGGTTCTTCGACCCTTCGAGCAAGGCCAGCATCCGGCTTTCGCCGCAGCAGCGCCTCCTCGGGCAGGCGGCCAACGGGGACGTGGTCACCGTGAACCTTGCGCGGGACTACAAGGCCGCGCTCTCGGGCGAGGAGAGCGTGCAGGACGGGGACCGGCAGCAGCGCATGAGCCACAAGCTCCTGCTGACGGGGGTCTCGAGCGACGTGACCTACCACCGTGTCGAAATGTGGATCGACGTGGCCAACGCCCGCCCGGTCAAGGCGAGGTTCTTCACCGAGAGCGGGCAGTTGCTCAAGACCGCGTACTACCGCCGCTACCAGATGCACCTCGGGACCGAGCGGCCGACCGAAGCGGTCATCATCGACGGGCTCGACCCGAACTGGGTGACGGTCATGCGTTACAGCGACTATGCGTACCGCGAGATCCCGGAGGCGTGGCTGCAGCGCGACTACCTGCCGCGGTTCCGGCCCGAGTAAACGTGGCGATGCGCCCGTACCCAGCGCTGTCGTTGGTCCTCGCGCTTGCCTGCGCCATGCCGGCGCTCGCGAGCGACGAAGCGGCCCTGTCGATCGCCGACCAGGCCACGATGACGACCGAGGAACCGCGCGACTGGCGGGTTTTCGTCGAAGGCGCGCTGCGCGAGACCAGCCGGCGCGCGACAGGCGCGGTGTCTCACGGTGCAAGGCTGTCGATCGACCTCCGCTACGACAAGGTGGTCACGCCGGGCTTGCGCGCCGTA
>CAZZDV010000411.1:0-2436 GCA_964652785.1 uncultured Bordetella sp.
TGCCCGCGCGACTGCAAGCTGCACGAGGGCCAGCGCGGCGCGTGCTTCGTGCGCATGCGGGAAGGCGATGGCATGGTCCTCACCACGTACAACCGCTCTTCGGGCTTTTGCGTCGACCCGATCGAGAAGAAGCCGCTTAACCAGTTCTACCCGGGCACGAGCGTGCTTTCATTCGGCACCGCGGGCTGCAACCTCGCGTGCAAGTTCTGCCAGAACTGGGACATTTCGAAATCGCGCGAGATGGACACGCTGGCTGCCCAGGCAACACCCGACACCATCGCCAAGGCCGCCGTGCAGCTCGGCTGCAAGAGCGTCGCCTTCACCTACAACGACCCGGTCATCTTCGCCGAGTACGCGATGGACGTGGCCGATGCCTGCCATGCGCGCGACATCAAGGCGGTCGCGGTCACCGCGGGCTATATCCATGCCGAAGCGCGCAAGGAGTTCTATTCGAAGATGGATGCGGCCAACGTCGACCTGAAGGCCTTCACCGAGGAGTTCTATTTCAAGCAGACCGGCTCGCACCTCGCGCCGGTGCTCGAGACGCTCGAATACCTGGCCAGGCAAACCGATGTCTGGACGGAAATCACCACGCTGCTGATTCCCGGCAAGAACGACTCGGACGCGGAGCTCGAGGCCGAATGCCGCTGGATCAGGAAGCATCTCGGTCCCGACGTGCCGCTGCACTTCACCGCGTTCCATCCCGATTACAAGATGAGGGACGTGCAGGCCACGCCGCCGGCCACGCTGACACGCGCAAGGGAAATCGGCAGGCTCGCGGGCCTCAACTACGTGTACACCGGCAACGTGCACGATGCAGGCGGCGGCAGCACCTACTGCCCCTCCTGCGAGAACGTGGTCGTCGCGCGCGACTGGTACGAAATCCGCGACTACAAGCTCAGCGACACCGGCGCGTGCCTGCATTGCGGCACGCAGGTCGCCGGGCGCTACCAGAAATTCGGCAAGCCTTTCGGCGCGCGGCGCATCCCGGTCAGTTTTTCGCCCGCGAAGGCGACGTAGGCGAACGACCTGACACAGTCTTTTTAAGGACGCGCGGCCAGGGGTCTGAGGGGGGCGGCCTTGAGCCCCCCTTCATACGCAGGTGCGAAAGCCCGCGAAGATGTCGCCGCGGTCCGGGGTGTAGAAGTTGCGCCAGGTGGTGCGCACGAGGCGCCGCGCGGTCGCGAAGCTGCCGCCGCGCAGCACCATGTGGTTGCCGAACCACGGCTGCGAGTACTCCTTGTAGGGATCCACCACGTAGCCCGGGTAGGGGCCGAACGGGCTCGCGGTCCACTCCCAGACATTGCCGATGAGCTGCCGGCAGCCGTCGGTCGAATCGCCCGCGGCGTGGGCCTCGACGCTTGCGGGCGCATCGCCCTGCAGGTTTGCGTGTTGGGGTGTCGGGGGCGTGTCGCCCCAGGGAAAGCGTTGCTTCGGGCCGCCCCCCGCGCCGCGGGAAGCGGCGAACTCCCATTCCGCTTCGGTCGGCAGCCTGCGGCCCGCGAAGCGGCAATAGGCTTCGGCTTCGTGCCAGTTCACGTGCATGGCCGGGAGCGACTGCGGCAGCGGGATCATGCGATCGAAGCTGCGCGCGCGCCAGCCATCGCCTGCCTCCTGCCAGTAGCGGGGCGCCTTGAGGCCCGATGCCGCCAGCCAGGCCCAGCCGGCCTCGCTCCAGAATTCGCGCCGCGAATAGCCGCCGGCATCGACAAACGCCGCGTACTCCGCGTTGGACACGGCCGTGCGCGCGATCTTGAAGGGTTCGACACGGACCTCGTGCGCCCACTTCTCGTTGTCGAAGACGAACCCCGTCCCCTGCGATGCGCCAAGCAGGAAATTGCCGCCTTCGAGCTCGACCTCGGTGGATTCTGAAATCGGGGAATCCGCAAGATCACCGGACCCGAGCGGATCCGGATACCCGAGCGTCTGGTGCGTGTAGTGGAAGGCTTCCGCGTGCATGTCTTCGTGAAAAGCCGCGAGGTCCGCGAAGTACAGGAGCCGGGTGTTTTCGGGTTCGGTTTCCAAGCGGCGCCGCACCAGTCCGAGCACGTCCGCAAGGTAGGTGCGCGTGTCCGCGATCGTCGGCAGCGGCAGGCTCCAGCGTGTCGAATGCGCCACTTTCGCCGAGTCGTAAAGCGCATCCGCATCGCGCAGGATCGAATCGCGCGTTGAGCCGTCGTCACGCTGCCGCAGGCACCAGAACTCCTGGAACCACGCGAGGTGGCCGAGCTCCCAGAGCGGCGGGTTCACGATCGGGAGCGTCGGTCCAAGCAGTTGCCCGTCGCCGAGGAGCGCGGTGATGCGCTGCAAGCGCTCGCGGCTCGCTGCGAGCTCGCGGGCGAGGGTGCTAGCATCGGCGCTCATGCGCATTTCAATCGTCATGCCGCCCGGCACCGCGCGGCGCACCGGCAATCACCACACGGCCCAGCGCTGGGC
>CAZZDV010000412.1:0-2420 GCA_964652785.1 uncultured Bordetella sp.
TAACCATCACGAACAGGCAGCGGCCCTCGCTTGCCGCGCCCCAGACCGATCCGATATCCTTTTTCTCGCGCGCATCGGCCGCATCGACCAAATGGGCTCCTTTGTATTCCACGATCAGCAGGCGCCCGTCGTTGAGTTCGGCGACAAAATCCGGATAGAACCGGTCCGTCGAGGTCGGCAGCCAAAAAGAGGATTCCGGCTGGCGTTCGAGATTGCGAACCCAGAATTTGAGCTCTTCGAGGCGGTCTATTTCGATCGCACAGGCGGTTTCCTCGCCTTCGATCTCGGGCTTCAGCTCTCCGGGAAGCGGATAGAAGTGCTTCCTGAACTGGTAGCGCCCGGCGAACAGCCAGCGCGCTGGGTACGTCCCGGGATCGAACGAAAACTCATGGTGATCGGAGAGCCTGGGCTTGGCATCTCCGCCGAACAGAGCGGCCTGAAAGGCGGCATTGCGTTGCTGCTGCTCCATCGCCTTGAGTGAGCGGGCGATCTCCTCCGCGAGCTTGTTCGAGTGACGAGCCATGTAGGTGAGCTCGATTCCGCGCCGAACGAGCTCATCGAGGGCGCGGCCGAGCCAGGCGATCATGTCGGCCTGGAGCACGTCGCCGCGCCGCACGCGGCGGTCGAGCTCTCGGATTACGTCCTCGCGCCGGATGCCTTCAGCCGATGCATCGAGGTCGAGTCCGAACTGGTCGTCATCCTGCCGAACCTTCAGGTGCCCGCGATCCACGTCGATCAGGTATGGGCGCTCGACCTTTTCTTTTTCGAATCCCGGCAGGCCGGCCGGCAATCCCGCCAACGAAAAGTGCGCCATTTCGGCGAGCAGGTCGGGCTCCACCAGTACCAGCTCGCCGTTCACCGAAGCGCAAAGCCGCGGCACGGGAGCGAACCGTTCTCCGCGCTGCGCCGGCGCCGCCGCGGCGTGTGCGCGTGCCTGATGTCGGTTGATTTCCCGCTCCACGGCCTCTCGCTCGCGCTTTGGGACCGCGGCTAGTGCCGCATCTACCGCCGCCTGCGGCAAAACGCCCCGCACCGTGGCCCGCGCGCCATCCGGCCCCGCCGCGACCTGCACCACGGAAGGCGCGGCCGCGCGCAAGGCGTCTGCGGCTGCTTTTGGGATTTCGACCAGGGATACGGCTTCCGGCGGCGCAGGCGCCCGTTCGCCGAACAGATCGCCGTCCAGCTGCGGCTGCACGAACTGCACCGCCTCCATTTCCTCGAAGCCCATGCTCACGAGGCGGTCGGCGAGCTGGTTGGCCACCTGCGCTGTGTTTGGCGACGAGACGAAAGCATAGGCTCGGTTCAACGATTCGCTCGAGCGCCGGTGCGCGTAGGGCAAGCGCAGCACGCGGCCGAGCAGCTGCTCCATGTCCTTGGCCGAGCGGATGTTCTGCACGGTGCAGAACACATAGGCGAAGGAGCAGTCCCAACCCTCTTTGAGCGCTTCTACAGTAATGACGAAATCGATCGGGCAGTCGCGCCTGAAAAGGTCGACCCCCTCGAGCCCGCGTTGAGTGCCCGTCGCGACCGCAATGCGGTTCTCGTCGATGTGGAGCGTCTCGACGAGGTGCGTCTTCAGTTTGTCGACTGGGACCTCGCCATCTTTCGCATCCGCTTGGAAAAGAATGATCGGCCGCACGTACTCCGCTTCGTTCAGCGCCTCCTTGCCCAACCGCTCACGGGCGAGCACCGCGTCGCGCACTGCTTCCTGCCAGTTGGGGTGGGGCGAGAGCACGATCGGCAGCTTGACCATGTGCTCGGCCTTCAGCTCCTGTGCCGAGACGTGGTACAGGATGTTCTGCGCGGGGGCCGGGGTGGCGGTCCACTCGATCACGCAGGCCGGACGGATGCGGCGGAACACTTCGAAAGACAGGTCCGAACGGGCGTTATGCGCCTCGTCGACGATCACTACTGGCCGGTAGTGCGAGAGCAGGTTGGCGAACGAGCGCTTGACCTTGCCCAGGTCGGCGCGCGTGAGGTAGGGCTGCGCGGCAAGGTCGTTCTCGCCGATGTGCTCCAGCCAGTCGCCGTCGGGAATCCGGCCGAAGTGCGGCTCGAAGGCCTCTTTGTACGCGTAGACGTCGCGGCTGGCCGTGTTGTCGACGCGCAGGGTCTGGATCGTGCCGACCGCGACGATGGCGCGGTTGCCGAAGTCCTGCGCGCGAAGCTGTTCGCACTCGGCGATGTCGAGAACCGTGAGGCGGTCGGCCGGATAGTGCTCCAGCAGCGCTTCGCGGTAGGGATGCCCGGGGGTCTTGAGCGCGTCGAGCGTCTGAGTGCGGATTGTGTTTGAGGGAACGAGCCACAAGGCCAGCGGCGCCTGCGTACCCACATATTCGCGCGCTGCGATCTCGATCGTGTGCGCGGCCAGCAGCGTCTTGCCGCCGCCGGTGGGGATGCGGATGCAGACCTGCGGGATC
>CAZZDV010000413.1:0-2414 GCA_964652785.1 uncultured Bordetella sp.
CGCTTCTCGACCAGGCCGAGGAACTTCTCGTATTCCTTCTCGTCGACGCCGTAGCTATGGTCGTCGTCAGGAAAGGTGCCCGCCTTCACCTCTGCGATATAGGCCTTGATGCCCGTCACCGCGACTTCAGTCAGGTTGGCGAAGCGCTTGGTGAACTTGGGCTTGAAGTCGGTGAACACGCCGAGCAGGTCATGGCAAAGCAGGATCTGGCCGTCGGTGCCCACACCTGCGCCAATGCCTATGGTCGGGATCTCGAGCTGCTTGGAGATCACCGCCGCGATTCTTGCGGGCACCGCCTCGAACTCGAGCATGAAGCAGCCCGCGTCCTGGATCGCGAGGGCGTCCTCGAGGATCTTCATGGCCGTATCGGCGGTGCGTCCCTGGATGCGGAAGCCGCCGAACATGGCTACGGTGTGCGGCGTGAGGCCGATGTGGGAGGCCGTCGGGATGCCGGAGTCGACGAGCGCCTTGAGGATGTGCGCCTGCGACTTGCCGCCCTGCGGCTTGACCGCGTCGCAGGCGCATTCCTGCATGAAGCGTGTCGCATTGGTGAGCGCGCGCTCGACGGTGTTATAGCTCTGGTAGGGCATGCAGCCGAGCACGAAGGTGTTCGGCGCGCCGCGGCGGATCGCGGCGGCGTGCATCGCCATCATGTCCATGGTCGCGGGAATCGTGTTCGGGTGGCCGTGCGCGATCATGGCCAGGCTGTCGCCGACGACCGCGACATCGACGCCCGCGGTTTCGGCCCATTTGGCGGCGGTGTAGTCGGGCACCGACATGTACACCATCTTCTCGCCGGATTTCTTGGAGTCGCGGATCTCCTGGATCGTGCGTTTCTTGCGCTCCGCAGTTGCCGGTGCTGCCGATGCCGTTTGTGCCACGCCGCCTCCCTTCGCCGCTGATATATGAGAAGTATATCAACGGCGCCGGGGGCGCGGCCCCGCTATTTCCCCGGGATCCCCACGACAGCCTCGATCTCGACTTTCATTCCTGGGATCGCAAGCTCCTTCACGCCGATGAGCGTGCTCGCCGGGCGCGCGGCACCGAAATATTCCTGGCGCACCGGGTTGATTGTCGTCCGGTCGCTCACGTCGGTGAGGTAGACGGTCACCCTGAGCACATCGGCGAACGTTGCGCCTGCCGCATCGAGGATCAGCTTCATGTTCTCGAAAACCTGCCGCGTTTGCGCGGCAGGGTCTTCGCTGACGACCTTCCCCCTGGAATCGAGTGGGGGAATGCCCGAGATGTAGAGCGTGTCGTCCCAGCGCACCGCGTCGCAGTAATGGCTGATCGGTGCGGCCAGCGCCGGGAGCAGGAACTCCCGGCGCCTTGCAGGGCTTTGACTCACTTCTTCGCTGGTGCGGGCGCGGCCGCGGCGGGCTTGGCTTCGGGCCAGTAGTAGTTGGCCGCGAAGGAGTAGGGCGGGTGCATGAAGCGCTTGGCCGGCACTACGACCGCGGCCCAGGCTTTTTGCGAGTCGAGGACTTTCTTGAACACCGGGTTCTTGCCGGATTCCTCCTCGACAAAGCCGTCCCACGCCTTGAGGTAGGCGATGAGGATTTCGGAGGGCGTGCGCAGGACCTTGACGCCGTGCTTTTCCTGCATCTCCTTCAGGGCGTCGGCATTCTGCTTCTGCCACGCGGCGTACCAGGAGATGCTCGCGTCACGGCTGGCCGAGCGGATGATTTCCTGCTGCAGCGGCGTCAAGCTCTTCCACACGTCGGCGTTGAAAACGATCTCGCCCATCGTGTTGTTCTCGTGCATGCCGGGCGTGTAGTGGAACTTGTAGACCGTGTGCAGGCCCAGGCGCAGGTCCTCGACGCCGCCCACCCACTCGGCGCAATCGATCACGCCGCGTTGCGCCGCCGGCAGGATTTCGCCGCCGGGCAGGTTGATCGTGGTCATGCCCATGCGTGTGAAAATCTGCGCGTTGATGCCGGTCTGGCGGCACTTCATGGTTTTGAAGTCGGCCAGGCTCTTGATCGGCCGTTTGAACCAGCCGAAGGCCTGCGGGCTGGTCGGGTGGCCGGGCATCACGAACACGTTGAGCTTGAGCGTGTTCTGGTAGAGGTCGTTCCACATCTCGGTGCCGCCGCCGTTCCACATCCAGCTGAGGTAATCCGAGTGATCCATGCCGAACGGTCCGCCGGGCGGGCCAGCGAACAGCACGGTGGCGTTGTTCTTGCCGACCCAGTAGTAGGAGATCGAGTGATGGCCGTCGATCACTTTCTTGGAAGAGGCATCGAGCACTTCGAATGCCGGAACGACCTGCCCGGCGGCCATCGCCTCGATCTTGAGCGTCCCGCCCGAAAGCTTGTCGACCCTTTCGGCAAACAGCTTGAAGTGATCCTGCGCGGTGGAGCTGGCCGGCCAGCTCGACTGCATCTTGAGCGAGCGCGGACCCGCGGGTGCCT
>CAZZDV010000414.1:0-2409 GCA_964652785.1 uncultured Bordetella sp.
GCAATGCGATCGTCGCCGTATCGCTCGCCTGCCTGCATGCCGCCGCGGCCGCGGCCGGCGTCCCGCTCTGGAAACACCTGGCCGCGGGGCGGCGCGTCGCGATGCCGGTCCCCGAGATCCAGATCTACGGCGGCGGCGCGCATGCCCGCGCAAGGGTCGACCTGCAGGACTTCATGGTCGTCTGCCCCGGCGCCGGCAATTTCGCCGAGGCGCTGGAGATGACCGCCGAGGTGTACTACGCCGCCGGCGCCCGCCTCGCCAGGAAGGGCGCGCTTCAGGGCGTGGCCGACGAAGGCGGCTACTGGCCATCCTTCAAGTCGAACGAGGAAGCGCTAAGCGAGCTCGTGCATTCCATCGAGGATGCGGGCTTCAAGCCGGGCAAGGACGTGGCGATCGCGCTGGATGTCGCCGCAACGCAGTTGCACCAGGGCGGGCGTTACGCGCTGGCGCTCGAGAACCGCTCGCTCTCGGCCGAGCAGTTCGCGCTCATGCTCGAGCGCTGGGTCGACGCCTACCCGATCGTGTCGATCGAGGATCCGTTCGCGGAGACCGACCACGAGGCCATGCGCGCGTTTACCAAGCGCCTGGGCCATCGCATCCAGATCGTGGGCGACGACTACTTCGTGACCGATGCGAAGCGCATTGCTACCGCGGCCGCCGCCGGTGCGTGCAACACCGTATTGATCAAGCCAAACCAGATCGGCACCGTGACCGAAGCCCATGCCGCGCTCAAAGCCGCGCGCGAGGCCGGCTACGGCGCGATCGTGTCGGCGCGCTCGGGCGAGACCGAGGATGTCTCCATCGTCCACCTCGCCATCGGCTGGGGCGTGCCGCAGCTCAAGGTCGGCAGCTTTTCGAGGTCCGAGCGCATGGTGAAATGGAACGAGGGCTTGAGGATCGAGGAGGCGTTGGGCTCCTCGGCGCAAGTCTTTCCCGCGGGGCGCCTCTTCAAGCGCGGCGCATGAAATGCTGCCATATTTTGAATAAAACCCGCTCTGCCAGTGAGTCTCCGGTCGAAATGCTGCCACTGATAATTCTGAGGTTATGCCGATGAATACCGAATCCACCTACGAAGGCGGCTGCACCTGCAGGCACGTGCGCTACCGCATGACCTCGAAGCCGATGTTCGTGCACTGCTGCCACTGCCGATGGTGCCAGCGCGAGACGGGGACGGCCTTCGCGCTGAATGCGATGATCGAAGCCGACCGCGTGGAGGTGCTCGCAGGCAAGCCCGAAGCCGTCGACACCCCCTCCAACAGCGGCAGGGGCCAGGTCTACTGGCGCTGCCCGGCCTGCCGCATTGCACTGTGGAGCAATTACGGCAGCCTGGGCGAGGTGGCGCGCTTCGTGCGCGTCGGCACGCTGGACGAGCCCGGCCGCTGCCCGCCCGACATCCATATCTTCACGGCATCGAAGCAGCCGTGGGTCGTGCTGCCGCCCGGCCCGCCGGTCTTCACCGAGTACTACAAGGCAAGCGAGGTCTGGCCGAAGGAAGCCCTCGATCGCCGCGCGGCAGTGATGGCGAAGATGCCGCCGAAATAGGCAACGCAAGGAACCACCCGTTTTGAAAATCCTGCTCCATTTCGACACCACCGAAGCGCTGGCCGCTAAAGTCAAGCAAGCCGCGGCCCCTTTCGAAGTCGTCTGCTGCCCCGAGAGCAGCGACGATGCGTTCGACTGCGAGATCGGCGGCATCGACGTGCTCTGGCACTCGCTCAAGCCCGTGACCAGGGAAATCATCGAGCGAGCGCCCGCGCTCAAGCTGATCCAGAAGATCGGCGTCGGCGTGAACACCATCGACATCGAGACCGCCAGGGCGCGCGGCATCGCCGTGTGCAACCTGCCGGGCGCCAATAGCCGCGCGGTGGCCGAGATGGCGCTGATGCTCATGCTCGCGTGCCTGCGGCGTTTGCGCGACCTCGATGCCGCGGTGCGCACCCCGGGCGGGTGGCATGGCGTGACCGCGATGCAGGACCGGTTCTCCGAACTGGGCGGACGCACGGTGGGCCTGGTCGGGTTCGGGTCGATCCCGCAGCAACTCGCCAAGTGGCTCACGGCGATGGACGTGAAAGTTATTTACTCATCGCGCAAGGCACGCCCGGTGCCTTACGAGCACCTGCCCTTGCCGGAACTGCTGCGGCGTTCCGACGTCGTCTCGCTGCATGTCCCGCTCACGGAAGAAACGCGAGGGATAATGGATGCGTCGGCGTTTGCGCGAATGAAGCGCGGTGCGATCCTGATCAATACCGCGCGCGGCGGGCTGGTTGATGAAGCAGCGTTGGTCGCCGCATTGAACTCCGGGCAAGTCGGCGCCGCGGGTCTGGACGTTTTCGCGCAGGAGCCGCCCGCGCTCGACAACCCGCTGCTCGCCCTGCCGAATGTCGTCGCATCACCGCATCTCGCGTGGCT
>CAZZDV010000415.1:0-2373 GCA_964652785.1 uncultured Bordetella sp.
TCGCCTTGCGGCAAGGCCTACTCCAGCTTGAGGTTGGCTTCGCGGATGAGCTTGCCGTACTTCTCGCCGTCGGAGGCCATCTGCGCGCGCAGTTCTTCGGGCGTCGAAGGCGCCGCCTCGTGCCCGAGCTTCTCGTAGCTTTCGCGCGCCTCGGCCGTCGCGAGGTACCTGCGCATCTCGCCGTTGAGCTTCGCAACGATGTCGGGCGGCGTGCCGGCAGGCGCAAACACGCCGAACCACACTGTGACTTCATATCCGGGGAACCCGAGCTCGGCCATGGTCGGCAGGTTCGGCAGGAACTTGGAGCGCTCGAGCGAAGTCGCGGCCAGCGCGCGCAGCCGTCCTTCCTTGATCGTCGGCCCGACGACCACGAGGTCGGCCATCATCGTGGTGACGCGGCCGCCGAGCAGGTCCGGCAGCGCCTGCGCGTAGCCCTTGTACGGGATATGCGTGATCTCGACGCCGAGCTGGCGTTTGAGGATCTCCCAGCCCAGGTGCCCGGCCGTGCCGTTGCCGTTGCTGGCATAAGTGACCGCGCCCGGCTTCGACTTCGCCAGCGCGATGAGCTCCTGCACCGAGTTCACCGGCACGCTCGAAGGGACGACAACGAAGAACGGCAAGCGCGACACCAACCCCACGGGGACGAAGTCGCGCTGCGCGTTGATCGGCGAGCGCGCCCCGAGCAGCGCCGGCGTGACCACCATCGTCGACGCAGCGCAGAGGAAGAGCGTGTACCCGTCGGGCGCGGACTTCGCCGCGGCCTCGGCGCCGATCATGGTGTTGCCGCCGGGCCGCGCATCGATCACGAAGCCCTGCCCGAAAACCTTCGACCAGTGATTCGACACCAGGCGCGCCGCGTTCTCGGCGCCCGCGCCCGGGGGGAATGGGATGATGACCCGGACGGGACGGTTCGGCCACGCCTGCGCCTGCGCCGTCCCGGTGCAGAACGCCGATGCCGCAACCAGGGCTGCCAGCGCGGTTCGCAGCGCGCGCCCCATGGAAAGTGTTACCCCTCGAGCCATTTTTGCCTCCTCCTCCGTTAGCCTGCATTTTATCGGTAGTATTGAACCATCGCGTGCCGCATGGCCTGCAATTTCATGAGAACCACCGAATGAACTCGAACGCATGAGAGTCATCACGCACGAAATCCAGGCACTCAAGAGCGTCGTCGCAGCGGTGCTCGACCCGTCGGGCGTGCTGCTCGAGGCGAACGCCGGCTTCATGGACCTGCTCGGCGCCAGTCCCGCCCGCCGCATCGGCGCGAACGTAGCGCTGCTCTTCACCAAGCCCGCGTTCACCGACCTCGTCGCGGCCAAGGCCACCGAGGGCGGCGAGATCCATCGCGGCCCATTGGGATTCATCGGCGCGGACGGCCAGCCGCTCGAGTTCCCGGGCTGCGCCTGGCGCACGGCCTACGGGATCAGCGTAATCGCCGAGTACGACGTCGAAGCGCTTCGCAAGGCCGGGCAAAAGCGGGAGTCGACCGGCTTCGCGCAACGCGAGCTGCGTTATGTCGAGGCTTCGCTCACGGATGCGCTCACGGGGACCGGCACGCGCGAGCGGCTGGACCAGGCGATTGCAACCGAGATCAGCCGCGTGCGCCGCACCGCCGCCCCCTTGAGCGCGATGATGGCCGGCGTCGACGGGTTCGGGCAGATCTGCGAGCAGCACGGGCAGCCCGCATGCGACAAGCTGCTCGGGCGCTTCGGGTACCTCCTGAGGCTGCTGACGCGGCCGACGGATGTGCCGGCACGCTTCGATGCGGAGCGATTCGTGGTGCTGTTGGCGCATACGGCCCTCGACCAGGCCGGCGCGGTGGCGCGGCGGCTGGACAACGCCCTTGGCACCCAGAAGGTGGATCCGATCGACGGGCCGGTGGGCGCGACTTTCGGAATCGCTCAATTCACGCAGGGCGAGGATGCCGCGGCCTTCCTTCGCCGGCTCGAGGGTGCCGTGGCCAAGGCCCAGCAATCTCCCGGCGATACCGTGGGCGTGGCCACGGCCTGAAATCGGCTCGACACGGCTGGGCGCCGTTGTAAGCGGATTCCTACACGCGCTGCCTGCGTTGTGCCGACATTCAGTCGGCAATCTCTCGGCTAAATTCCTCAAGAACCAGCGAAGGGGAGATCGACCGTGAGACCAGGCAAGGACAGCGTAACGTCGAATTGCGCTTCGACGCTTCCGGTGACTTCGATCGTCGAGCTTTTGCGCGCCGATGACGCGCAGGTGACGGTGCTCTTCGACCGGTATGCGACCGCAGAGGGCAATCAAAGCCCCGCCGTGGTTCGCGACCGGCTCATCGGGCGCATCTGCGAAACCCTTTCCATCCAGCGCCTGGCCGAGGAAGAAGTCCTCTACCCGGCCCTGCGCGCG
>CAZZDV010000416.1:0-2369 GCA_964652785.1 uncultured Bordetella sp.
TAGCTCACCGCACATGCTGTCCGCCTCGCTGCTGGTGCTGATCGGCGCGTTCGCGGGCGGACTGGTTTCCGGGCTCCATCCTGTGCTTCGCGCTCGTGGTGCAAGTCGCGACCGGGATCCTGACGGCGGAACTGTGGAGGCTGGTGCTCGTCGCGCTGCCCGGCACGATCCTCGGTTCGTGGATCGGCCACCGCCTCTACAACCGCTTGGACAACGCGAAATTCGAGAAGGCCGTGCTGGTCGTGCTGTTTGTTTCGGGGATCGCGCTCGTGGCCGGAGGGCTTGCGTAGGCTGCGCTGTGAGGGATCGCCTACAGCAGTGAAGGGCACCGTCCTATTGCCACCCCAATGGCACCGATTGCATCCTTTGTCTCTAATTCGGTAGGAGGAAAACGCAATCATGAAAAAGATCGCTCAACGCCTTTTGTTTTTGACAGCCACTGTCGCTGCGAGCAGCGCAATGGCAGGGGTCACGTTTTATGAGGGAGAAGGATTCGCCGGGCAGCCCCTCCGGATAGACGGTGTGGCTGCGGACTTCCGCCAATTCAATTTCAACGATGTCCCCCGGTCGATGGTGGTCGAGGGATCGCCCGTCGAGGTCTGCATCGACATCAACTTCAGTGGCAACTGCCAGGTATTCAACCCGGGTACCTATCCGACGTTGGGACCCTGGGCCGGCCAGATCAGTTCGGTGCGACCCGCCAATTCACAGTACGGACGCTATCAACGGCGCGACGATCGCGGAAGTGGCTACTACCAGGATGGACGTTGGAGCCAGGAGCGTCCGAGTGGCAATTATCAGGATGGACGCTGGGGGCAGGAACGTCCGAGCGGCTATTATCAGGATGGCCGCTGGGGCCAGGACCGTTGGAATGAGCCCCGGTATCGCGGCGGGTACTGACGCCGGGCGGGTCCGCCGGCTTCGTACTGCGCCGAGCTGATGCGACTGTCCCAACCGAATGTGGCGCCGGAGTACACGGTTACAGTAATTGGCCCGGACCTGCGGCGGCAGCTGCTGGAGAAACTTCGGAGCTCGCCTAGCGGTCCCAGAGAAGATGGTCGAATTCAATGAACCATTCGCGAAACTTCGAAACTACGCCGGCGAAAACTTGTTGACTAATACGGCTGGGGTCGCGTTGGTTGCGGGGTGGGCTTTTGTAGTCCCGGGATAGTTGATGGGAAAATGTTTTTATGGGAAAATGGGCATATGAAAACCACGCTCGAACTTCCCGACGACCTGATGCGCCGGGTGAAAACCCGCGCGGTGCAACGCAACCAGAGGCTCAAGGACGCGGTTGCCCAGTTGCTGGAGGCCGGAATCGCGGCCGAACCCGGTCCGGATGCCAAAATGGAGCTTCCGAAGCCGGTGAGCCTGAAAAAGCACGGCCCGCTCACGATCGCGAAAATAGAAGCAGCCATCTCTTCGGGCCGCGACTAACCGCCGGCCGATCGTGGTCATTGTCGATACCAACGTGCTCGCCTATTTACTGATCAAAGGCGATCGAACCCCGCTTGCGCAGGCTCTGTACAAACGCGACCCGGAGTGGCGCAGCGAGGCTTTCCTGCTGGTGGAGTTCACCAACATCCTGGCCACCTATCTACGGAAGGGCAGCATCGACCAGGATCAAGCGTTGTCGCTCATGGCCCAGGCGGAGCGTCGTGTTCGGGGCCTGAGCAACCTGCCGCATGCCAGCGCCTTGCGCATTGCCGGGGAATTCGGGGTGTCGGCCTATGACGCCCGGTTCCTTGCGGTCGCGCGCCAGCTAGGGGGGAAGCTGGTCACCGAGGACTCAAAGTTGCGGGCAGCGGCCCCAGCGCTGACGCGAACAATGGACGAAGCTCTCGCCGGCTGAGATTGTCGTGAATTTGGAGGATTATCGCTAATGGCTGCAAAGTCCCTGCGAGACCCGATACGCCGCCCTACCCATCCTGGCGCGATCCTTCGTGAAGATGTCCTGCCGTCACTCAAGATGACGCAGAAGGAGTTCGCCGACTGGATTGGCGTTTCCAGGCTGACCGTTTCTGAAATCCTGAACGAGAAGCGAACCATCACGCCGGACATGGCGATGCGCCTCGGGAAGGCCTTGGGCAATGGTCCGGAAATTTGGCTTCGCATGCAGCAGGCGATCGATCTCTGGGATCTGGGCCGGCACCGCCGCTATGACGGGATTCGGACGCTGAAGGCCGCGTGAGGCACTACCCGGCGGGGTAGCATCGGCTAAACCGGGCCGTCGCGGCCGAACCTGACACGATTCCGGAACGCAAGTTGCCCAAGCCAGTAAGCCTTATTCCATCGGGTTTAATCCATCCCTAGTAAGCCGATATCTCCGATCCGCAGTCGCCGCCGCAACTTCCGAATGCGTCACCAGG
>CAZZDV010000417.1:0-2366 GCA_964652785.1 uncultured Bordetella sp.
CGCGCGCCGAAAGGGCCGCCGCGATCCATTGCGAGCAGGAAGTCTTGCCGTTGGTGCCGGTCACACCGCACACCCAGAGCGCTTCCGAGGGGCGCCCGAAAAACTCGTGCGCGAGTTCGCCCGCGTGTTGCTTGAGCCCCTTGACCCCGGCATTCGGCACTTTCCAGGCCGTGTCCCATTCGAAGCCTTCGGATTCCCAGACCACTGCCGCGGCCCCGCGCGCAAGCGCGTCCGCGATATGGCGGCGTCCGTCGGCCGCTTCCCCGGGATACGCAAGGAAAGCCGCACCCAGCGCAACGCGCCGGCTGTCGGAAACGACCCGGTCGATCATCGCTCCCTGCTTAGCCAGTGCGCCGAATACGTCCATTCACCCATTCCGTCCCGGGGTCCGCGCGGCCCGCCCCAGCAGCCGCCCCAGCACGCCCTTGGTCGACAAGACCGTTTCTACGGTCGCCAGAAGAACCCGCATCAGGTGCCCTCCTTCAGTTCCTCGCCTTCGCCCGGCAGCTCGACCGGCTTCATCGGGGCGTCAGGCGGCACGCCCAGCCTGCGCAACGCGCCCTGCATCACCTGCGAAAACGCCGGCGCGGCCACGGCCCCGCCGTAGTACTGGCCGTTGGAGGGCTCGTCGATCATCACTGCGATGACCACGCGCGGGTCCGACACCGGCGCGAAACCGACAAACGACGAGATGTACTTGTGCGCGGCATACGCGCGGTTCTCCTGCTTGTGCGAGGTGCCGGTCTTTCCCGCAACGCGGTATCCCATGACGCGCGCGCGCGGTGCGGTGCCGCCGGCCTGCACGGCCAGCTCGAGCATTCCCCGCACCGCGCGCGCTGTCTCTGTAGAAATTACACGCCGACCCGCGACCGGCATATCCGCTTTGACGAGCGTGAGAGGTATCAGTTCGCCGTCGCGTGCAAAGATGCTGTACGCGCGTGCAAGCTGGATCAGCGAGACCGAGATGCCATGCCCGTAGGACATCGTGGCCTGCTCGATCGGGCGCCAGGTTTTCCAGTCGCGCACCTTGCCGTGCGCCTCGCCCGGAAAGCCCAGCGCGGGCGGCGTGCCGAACCCCACGCGCTTGAACAGGTCCCACATGTCCTCGCGCGGCAGGCTGAGGGCGATCTTGGCCGCGCCGACGTTCGAGGACTTCTGGATGACCTGGGTCACGCTCAGGTTGCCGGACGCATGCGCGTCGCTGATCGTGTAGTTCGCGATCGTGTACTTGCCCGGCGCCGTCTGGATCATCGTGTCAGGCCGCACGCGGCCTTCGTCCACGGCCAGCGCGATGGTGAAGGGCTTCAGCGTCGAGCCGGGCTCGAACGTGTCGGTCATCACCCGGTTGCGCAACTGGGCGCCGGTGAGCTTGCCGCGGTTGTTCGGGTTGTACGACGGCATGTTGGCCAGCGCGAGGATTTCGCCGGTGCGCACGTCGAGCACCACGATCGCGCCGGCCTTGGCCTTGTGCGCCTCGACCGTCGCCTTGAGCACGCCGAAGGCGATGTTCTGGATCTTGCCGTCGACCGACAGCGTCAGGTCCTTGCCGTCCTGCGCGCCCCGGATCGACTCGATGTCTTCCACGATGCGGCCGAGGCGATCCTTGATGACGCGCCGGCTGCCGGCCTTGCCCGCCAGCGAAGACTGGAATGCAAGCTCGATGCCTTCCTGGCCTTCGTCGCCGACGCCCGTGAAGCCGATGACGTGCGCCATCCCGTCGCCGCCCGGGTAGTAGCGGCGGTATTCCCGTTGCGAAAAGATGCCGCTGATGCGCAGCTCGGCCACCTGTTCGGCCTGCTCGGGCGGGATCTGGCGGCGCAGGTAGACGAAATCGCGCGAGGTATCGGCGAACTTCTTTCCGAGCTCGCCCGGGTCGATTCCCAGCACCTGCGCGAGTTTCTTCGTCTGCTCCGGTGTGGCGCGAACGTCCTCGGGGATCGCCCACACCGACCGGACCGGGGTGGAGATCGCAACCGCTTCGCCGTTGCGCTCGAGGATGCGACCGCGGGTCGCCGGGACTTCGAGCACGCGCGAGAACCGCGACTCGCCTTTCATCTGCAGGAAATCGGTATTGACCGTCTGCAGGTAAACCGCCCGGCCGGCCATCACGGCGAACGCCGCCATGATCGCGATGAGCACGAAACGCGCGCGCCACACCGGCAGGCGGATGAAAACCGGCGCGGTCGCCACGCTCATTTTGCGGCTCCCTCCGGGTTCACCAGCCGCACGCGCCGCGGATCGGGCGCGCGCATGCCCAGCGCGCTCCCGGCGATTTTCTCGACGCGCGAGTGCAGGCCCCAGGTGCTGGCTTCGAGCTGGAGCTGGCCATATTCGATGTCGAGGTTGCGCGCCCGCTCCTGCTCGCG
>CAZZDV010000418.1:0-2363 GCA_964652785.1 uncultured Bordetella sp.
AGACCGAGCGCATCCTGCTCGGGCTCGATCTGCGGGAGACGAAAAGCTCACACCCGTCCCCCGCGCACTAGGCGATGGTCACCATGGCTCTCATGACTCTCGCCACCTCTCCCGAAGAACAGCTCCGCGCGGAAGTGGCCGAGCTGCGCACGCGGCTGGAGGAGGCGGAAGACACGCTGCACGCCATCCGCAGCGGCGAGGTGGACGCGCTCATGCTCGAGACTGCGGACGGCCCGCAGATCTTCACGCTGCAAGGCCTCGACGCCGAATCGAACCGCTTCCGCGGCGAGATCCTCGCGCAGGTCAGCGACTCCGTCATCGCCGTGGATGCCGACCAGCGCGTGACTTACCTGAACGCCGCCGCCGAGCGGCAATACCGCGTCCGCGCCAGCGACGCGCTCGGGCGCCCGCTCAGCGAGATCTACACCCGGCGCTGGCCGTGCGCGGAGGCGGAAGCCGCAACGTGGTCCGCCCTCCGCGAGCACGGCGAATGGCGCGGCGAGATCTTCCACCGCACGCCCGATGGCCGCGAGATCGCCGTGGATACGAGCCTCACCGCCCTGCGCGACGCGAGCGGCGCGCCGGCCGGCTGCGTCGGCGTCTTCCGCGACATCACCGAGCAAGAGCGGACGCAAGAGGCGTTGCGGGAGAGCGAGCAGCGCTTCCGCATCATGGCCGATGGATTGCCACTGATAGTCTGGGTTCACGACGCCCAAGGGAAGTCGCAGTTCGTCAACCAACCCTTTTGTGAGTACTTCGGCGTCACGCCCCAGCAGGTCGCGGGCTCGAACTGGCAGCCGCTGGTGCATCCCGACGATTTGGCGGCTTATGCGGGCGAGTTCAGCGCCTGCGTGCGAGATCGCCGCCCCTTCCACGCCGAGGTGCGTGCGCGCCGGTTCGATGGGGAGTGGCGCTGGCTTGAGTCCCGCGCCCAGCCGCGTTTCTCCGCCTCCGGCGAGTTTCTGGGCATGGTGGGCAGCAGCCCTGACATCACCGAACGCAAGCAGTCCGAAACGAATTTGCGCGAGAGCGAGGAGCGCACGCAGCTGGCGATCGAGGCCACGGCGGTGGGTATCTGGGAATGGAACGTCCTCACCAACGCGATTCGCTGGGATGCGCAGATGTTCAGCTTCTACGGCATCCCGCCTACGGCGGATGGCTTCGTGCAATACAGCGACTGGAGCGGGGCGGTGCTGCCGGAGGATTTGCCGGAAAATGAGCGCATCCTGCAGGACACCGTGCGCCGCGGCGCGCAGAACCGCCGCGAATTCCGCATTCGCCGGCGCGACGACGGCGCAGTTCGCTACATTGAATCCGTGGAAACCGTGCGGGCGAACGCGCAAGGCGAAACTGAGTGCGTGGTGGGGACGAACCTGGATGTGACCGAGCGGAAAACAGCGGAGATTCGGTTGCGACAGGCTGTCGTCGCGTTGTCCGACGCGGACCGCCGCAAGGACGAGTTCCTGGCGACATTGGCCCACGAACTGCGCAACCCGCTGGCCCCCATCCGCAACGGCTTGCAACTGATGAAGATGACGGGTGTGCAGTCGGCGGCCCTCGAGCAGGCCCGCTCCATGATGGAACGCCAACTCACGCAAATGGTGCGGCTGATCGATGACTTGATGGACGTGAGCCGCATCAGCCGGGGCAACATCGAACTTCGCAAGGAGCACGTCCCGTTCACGGCGGTCGTGGGCAGCGCCGTGGAAGCCAGCCGCCCGCTGATCGAGCGGATGGGTCACGAACTCACCGTCACGTTCCCGCAGCAACCGCTCGTCGTGGATGCCGACATGACCCGGCTGGCGCAAGTGTTCCAGAACCTGTTGAACAACGCTGCCAAATACAGCGACCGGGGGGGGCACATCCAACTGAACGTCGAGCGTCAAGGGAGCGACGTGGTGGTGACGGTGAAGGACACCGGCATCGGCATCGCCGCCGACCAGTTGCCCCGCATCTTCGAGATGTTCACGCAGGTGGATCACTCGTTGGAGAAGTCGCACGGTGGGTTGGGGATCGGGCTGACGCTTGCGAAGAGGCTGGTGGAGATGCACGGCGGCACGGTCGAGGCACGCAGCGAGGGGCCAGGCAAGGGCAGCGAGTTCGTCACGCGTTTGCCGATCGTGGTTGAGGCATCACGACCGCAAGAGTCCGTCAGAGAAGCGGAACAGGGCGTCACGTCGTCGCACCGCATTCTGATCGTCGACGATAACCGTGACGGAGCTGACAGCCTGTCGGAAATACTCCGCATCCTGGGCCACGACACCCGCACGGCCTATGACGGGCAAGAAGGAGTGGACGTGGCCGGGGAGTTCCAACCCGACGTGTTGCTGCTCGACATCGGCTTGCCGAAACTGAACGGCTAC
>CAZZDV010000419.1:0-2359 GCA_964652785.1 uncultured Bordetella sp.
GCGGGCAGTGAAGGATGCACGATGAGCGCGAAAGGGATCGACGCCACCAGCGACACCGGCGCGAAGTCCTTGATCGGGTCGAACTTGAGGCCGGGGATCAACGCGGGGTTGATCGCATGCGAGCTCACCGTGCCGAGCATGATCGTGTAGCCGTCTGGAGCGGCTTTGGCCGTGGCCTCGGCGCCGATCGCGGTGCCGGCCCCGGGACGGTTGTCGATGATCACCTGCTGCCCCAGGCCGTCGCCGAGCTTCTGTCCGATCGCGCGCGCGAGGATGTCCGCCGAGCCGCCGGGCGGGTAGGGCACGATCAGCCGCACGGGCTTGATCGGCCAGGCCTGGGCGAGCGCGCTGGATGCAAAAACGAGCGAGGCTAAACCCTAACCCAAAGCGCGCGCCGCGACTGTCCCCAGGGAGCTGGCCATCAGGCCGCAACCTTCTGCGCGCCATCGACCTCGGGGATCTCCGGGATCGGCACGTTGTAGGGCGCGACGTCCTCGCGGATCTTGTCCAGCGCCGACTTGATGATGCCCATCTCCTCGTCCGGGTGCGTCGCGCCGAGGCCGTACTCGGCGGCCAGCGCGCGGTTGCGCGAAGAGCGCTTGCGCTCGTCTTCCGGCAGGTTCACCACTGCGTACACGCCGTTGAGCAACGAGCCGCGCAGCTTTTTCGACACCTTCGCACCGAGCAGGGCTTTCTCCTCGGCCGACAACTGCGGAAAAAACCGCCGCATGACGATGCGCCCGAACTGGATGTGGCGCGCTTCGTCGCGCAGGATCAGCTTGCAGGCTTCGCGGATCGATTCGAAGCGCGCGTTTTCGTAGCGCGCCTGGAGCAGCTCCCCCGAGAGCTGCTCGAACAGCGTGTTGACCGCAAGGCCGCCGAAGAACGACATCGCCTTCTCGTCCTTCTCGTCGTGGAACCTGGGGATGATGGTCTGGAAGTAGTCCGCGCGGGGCGTCGGTTCATAGTCGGCGACGTTTCCGCCGATCGCGCGCGCGACGCGAAACGACGCCTCGTGATGGCGAAGCTCCTCGGCGATGAAATTCACCACATGCTGCTTGATCTCGAACGGCTGGTGCGAAGCCACGGCCTCGCGGTAGCGCTCCGCGCCGTAGGGCGTCGCGCCATGCTCCATCCACGCGCGCAGGCTCCACCATTCGGCGCCGGCGCGGCGCACCTCATCGGGCAGGTTCGCGTTGGCCAGGTCCGAGTAGTCGATCTTCGTCGGGTCCCAGGCGAGGTCGCGCGCCTGCTGGCACAGCTGCCAGACTTCCGGCAGCTGCATCTCGCACACGATGGGGTAGGGATTGGGGTTCTGGACGATCTCTTCGAGCATCGAGGGCTGCATGGCGGCTCCAACGGGATGACTGCGGGGGGGCAGTCCCCGATTCTATCCGGCCCGTCGCCGCCTTCCGCAACTGGATCACGGCCGAGGCGCGGGCCGCCTGAATCTGCGCGCCGCGGCGCACAGCAGGATAAGGACCGCGCAGAGGGACAACGCGAGGGCATTCTCCGAAAGCCGGGGAGGAAAGACGAGGATGAAGCCGCGGTCCTTCACCAGCGCCGAGAAACTCGCGACGCAGAACGGCATCAGGAAAAGCCGCAACACATGCCAGCGGTCCGGGCGCGCGCCCGGCGGCGTGAAAGCGAGGTACAGGGCGACGCCCATGATCGCGCTGATGCCAAGCGCGGTCAGCCAGAGGTTCGGCGCGGGGTCGAAGTAGGAGATCGCCATCACGAGATACCACACCAGGTAGCACCAAAGCACCTGCCGGCCGGAAGAAAGGTTGGCGAGGTAGGCGATCACGGTCGAATATCGTGCGCAACGCGAATTCCGAACTCCTGGCGGATGTCGTGCAGTGGCACCGCCAGATACGCGTCAAAATTCTCCCAGGGCCACCGGCTGCGCTGGCGGGCACACTTCACGATCGTGCGTGGGACGATGCCAATCGATCTGGCGGCTGTCACCAGGATCTCGCCCAGGCCGAGATTCCGGTAGATCCTGATCGATTCGTGCAGACGATAGCCCTCGAGGACCCTTGCTCCCGCCGTTGTGCCGAACAAGCTGGCAATCTTGACCGCAGCTTCGTCGTCGAGCGTGGTACCGCACCCAAAGACCACATGTGCGGCATCGTGGCACTTGAAGAAGATTCGCGCTTCCGGTGAACAGCCTCGACAGTTGACCAGCCCGGGATTTGCATTGTGATACTCGACAAGGCCCTGACTGAGGGTCTGGCGTGACGACTGATACTGGAAAAGGTGCATTGCTGGCATCCCTGCATCACCTACTTGCGCCAGAACGCCGGCGTGAGCAACACGATGAGCGCGAACAGCTCCAGCCGGCCGAGCAGCATCGTGA
>CAZZDV010000420.1:0-2357 GCA_964652785.1 uncultured Bordetella sp.
CGCATTGCCCGCCGCCGCGCCGCCGCCAAGTTCGGCTTCATGATCCACCTCACGGTGTTCGCAGCAGTCAACGCAATGCTCTACTTCATCAACCAAAGCACTTCGCCCGGCGTGTCCTGGTTCGCATTCCCGCTCGGCGGCTGGAGCCTCGGTCTCGCGATCCATGGGCTGGTGGTGTTCGCCTCCGCATCCGGCCTGCGCGAGCGCATGGTCGAGGGCGAGCTTATAAAGCTTCGCGCATCCGTCGGTCCCGCCGCCGGCCCGGGCATGCGCTGAGCGACCGATGCCGATCGCCGCACCCGGGGTTGCCCGCTACCTCGTCGGCACCGTCATTTTCAGCACGGTGATCGCGGTGGCGCTCACCGCGTTCGGCTCGCATCGCCACGGGTTCGGACAGAATTTCGTCTACAGCCAGTGCATCGGCCTCATCACCTACGCGACCATCGACCTCCCGAGGCGCATGCTCTGGCCCGAGTCCGCGCCCACCTTCGCGCACATGGTCGGCCTGGTCGCCATCGCGGCGCCGGTCGGATGGTTCGGCGGGTCCTTCATTGCGAGCCTCCTGTGGGGCGATCGCTGGTCGCCGGGCACGATGGGACTCGACGCGGTGCTCGGGTTCCTGGCGCTCACCGCCGGCGCGGGCCTGGCCGGGGCTTTTTATTTCTGGACCCGCGAGCAGCTCATGGCAAGCGAGCGCGGCGCGGCCGAGGCGCGCCTCAAAGTGCTGCAGGCGCAGATCGAGCCGCATTTCCTGTTCAATACGCTGGCGAACCTGCAGGCGCTGATCGACGTCGATCCAAGGCGCGCACAGGAGATGTTGCGCCACCTCGACGGCTACCTGCGCGCGACGCTCGCGACCACGCGCGCCGAGCGCGGCACGCTGGCCGAGGAATTCGAGCTGCTGAAGTCGTACCTCGAGATCCTCGCGATCCGCATGGGCTCCCGCCTCGCGTTCGGTCTCGACCTGCCACCGGATCTCGCGGGCGCGCGCCTGCCGCCGATGCTGCTGCAGCCGCTGGTCGAGAACGCGATCCGTCACGGGCTGGAACCCAAGATCGAGGGCGGGATGGTGCGGGTCTCGGCGCGCGAGGAGCGCGGCCAGCTCGTGCTCGTGGTGGAAGACAACGGGCTGGGGTCGGGGACCAGCGCGAACCCGGGAACCGGCCTGGGCGTGGCCCACGTAACGCAAAGGCTCGCGGCGGTCTACGGCGACGCCGCGTCGATGAGCACCGACGGCAATGATGGCGGGTTGCGGGTTACGCTGCGCCTGCCGCTCGAAAAATAGGACCATGGCCCCGCGCGCGCTCATCGCCGAAGACGAACCCTTGCTGGCCGCGAGCCTCAAGGCCGCGCTCGCTTCGGCCTGGCCCGGGCTCGAGGTGATCGCGATCGCGCCGAACGGCAACGAGGCGCTGCGCCTGATCGAAGCGGAGCGCCCCGACGTGACTTTCCTCGACATTCGCATGCCCGGCATGACGGGCCTCGAAGTGGCCGCCGAACTGGCCGACCGGCTCGATGAGGGCGCCGAGGTGCCGCGGCTCGTGTTCGTGACCGCTTACGACGAGTTCGCGCTGAAGGCTTTCGACCTCGCCGCGGTGGATTACCTGCTGAAACCCGTGAGTCCAGAACGGCTCGCGAGGACCGTCGAGCGCCTCAAGGAGTCGCTAGCCTCCAAGGCGCCGGCGGACCAGCTCGCCCAGCTCGTCGGCAAGCTGCAGAGCGTGATCGGCGCGCAGCCGCCGGCGAGCGGCGAGCCCCTGCGCATCATCCGCGCTGCGGTGGGCACCAACGTGCGCATGGTGCCGGTCGAAGAGGTGTGCTACTTCCAGGCGGCAGACAAGTACACCAGCGTGGTCACGCGCGATTCGGAGCTGTTGATCCGCACGCCATTGAAGGAGCTGCTCGGACAGTTGCCGCCGGAGCGCTTCCGGCAGATCCATCGCGGCACGATCGTGAATCTGGCAGAGGTGGCGCAGGCCACGCGCGACGAGTCGGGCCGGCTCTCCGTGCGCCTGAAGCACCGCAAGGAGGCGCTGCCGGTCAGCCGGGTCTTCGCGGAGTTGTTCCGACCGCAGTAGGATTACCGGTCAGCTCCGACCACCACAGCGAGACGGCGCAGCGCAGGATCGGATTCGCTGACTCGCTGAAGGTCTGACGCAAAAGGGCCGCCGGCAATCAAGCCCGGCGGCCCGATACAACACCTGCTGCGTTTGAAAGCTACTTCTTGGCTGCCGGCACCGCGGGCGTGGCCGGAACGGCCGGCGTCGCGGGAGCGGCTTTCGTCGCGGGCTCAGCCGGCTTGGCCGGCGCTGCCGGCGTGGCGGCCTTCTCTTCTTTCTTGACCTGGCCTTTGGCGT
>CAZZDV010000421.1:0-2336 GCA_964652785.1 uncultured Bordetella sp.
TTTTCCACTCTGCCTCGCCGGCAAAAGCAGACAAGCAAACCATCGCCGATAAAACCAAAAGCCCGGCGGGAAATGCTTTCCGCATGGCGTTTTTTTCCAGGAATTCGCAGAGCGGTCATGGTAGCACCGCACCCCAGCAAGGCATCTGCGCTGGAAGACCGAGAAAGCCCGTATCCGCAGTTGCTTCTGGAATCGAAAGAGGGAATCGGGTCGAGGGTTATCATGCGCAACGGCGCAGGCAGGGGTGGGCTGCACAAGCGGATGGACAACAAAAGGACGCCAATCTGAAGACCACGCGAACCTTCCAGTACCTCGCCGTCGTCGCATTGGCAACAGCGTTCGCGGTAGGTATCGCCCGCACCGACTGGGCGCGTTCGATCGAGAACGTCTACTACGACTACTGGCACGTTTTCTCCGGCCAGCGCTACGCGCCCGCGCACGCGGCCTTCGTCTCGGTGGACGATGAGACATTGCTCGCGCTGAAAGACGACCCGCTCGCCTTCTGGGCGCCTCACTTTGGAAAGGCGATCGAAACGCTCAACCGGGCGGGCGCAAAGGTCATCGGCCTCGATTTTATCTACCAGGTGAGCGCCGAGAGCTGGCTCAGGAAACTCGATCTACCCGACAGCCAGATCTCGCGCAGCTACGACGCGCCGCTACGTGCGGCGCTCGCATCCGGCAATACGATTCTGATCACACAACTGGTCACCCGCAAGAATGGAGAGCTCGAGCTCCTCACGCCACCGCCCGACCAGCTGCTGCTGCTCCCCAACGGTCTGAACGATCTCGGCATCGCAAATCTGCATCCGGATGAGGACGCGCATGTACGCCGTTTCATTCCGATCCTGGACCCGGACCCGCGCGCGGCGGGCACGGGATTCGGGATGCAGCTTGCGCTACGCGCTGCCGGCAAGGACCCGCTCGCCCCGGGGTGGGAGATCGCCAGGTCACGTATTGAGCGGACGGTGCAGCCCCGCCTGGTCGGCTATGCCGGGCCGCCCGGCACGATCCCAACGGTGTCGATGAACGCGCTATTGAAGCCCGATGCACTGGCCGACCCGGCGGTCAGCGCGCTCAAGGGCAAGGTGGTCATCATTGCCGCCAACAACGCGGGAAGCTCCGACCTTCATTTCACGCCGTATTCGCGCGGCGCAAGAGCGCAGCAGATGGCGGGAGGAGAGATCCACGCCAACATTGTGGAAACGATTCTCTCGGGACGCTATCCGGTCGCGCTTTCGGCTCCGCTTGAAATCGCCTATATCGTTCTGCTCCTTTCCGTAGCGACGTATTTCTTCTCGAAGCTGCCCGTTGGCTGGGGCGCAGCATTCGCGGCGGGGCTCGCCGTAATCGTCTCCTTGCCGGCATTCGCGGCGTTCCAGTTTGATCAGGTCCTTCCGGTAGCCGAGCTGCAGATCGGGATAGGGATCGCTTTCCTCATGACACTGGGCCTGCGACTCACGGGCGAGGAGCGCGAGCGGGCGCGCATCCGCAGGATCTTCGGCCGCTATGTGTCGGACGAGGTGGTCACGAAGCTTCTATCCGACGCACACCGGCCGGACCTGGGAGGCGAAGTGTTTGTGGTGACCGTGCTTTTTTCCGACATCCGGAACTTCACCACGATCTCGGAGCGGCTCACGGCACAGGAGGTGGTGGAAATGTTAAACGCTTACTTCACGCGCGTGTGCGAGCCAATCTTCGCGCAGGGCGGGACCGTCGATAAATATATCGGCGACGCGGTCATGGCTGTTTTCGGCTCACCCGTGCAGCATCCGGACCATGCGCGCCGTGCGCTCCGCGCCGCGCTCGGGATGGCGGAAGCGGCCGGCGAATTCAAGCAGTGGATGACTGCGCGATTTCCCGACAAGACGTTGCCAGAGTTCGGGATCGGGATCGGCATCAATACGGGCGAAGCGGTCATCGGCGACATCGGCACCCCCAAGCGCAAGGAATTCACCGCAATCGGGGACACGGTCAACGCCGCCTCGCGGCTCGAGGGCGCGACCAAAGACCTGAAATGCGTGATTGCGGCGAGCGAGGCCACGGTTCTTGCAGCGGGCCCCGGGGTGAAGACCGGGATAACCGATGAGATCAAGGTCAAGGGCAAGACGGAAGCAATCCGCGTATACGAGGTTATCGGGCTCGAGGAGTAACATGAGACAAAGAGGGGGCGTTATGCGAAGTGCGCTACTTGCGGTTCTTCTCGCTTTCAGCTCTGCTGCGCTCCCTCAGAGCGCCGATGTGGGGCTGGTGAATCTCGTCTTGGGCGATGTGTCCTACGCGTCCTCATCCGGTCCGCCCGCCAAGGTCCAGGCTTTCATGAAAGTGCGCGACGGGGA
>CAZZDV010000422.1:0-2336 GCA_964652785.1 uncultured Bordetella sp.
TCTTGATCTCGTTGCGGGCGACACTGACCCCGACCGAGACCGACAGGGCCGAAGAGCCGGAAACCGCCACCGAGAGGGACGAAGCCTTTACCACCGAGTGAATTGCCGAGGTGTCCTTCGCATTGATTGCGACGCCGCCGCTGCCCGCGGTAAGCGTGGTGGCATTGTCGGCGTAGGCCTGCACCAGCGTGCTGACCTTGTTCATGCCGATCACCGCGCCGACGCTGACAGCCGTCGATGCCGTGAGCGTGGCCTTGATGGCCGTCGACGACGAGCCCATGCTCGCGTCGATCGCGGCATCAGAGGTCGCGGTTACGCTAACCTTGCCCGCGGAAGTGACGTTCGTATTCAGCAGGTAGGCGCGAACCTCGGCAGGCTGTTCCGTGCCGATGCTGGTGCCAACGAGCGCATCCGCCAGGTTGTACAGGATGTTCTGCCCGGCCCAGCCGATCGTGTTGAAGGCAAGCACCACCCCGACCGATACGCCCCTCGATTCGGTCGTGGCTTTGACGTTGGCCTCGATGGTGGACGTGTTCTTCGCGTCGAGGACGACATCCCCGGCGCTGGTCGTCGTGAGGCTGCTGCCGGTGACGTAAGCGTTGGCCTTGCTCAGCACCAGGTTGGTGGCGATGGTGGCGTTGATGGCGTTCGAACTGCCGCCGACAAGGACGCTGCCGCCGATGGAGACGACAGTGCTCTCGTCGGTCGCTCGTATGGTCGCGGTTTCGAGCGCGGTCACTGACAGGGTGCCCGCGGCATTCAGGTTGGCGTTGTTGATGAAACTCTCGACGCCGCCCCGGACGTCGTTACGCACGATCAGCGCGCCCACTCCCGTGGAATCCGAGCTGGTGACGTTGAGCCCCAGGTTGCTGACAAAACCGACGACGTCGTCGAGGCGCACCTCGCTCCATCTGACGTCGGTCGTGAAGGCGATGCCGCCAAGCGCCAGGGAGGCCCCGAGGCCGGTCGTGGCACTCGCGTACTGGTACACCTTGCCCGTATCGGCACGCACCATGTCGCCTTGCTTGACGTACTGCGTACCCGATTGCTGGGTGTAGCGGTAGTCGGTAAGGAACGACTTCAGCAGGCCACTCGCAATGCTCAAGCCGCCGTCGTTGGTCGTCGTCGACAGGGCTGCGAGCGTGCTCTTGGCATTGATGGTGGCGCTGTCCTCGCCGGCCACCGTCACCGCGCCTCCTGCGGTTACCGCTCCCTGCGACGTGCCGGTGTAGCTGATGTACGCCTTCGCGTTGCTGTTGACCATGTTGCCGGCGAACGCAACGCCAACGCTCATGCCCGTCGCATTGACCAAGCCCGACGCCACCGAGGTCGCCTTGTTGCTCATCTCGGCGTTGATGACCGCCTCGGACAGCGCCGTGACACTCAGCGTTCCGCCGGCCGCGACGGTCGAATTCAGGATGTAGGCTTTGGTTTCGGCCACCTGCGCGCCGCCGAGCGCGTTGGCAATCAGCGGGTCCCCGATCAGTACATCGATCGCGCTCGTCAGGATGTCCTGCGATTTCCATCCTATGGTGTTGAAAGCGAGGGTCACGCCGACCGCCTGGTCGCCGCTGGTGGTAGAGCTCAGCGTCTTGGCGTCGATCTGCGAAGTGTTCTTGGCATCGACGACCACCGCTCCCGTGGTCGTCACGCTGCCGTTCTCGATGTAGGCGTTGGCCTGGCTGAGGATCAGGTTGGTGGCAATGGTGCCGTTGACAGCCAGGGTGGCTCCGGTGCCGAAGGCGCTGCCGCCGGAGGCCTCGGCCGCGCTGTCGGCGGTTGCGCGTATCACGGCGTCTTCCAGCGCAGTGACATTGACGCTTGCGCTGCTCGCAGTGACGTTGCGGACATACGACTCCACGTCGCTGCGTACGTCGTTCCTCACCACCAGGCCGCCCAGCGCCATCGCATTCGATGCGCTGACGTTGTTGCCCTGCGGGATGATCTCGGTTTCCTTGACTTGCTTCCAGAAACGCAGGTCCGTGTAGTCCTGCGTGCTGAGGTTCTTCGAAGCCGTCGGGCCCATGTACTGGTAAACGGTGCCCGGCTGGCCCGCGAGCTTGGTCCAGCGCGTCGTGTCGCTGTAGTCCTGGATGCCGAGGTCGAAGGACGCACCCGTGCCGACGAACCTGTACGCCTCCCCGGCCTCGCCGCCGACCAGCTTCCATTTGCTCGTGTCGGTATAGTTCTGCTCGCCCAGGCTCAACCGGCCCTTGGTGCCGAGGTACTGGTACACCCTGCCAGCGGCACCCTGGGTCGCGTCGTAATCGTCCGCGAGCAGCACCTTGTCTCCCGCCGCCACCAGGCGCCGGCCGTCTTCGCTTGTGAAGTCCTCG
>CAZZDV010000423.1:0-2294 GCA_964652785.1 uncultured Bordetella sp.
TCGTTCGACCGCCCTGCGATCAGACCCCGGCCGACAATCGCCGTCGCGCGAGCCGCATCAGTGCCCCAAGCACCGGCACCTTGGCGTAAAGCTCGCCTGCGGCGTCCCAGTAGTCGCAGTGGTAGACGATTTTTTCGTGCGCATCGAAGCGCAGGTGGCTCGATCCGTGCACGGTCTCTATCGCTCCGCCCGGCCGGAAGCGAAACGTGAAGTCCCAAGTGAGGAAGGCTCCGTTGTCGGCGACGAGGCGTTCGGTGACGTGGAAGCGCGGCTCGGCCACCTGCTCGAACATGTGCGCGTACACGCGGCGGATTTTCCCGATGCCGCGCACGTCGTTGAACGGGTCCTTGAAGCAGGCGTCGTCTGCGTAGTACTTGTCGATCGCCTCGATGCTCGCGGGCGTCATCGACTCGAAGAAAGCCACCAGCCGTCCGATATCGAGCATGTCTTGCCTCACATCCCGGTGAATCGCCGCACGCACCAGAAGTAGAGCCGGTGCGGCAGCAGGTTGATGGCTTTCAGCATGCGCGAGAACGCGCGCGGGAAATGGATCTCGAAGTCGCCGCGCTCGAGGCCTTCCACGATCTCCTCAGCCGCTTGCTCCGCGCTGATGAGGAAGGGCATCTTGAATTCATTCTTTGCCGTGAGCGGCGTTGCCACGAAGCCAGGAGAGACGAGGTACACGTCGATGCCGCGCTGGTGCAGGTCGAGGTACAGGCTCTGGGCGAGGTTGACGCAGGCGGCCTTGCTCGCGCCGTAGGCCAGGCTGTTGGGCAGCCCGCCGTAGCCCGCGACGCTCGCGACGATCCCGAACCCGCCCTCGCCCTGTCGCATGAGCACCGGTTGCACTGCCGCGAGCAGGTTGAGCACGCCGTTGAGGTTGACGTCCACGATGCGGCGAGCCTCGGCCAGCTTGATCTCCGACGCACGCATCGCCTTGTAGGTGCCGGCGACCGCGAGCACGAGGTCGATGCCGCCCCAGGATTCGCACAGGCGCTGCGCGGTGCGCGAAGTGGCCGTGGCATCGGTCACGTCGAGCGGGAGCAGGGTCGCGCGGCCGGCGAACGCGGATTCGAGGGATTCGAGCGAGCGCGCCGATACCGCGACTTTCGCACCGCGTTCGAGCAGCAGGTTCGCGGTGGCCGCGCCGATGCCGGTGGAGGCGCCGACCACCCACACGCGCTTGCCGGCGAACGAGGCGATCGGCGAATTCAGCGGCGCGAAGAAGGCCATCAGGAGCGCTTTTTGAACGCGATCGTCAGCTCGCCCAGCGTGAAGCCGAATTTGCTCATGCGCGAGCGGTTGAGCATCACGCTTTCGTCCTGGAGGTACATCCAGTCGTCGAAGTCCACGTGCCAGGTCCGGCCGTCCACCTCGAGGGCGAGCACGTAAGTCCAGCGCAGCGCATTGCCGCGCGCCTCGCCCTGCGCGCTGCCGATGACGTCGGCGGCGGTCCCGGTGAACCGGTTCGCATCGTGACGAACGACGGTCCAGACGCGCTTTGACTTGGTGGCATCCGAATAGGTGAAGTCTTCGTCCAGCGTAAGCGTATCGCCGGACACCGTGCCCGTGATCACGACCTTGAAACGCTTGACGACCTTGTTCGAGCGGTCGGTGAACTGGCCCCAGCCCTCGACCGTGCCTTCGAAGTAGCGGAACAGGTCGAGCACCGGTTTTTCGTCGCGGTACGCGTCGGGGCCGACGCTGCTGCAGCCTGAAACGAGCAGTGCGGTGAGTGCGGCAAAGAGGATGCGGGTCATGCGGGGACTCCCTGGCGTGAGCCGGCGATGCCGCCGGTTTTCCATAGCGCAAAGCCTGCCGCGAGCTTGAGCGCGCAGGGCAGGAGACAATACGCGTAGTAAAGCGGCTGCACCGTGGCCGGATTGCCCGGGACATAGCCGAGCGCCGCCAGCAGCGGCAGAGCGACACCGGCCGCGATGGCGAGGTTGAGCTTGGTGGCGAAAGTCCATGCACCGAAGTACGCGCCTGCGCGCGCCTCGTGGCCCGCATCGCGGATCGTGTCCGCGAGCATCGCCGGCGGCAGCGCGAGGTCGGCGCCAAGCGCGAGGCCCGACAACGCGCAGACCGCCGTGAACGCGGCGTAGTCGCCGGCGCCCAGCACGAAAGCGCCGGCGAACGCGGCAACGCTGACGATCATCGCGGCGAGCCACGCGGCCGGTTTGCCGATGCGCCGCGACGCGGCCATCCAGAGCGGCAGGCTCAGGGCGCCTGCGAGGAAGTAAACCGCGAGGAAGAATCCGCCCTCATTGGGAAGCTGCAGTGCGTCGGCGACA
>CAZZDV010000424.1:0-2289 GCA_964652785.1 uncultured Bordetella sp.
ACGCCTACTTCGCGCGCCAGCCGCCATCGACCACCAGCGCATGCCCGTTGACGTAGCGCGCGTCGGCCGAGGCGAGAAAACTCACCCCGGCGGCGATGTCCTCTACCGTGCCGCGTTCGCCTGCCGGGATGAGCGCGCGGACCTGGTCGTCGTTCACCACGACGCCGCGCCCGCTCATGTCGGGCACGCCGGGGCCGAGAATCTGCTGCGAGTGCTGGCGCAAGTCGGTGCGCACGGCGCCAGGGCAGATGCAGTTGATCGCGATTCCCCGCGCCGCATACGCGACCGCCATCTGGCGCGTCAATCCGACCACTCCGTGCTTGGCCGCTACATACGCCGCGCCGCCACCGGTGCCGTTCAGCCCGGCGACCGAGGCCATGTTGACGATGCGCCCGCGGCCGCGCGGCAGCATTTCCTTCAGCGCCCGCTTGCAGCCGAGAAACACACCGGTCAGGTCGATGTCGATCACGCGCCGCCAGAGGGCCTCGCTCATTTCGTCCGCATCGAAGTAACCGTCGAGCACCCCCGCGTTGTTGACCATGACGTCGAGGGCGCCCAATTCGGCCACCGCGGCGGTGACCGCGGCATCGAGCTCGTCTGCGCGGCTCACGTCGGCGCGAAGGCCGAGCGCGCGGGCGCCCGTGCCCACGATTTGCCGCGCGGTTTCCTGCGCGGCGGCGGGGTCGATATCGATGACGGCCACCGCAGCACCTTCACTGGCAAGTCGCAGCGCAATAGCGCGGCCAAGCCCGGACCCTGCGCCAGTCACTACCGCCATGCGTGGGTGCTTTTCCATTCCTGCTCCTCTCATGTTGAAAGTCCTGGGACGATGTTAGTGTAGGCAAACCGGCGGGGAGAGGATGACATGCAAAATTTGCAGGATACGATCGCGCTCGTCACTGGCGGCGCGCGCGGCATTGGCAGGGCGATCGCGCTGTTCTCATCTTCCGGCCTCCCGTAGCAAGTGCGTCCGGCTCAAGGAGGTTTGCATACCCCACCTCTAAACCGGACACATTACGTGCTACTGATCCGGACAACTCATTTGCTCCTGACACATTCTTGAAACGGCGCGAACGGGAGAACCTTCTCCCGCACCCGCAACCCGTTCTCGCGCAAGCTGGACTGCACCGATTGAAGTCCAGTCTTCATTCCAAAGGGGAAGTCATGCAAAGAAAGCCATTCCATGCCGTCGTAGCGCTGTTCGCGCTGTGTTTTGCAACCGCCGCTTTGGCACAGGGTTATCCGAACAAGCCGGTGCGGGTAGTTGTTCCGTACGGTCCGGGCGGCTCTACGGACCTCACCGGGCGCACAGTGGCGTACAAGCTGCAGGAGGCGCTCGGCCAGCCCTTCGTTGTCGAGAACAAGCCGGGCGCCAGCGCGCAGATCGGCGCCTCCGAAGTCGCCAAGTCGGCGCCCGACGGCTACACGCTGCTCGTCGGCGCGCCGCAGGTCTTCATCATCAACCCGCTGTTCTTCAAGGACATGCGCTACGACGCCGAAAACGGCTTCACGCCGATCGGCATCACGCTGCTGTCACCGAACTATTTCCTTACCCACCCGAGCCTGCCGGCGACCAACCTGCAGGAGCTGATTGCGTACGCGAAGGCGAATGCCGGCAAGGTCCACTACGCGTCCTCGGGCGTCGGTTCCAGCGGCCACCTTACCGGGCTGCTCCTGAACAAGCTCGCCGGCATAGACCTGCAGCACGTCGGCTACAAGGGCAGCGCCGGGGCTGTGCAAGACACGCTGTCGGGCCAGGTCAAGATCCTCATCGACCAGCCGGTGCCGGGCATCTCGCATGTGCGCGCGGGCAAGCTGCGCGCGATCGCCGTGGGCACCTCGATGCGCGTAGCCATACTGCCCGACGTGCCGACGGTGCAGGAACAAGGCGTCCCCGGGTTCGAGTCGAGCACCTGGTTCGGCTTTTGGGCGCCTGCGGGAACGCCGCGCCCGGTCATCGAACGCCTGTGGGGCGAGATCCAGAAAATCATGAAGATGCCGGACGTGCAGGACAAGTTCGCGCCGGCCGGCTATATCCCCACCGCGATCTCGCCGGAGGACACTGCCGCGCGCGTGAAAGCGGACCGCGAGAAGTGGACCCGCGTCGCGCGCGAAGCGGGCATCAAGCCGGAGTAGGCCCGGCCAGGGCATCGGCCCTTGAACACGACCCCGCTACCCGGGAGCGCCGGGTAGCGGGGTCCGCCTCTGCCGCTAGCGGATCGCGATCGGCGCGACGCGTAGTGCCCGAAGGGCTCGAATAATGTCGCTCGCGAAGATGACTTACGCCGC
>CAZZDV010000425.1:0-2270 GCA_964652785.1 uncultured Bordetella sp.
CCTTTCGGTCTTCCAGACGAGCGACGCGCTTGGCACGGATTCGATCGCCGCGCGCGCGGAGCGTCTGGGTTTCGTCAATGGAATGTTCGACACGCACGAGGCGCTGGTCGAAGGCGCGCTCGCGGTGGCCAGGAAGATCGCGTCCAAGGCGCCGGTCGCGGTGGCCGCGACCAAGCAGATGATTTCCTTCACGCGCGACCACGGCGTGGCCGAAAGCTTCGAGTACCTCAACGCACTGCAGCCCGGGATTTTCAGCATCGAGGATATCCAGCGAGCGGTGGCTGCCGCAAAGTCCGGCAAGCCGGCCGAGTTTGAGGATCTTTCGCCCAGGAGCGCTTCGGGCAGTTGATCCTGCAGTGCCTCCCGCAGTTCTTCCCGCAGTTCATCCCGCAGTTCTTCCAACACCGCCTGAAGAGGTCCGCCATGCAGAGCACGATGATGCAGGATCCGCTCTCGCTCAACCTGCTGCTCGAGCGGGCCGGGAGGCTCTTCCCGGAATCGCAGATCGTCTCGCGCCTGCCGGACAAGTCGCTGCGGCGCCACAGCTATGCCGAGTACTACAAGCGCACGCGGCAGCTTGCGGCCGCGCTGCTGGCCCTCGGCCTCGAGAAGGGCGATCGCGTCGCGACGCTCTGCTGGAACCATCACGCGCACCTCGAATGCTATTTCGGGATCCCCGCCGCGGGCGGCGTGATGCACACGCTGAACCTGCGCCTGTCGCCGGAGGAGATCGGCTGGATCGCCGCGGACGCGGGCGACCGCTTCCTTATCGTCGACGACATCCTGCTGCCGCTCTACAGGCAGTTCGCCGGCAAGCACGCCTTCGAGCGCGTGATCGTGTTCCCGTTTTCGGGCGCGCCGGTGGCCGGCGAATACACGAACTACGACGCGCTGCTCGACAAAGCGCCCCAGGAATTCGACTACGTGCCGCATGACGAGAACGACGCCGTCGCCATGTGCTACACGAGCGGCACGACCGGCCGCTCCAAAGGCGTGGTGTATTCGCACCGCTCGACGGTGCTGCATACGCTGGTGGCCTGCCTGCCCGAGTTCTGGTGCCTGCAGGGCCGCGACGTGGTGCTGCCGGTCACGCCGATGTTCCATGCCAACTGCTGGGGCATTCCCTATGGCGCGGTCATGCTCGGCTCGAAGCTGGTGTTTCCCGGCCCGCACCTGCACCCGGAGGACTTGCTCGACCTGATCAAGCTCGAGCCGCCTACGATGGCGCTGGGCGTGCCGACGATCTGGCTCTCGCTGATCCAGGCGCTCGAGGCCCATCCGGAAAAATGGAGCCTACCCAAAGGCATGCGCAGCCTTGTCGGCGGGGCTGCAGTGCCGGAGTCGCTGATCCGCGCGTTCGCGAAGCACGGCGTGCGCATCTCGCAGGGCTGGGGCATGACCGAGACCTCGCCGCTGGCCACGCTCAGCTTCATCAAGCCCGAGCTTGCGGGCGTTTCGGAGGACGAGCAGTTCCGGCTTTCGGCCACCGCGGGCGTGACCGCGCCGCTCGTGGAGCTGCGTGTCGTCGGCGACCACGGCATTGCCCCGTGGGACGGCAAGACCCCGGGCGAGGTGCAGGTCCGCGGGCCGTTCATCACCGGCAGGTATTACAACGCTCGCGCGGACAACGTCGGCCAGGATCCGGCCAAGTTCACCGACGACGGGTGGCTGCGCACCGGCGACGTGGCAAAGATGGATTCGCACGGCTACCTGCACATCACCGACCGCACCAAGGACCTCATCAAGTCCGGCGGCGAATGGATCAGCTCGGTGGACCTCGAGAACGCGCTCATGGCGCACCCGGCGGTTGCGGAAGCCGCGGTCATCGCGATCCCGCACGAGAAATGGGGCGAGCGGCCGCTGGCCTGCGTCGTCACCAAGCCGGGGCAATCGGTTACGCCCGAAGCCCTGAACGAAGTGCTCACGAAGAAATTCGCCAAGTGGCAGCTGCCGGACCGCTACGAGTTCCTGGAGACGATCCCCAGGACGTCGACGGGCAAATTCTGGAAGATGAAGCTGCGGGAACGGTATGCGGTGAAGGGCTGAATTCGGAAGATTATTTTCATGGCCCCGCACGGGGATTGGCTGTCCCGGTGATTTTGTGCTGATACGAGTACATTCAGGGCGGCAGTCATCACCACTTCGCACTTAGCGTCTCGGCACCCGACCAGGGTTTGATCCTCGTCAGCATGCTACGCAGGACTCCTTCTGCAACTTCCGTGTCATGAGCGGCCTGGGCGCGCAGCCAATAGCCGTTTGAGAGGCCCAAA
>CAZZDV010000426.1:0-2270 GCA_964652785.1 uncultured Bordetella sp.
CATTTCGGGGCGGGAGGGCGTCCCCGGGACGCCCTCCCGCCCCGAAATGCAAGGCGAGCGCTTCGAAGTTTTCCCCGTGGCTGGCTTCCGAGCCGCCGTGCACCAGCGCCGCCGCAATGCGCAGGTGCATGTCCTTGCGCTGGTGGAGGCCGACGGCGTCGTAGATCACGTCGCGCGTGATGCCGTGCTTGAACCGCAGCGTCCCCGGGGCTTCGCCCGGGAAAAGGAAGTCCTGCTCGGCCAGCGCCAGCACCAGCGCGTCGTCCTCGCCGCAGCCGGTAAGCTTCTCGAGCAGCCACACGGGGATCACGTTGCCGATGACCGCCGCGACACGCACGAGGTCGGCCTGCGGCCCGGGCAATCGCGCGACGCGCGACTGGATGAGGTTGTTCAGCCACGCCGAGCCGAGAGTGGCGCGCGACAACCGCCGGTCCTGGCCCTCGTAGGCGGCCGAGTGGCAGAGCTCCTCGATGTAGAGCGGGTTGCCTCCGGAGGACTTGCGGATCGCGTTGACCACGTCCGGGTCGGGCACGCGCAGCAGGTGGCCGATCGTCTGCGCGGCCTCGTCCTCGGTGAGCGGCGGGAGGTCCAGGCCCCGCGCATCGCCGATCGTGAACCCCTCGTCGGGTGAGTTGCGCTTCGCGACGAGGATGAAGATCGGCCGCGAGAGCCCCCGGATCGCGCCGAGCACCTGGCGCGTGGCGTCGTCGGCCCATTGAAGGTCGTCGACGAAAAGCACCAGCGGCGCGGATTGCGCGAGGCGCTCGAAGAGGTCGCGCACCGCCGCGGTGATCATCTCCGCCGCGGGGCGCTTCGTTTCGGCCTGCGGATCCGCCGCTCCGAGCGACAACGCGGCGAGCAGCACGGTACGGTGCGCTTCGAGTGCCGGATCGATTTCGAGCAGCATCCGTTCGAGCGCTTCGGCGGCCTGCGCCGGCGGCATTCGGGGCGTCAGCCCGGCCAGCGAGCGCAGCGTCTGCAGGAAAGGCTGCAGCGGCTCGGCGGCGAGGTACCCGTCGCAGTAGCCACGCAACACGCGGCATTGCCGGCGCGTGGCGCGCGCGAGGAATTCCTCAGCGAGGCGGGTCTTGCCAAGGCCGGCCGGCCCGATGACCGCCATGAAGCGCGGCTTGCCCGCAATCGCCTCGGCCAGGCCGCTTTCCAGCGCAGCCAGTTCCGATTCGCGCCCGACGAATGGCACCAGCCCGCGCCGCGTGCGCGCCTCGAACTGCGTAGTCACCGGTGCGCGCGCGATGATGCGGTACACGGTCAGCGGTTTTTCCTTGCCGCGCAGGTGCAGGTAGCGCCGTTCGCTCTTCTGGAAAAAACTGCTTTCGGGGCCGAGGGTCGATTCGCTGATGAGGATCTCGTCTGCATGCGCGATGTCGGCCAGGCGCGAGGCGATGTTCGTTGCGTTGCCGAGCAGCTCGAAACGCCCGCGCTCCGCGTCACCCTCGTCGAGCAGCACCAGCCCCGAGTGGATGCCCGTGTGCATGGTGAGCGTAGGCAGCCCGGCGACGCCGGCGCGCAGCCCGCGCACGCGCTCGTGCAGGTCGAGCGCGGCTTCCGCGGCCCGCCTGCCGGCGTCCTCGCGCGGGTCCGGATGGCCGAAGACCGCAAGGATGCCGTCCCCCGAGATCTGCACGATCGTGCCGCCGTGCCTCGGGATGAGGACGTGGTAGGCGTCGCGCAGCTCGCCGAGCAGCTCGGCATAGTGCTCGGCCTCGATTGCGGAGGCGATGCGCGTGGATTCGGACAGGTCCGAAAAGAGCATGGTGAGGTAACGCCTGCGGCCCGCGGCCAGGGGCGGCGCGATAAAGGTCGGTCGGTCGGTCATGGTGCGTCGGGACGGGGCCCGCGGCACTTCGCGGTGTTCATCGGTGCTCGTTGCCTGAAAAATGGGCACTTCCACCCTCGGAATTAATCCCGAAGGGTGCCCTCCGAATGGTGGCCCCGAAAGGACTCACCGGGCAAGCCGATTTCGCGGGGCGGTCGGGCCAGAGGTGGCCGCTGTTGCCAAAAAGCACACTTTTGCGAGGCCCGAGGCCCTCATGTATCCGAGGCACGGAACAGGCCGCACGCCTGGGGCACAATCTCCCGGGGGGGAATGCTGCCAAATTTTGGACGAAGACGAGGTCAGGCGCGGGGAAGCGGGTGAAATGCTGCCATTAAGCTTTCTTCTTCTTCGGCACCTTGGCGCCTGCCTTGCGCGCTTCAGGCATCGAAGCCTCTGTGCGTTGAATTACCGAGGGAGAAAGCGTGTACAGCCG
>CAZZDV010000427.1:0-2265 GCA_964652785.1 uncultured Bordetella sp.
ACGCGGCGCTTCGATCGGGATCTCCATCTTCATCGACTCCATGATCAGGATCGTGTCGCCGGCGTTAAGGCTCGCGCCCTTTGCGGCGACGATCTTCCACACGGTCCCGGCGACCTCGGTGCACACCTTGGCTGGTTTCATATGGGGAAATATCCGAAAGTGGAGCGGCCGGGCTCGCGCAGCGGGGCCACCAGGTTGGCGAATTCGCAGAGCAACGCGCGCGTCTCGCGCGGATCGATCATCTCATCGTAGGCAAAGGCTTCGAGCGTCCGGAAAGGCGAGCCCAGCAGCTGCAGGCGCTCGCGAAGCTCGGCAATCCTGGCCCGCGGGTCCGGCGAAGCTTCGATGTCCTTGCGGAACGCGGCCTCGATCCCGCCTTCGAGCGGCAGCGATCCCGCGCGCATCGAAGGCCAGCAATAGCGCACCGAATAGCGCGACTGGTTGGAGTGCCCCGCGGCCGCGACGCCATAGGCCTTGCGCACGATGATCGCGCACCACGGCACGGTGGTTTGCTGGATGGCGGTGAGCGCGGCCACACCGTGACGAATGGCCGCGGTCTTCTCCGCGTCCAGCCCTACGAGGAACCCCGGGATATCGGCCAGGTGCACGATCGGCAGGTGAAAGAGCTGCGCGAGCTGGGTGAACCGCGCCACTTTGCGCGAGGCATCCGCGGTCCAGGCGCCGCCGTAATGCATCGGGTCGCTTGCCAGGATTGCCACCGGCCAGCCGTCGAGCCGCGCAAAGCCGGTGATGACCCCGCGTCCCCAGAACCGGCCGATCTCGAAGAACGAGCCTTCATCGACGACCGCCTCGACGATCGGCCGCATCTTGTAGACCTTGCGGTCCTCGCGCGGGATCGCGTCGATCAGCCAGTCGACGTTGCGCTTGGGATCATCACGCTTCCCGCCACGCGGCGGCAGCTCAAAAACCGAAGCTGGAAGGTAGGAGAGAAACTTGCGCGCCCGCTCGAACGCATCGGCCTCGCTCACGGCTTCGTCGTCGATCGTGCCGTTGCGTGTGTGGATCTGGCTGCCGCCGAGCTCGTTCTTCTCGAACTGGCGCGCGCCGAGCCGATTGACCACGGGCGGCCCGGCGACGAAGAGCTGCGAGGTGTCCTTCACCATCACCGAGTAGTGGCTGGCGCATACGCGTGCCGAGCCGAGGCCCGCGGTCGAGCCCAGCGCCATGCCGATCACGGGGACCGTGTTGAGGTTGGCCGTGACAAGATCCCAGCCCAGGTAGCCGGGGACGCGGGAGTGGCCGTCTTTGTCCATCATGCCGGCCGAGCCGCCGCCGCCGGAGCCGTCGACCAGACGGATCAGCGGCAGGCGCAGGTCGGTGGCCATCGTCTCCACGCGCGTGAGCTTGTCGCGGATGCTGCCCTCGTTGGTGCCGCCGCGGATCGTGAAGTCGTCACCGGCCACGACCACGTTGCGGCCCTCGATTTTTCCGCGGCCGATCACGAGGCTCGCGGGGGTGAGCGACACGAGGTTGCCTGCGTCGTCGTAACCCGACTTGCCGGCGATGCTGCCGACTTCGATGAACGAGCCCGGGTCGAGCAGTTGCTCCACACGCTCGCGCACGTTGAGCTTGCCTCCGGCGCGCTGGCGCTCCAGGCGCTCGGGCCCGCCCATTTGCTTCGCCAGCCGCTGCCGCTCGCGCAGCGCTTCGACTTCCTTTTCCCAGCCCATGTGCCGCTCTTGTTTTTGCAAGAGGCGTAGTTTATCGCCTGTCGAACCCGGTAGTCCGCGGCCACGGCTGGCTCCTATCGAACGCGCGGCGAGCGGTATCAGAACTTCTTCGGTAAACCGGCCTGCTTCAACACCGCATTGGCCGTATGCCGGGACTTGATCTTGCTGTCTATGGGAAATCGCACGCCAGTGATCGGGCTCGACCAGATTTCGTGATCGCCCTTGCCTTCACGCTCAAAGCGGCATCCCGCGGCGTGCAACAGGCGCTTGAGTTCCGGCGAGAAATCCGCCATCAGGCCGCGGAGCGGGCGATCTCGAATCTGCGGGTGAGCAGTTCAAAAGCCACTTCGCTGCCGCTGGCGACGCCATTGGCCTCGAGCAACTCGGGCACCATTGTTCTTAACTTCTGAACCAGCGCTTCGAGCGTTTCGGATTCTGTCGCCAGCCCCGGAACATCATCGCTGCTCGCGACCCAAACGCAAGCCTCGTCGTCCCATTCGGCGCGGATGAAGTAGGGTTTCATGGGGTCTCGCATGATCTTGACGTTGGCGCGCATTCTACTCCCCGGTGCCTT
>CAZZDV010000428.1:0-2264 GCA_964652785.1 uncultured Bordetella sp.
GCGCCCTGGACATCCATCCAGAGGACGTCGACGCTGTCGATCGAACGCTCCTGCATGAAGGCATCGAGGCGCAGTGTGCCGACCTCGATTTCGTCCTGCACGTACTTCTCCTCGCGGTAGTGTCCCGTGGCCCGGAACAACGACGAGGCGCCGGGATTCCCGTCGGCTGCGCCGGTCACCGTGCGCTCCTGGTCGATTGGGTAGAAGGTCGTGGTGCCGGCCGTGTTCGAGACGGCGCTTTCGGTCAGCACGATGCGCGGCTCGCACGCCGCGTGCGCCCGGCACTTCGGCAGCGTGGCCGGGTTGCATTCGAAGGCATACACGCGCGCTTCCGGAAAGGCGAGGGCGAACTGGCGGCTTTCCTCGCAGTCGCGCGCGCCCACGTCGAACACGGTGCGGACTGTGTGGCCCGGCATGGTGCCGGCGAGGATTTCGAGGAGCCGGGCGAATACGCGTTGCATCTTGGTTGTGGCTCTCGCCGGTCGGGGGACCAGCATGTCCGATGGGCTGATTCCCGTCCGTGCGCTGCTTCACCGCACGGCTGCCTCGAGCGGCTCCCTTGACCGAAGGTTTGCCTGTAAAAAATTCCGATGCTTCGGCAGTCCCTGCGGGGATGTCAGCCGGCGTCTTAGCGCGGCAGGCCGTCGCACGACTTCGCCGATAATGGGCCATGCTCAGTTATCGCCACGCATTCCACGCCGGCAACCATGCCGACGTCCTGAAGCACGCCGTCCTTGTGCAGTTGCTCGGCTACCTCACGAAGAAGGACAAGCCGCTCTGGTATGTCGACACCCATGCCGGCGCCGCAGGATATTCGCTCGACGATGCCTGGGCGCGGAAGAAGGCCGAGTTCGAGACCGGCATTGGACGCCTATGGAAAGCGGGCTACTCGCTGCGGGACACGCCCAGGCTGGTGGCCGAATATCTGCAGCTCGTCCACGCGCAGAACCCGAACGGCAAGCTGCGCGCCTATCCCGGCTCGGCACAGATCGCCCTGCAGCTCCTGCGTGAGCAGGATCGCGTACGTCTCTTCGAACTGCACAGCACGGAGAGCCGCGGGCTCAAGGAAGCCTTCGCCAACGACAGCCCGCGCGTGCTCGTGCAGGCGGGCGACGGGTTCGACGGCCTGAGGTCCGTCCTTCCGCCGCCCTCGCGGCGCGGGCTGGTGCTGATGGATCCGTCATACGAGGACAAACGCGACTACGCCCGCGCGCGCGCGACGCTCGAGGATGCGCTGCAGCGGTTCGCGACGGGGGTCTACGCGCTGTGGTATCCGATCGTGCAGCGCCGCGAGTCGGAGCAATTCCCGGAGGCGCTCAGGCGGCTGCAGAAGAAGGACTGGCTGCATGTCGCGCTGACGGTGAAGTCGCCGGCCCCCGAGGGCTTCGGGCTGCACGGCAGCGGCCTTTTCATCCTCAACCCGCCGTGGGAATTGCCCAAGCTCCTCGCCGAGGCGATGCCGTACCTGGTCAAGGCGCTCGGGCAGGACCCGAGCGCGCGCTTCGAGCTGGAGAGCGAGCTCTCCTGAGGTCGCGGGCCCAAATCCAAATGCCCGCGGGTTTCGGTCAGACCTGCAGGTTCTCTTGCGAAAGGTCCTTGCGCTTTTCCATGTTGAAGCGGCCGTCGTAGATCGGGCCCTTGCCGGTGGTCGGCCCCTGGTACTGCACGAACAGCATGAGTCCGCCGGTCTCGGTCGACAAGTCCGCCTCGAAGTGCGGATCCGGGTGGTTGACCATGGTGCCCGGCCCGATTGTGCGCTCGCCGACCTTGAAGGTCCCCTCGAGCACGTACCAGACCTGCGCGAAATCATGACGGTGGAGCGGGTGGTGCGCGCCCGGCTCATAACGCACGAAGCCCGCGTTCGGCTCGGTAGGCCGCTCGGGGCTCGGATGAAAGAGCATCTTGCTGTGCTGGCCGGGGAATCGAAGCGTTTCCCACGGCATGTCTTCGATATGCCGGAATTGCGCTGGGTGATCTTTATCGACCTTCATGGGATCTCCTTTCGGTATGTTGGATGGCAGCATTTCGACCTGTCAGCCAGTGCTGATGCGGACTTTATTCGAAAAATGGCAGCATTTCGATTCCATCTCAGCCGAACTTCACCACCGCGCGCCCGCGTGCACCGGACGCGATGAGCTTTTCGCAATGCGCCTGCAAATCGTCGAAGGCGATAGCGTACGCGATCTTGCCGATGTGGCGCGGGCGGAGGTCGCCGCCGGCCTGCATGCGCGCCCACGCCGAGCCGCGCTCGGGCACGGGATGGT
>CAZZDV010000429.1:0-2251 GCA_964652785.1 uncultured Bordetella sp.
GGCGCAAGAGGACAGGCATTGTTGAAATCGCTCTTCGCTAACAAGAAGCACTGGAAAACCGCCGCGCTCGCGATCGCGCTCGTGGCCACAGTCCTTCTTGTATGGTTCACGGTCACGGCCGATGAGCCCAACCGTAATGCCGTCGCGGTTTCGATGGAAGAAGAGTCGGCTGCCTTCTTCGCCACCGAGCGCGATTTCTCGGCTCTCGCGCAGGATGTCAGGACCGGCAACGCAATGAGCGTCGGCCTTTCGGCCGAATACGCGCTCGTGTCCCGCAATGACGGCAGCCGTTACTACGTCCGCACCGACACCCAGCGCGCGCTGGTGGCCGAGGCCCTCAAGGAAAAGCTCTCTTCCAGCGCCCCCGCCGTGTTCGCCCTGGGCAACGTCCATCCGCCCGCGCCGCCGCTGACGGTCCTTGGCCGCGGCCTCAGCCCCGCCCTGCTTACGCTGCTCGGTCCGCTGCTGATCCTGTTCATCTTCCTGCAGATGAATCCCATGCGCGGCATGGGCGGCCAGTTCAAGACCGCCGACAAGCCCGACACGCGCTTCAAGGACGTCATCGGCGTGGAAGAGGCGAAGGACGCGCTGCAGGACATCGTCGCGTACCTCAAGCATCCCAAGAAATTCGCCGACCTCGGCGCCAAGGCGCCCAAGGGCGTCATCCTCGAGGGCCACTTCGGCGCGGGCAAGACGATGCTGGCCCGCGCGGTGGCCGGCGAAGCGGGCGTGCCCTTCATCGCGCTTTCGGGCAGCGATTTCAGCGACATGTTCCTCGGCGTGGGCGTGCGGCGCGTGAAGAAACTGTTCGAGCTCGCGCGCAAGGAAGCGCCGTGCGTGATCTTCATCGACGAGATCGACGGCCTCGGCAAGCGCTCCGGCGGCAGCTCGGGCGCCGAGACCGAGAACAACCGCATCATCAACAGTCTGCTGGTCGAGCTCGACGGGTTCGAGTCCGGCTCGGGCATCGTGGTGCTTGGCGCGACCAACAACGTGAACAACCTCGATCCCGCGCTGATCCGCCCGGGCCGCTTCAACCGGACCTGCCATCTCGGCCTGCCCGACGTGGACGAGCGCGACGCGCTGTTCCGCATTTACGCCGGCTCGTTGCGCACGGCAGGCGAGGTCAATTTCCGCCAGCTTGCGCGGATGTCGGCCGGCCTCTCGCCTGCGTCGATCGCCAACACGGTCAACTCCGCCGCCCTGCTTGCAGCCAAGGAAGACGCGCCCGCGGTCCTGCAGGAGCATTTCCAGCGCACGCTGGAGCAGACCCTCATGGGCGGACCGACCTCGGCCGGCCAGTCGGCCATGGGCATGGAGGAGCGCGAGCGCATTGCGGTTCACGAAGCCGGCCATGCGCTGATCGCCAAGCTCCTGAATGTCGGCGTGGTGGAGAAAGTGAGCATCCTCAAGCGCGGCCACGCGCTCGGCGTCACGCTGGTGACGCGCGAGCAGGACGCCACGCTGCAGAGCGAGCCCGAAGTGCGCAACCGCATGACCATGCTGCTTGCGGGCCGCGGTGCGGAAGCGCTCGTGCTGAAGTCGGCGTCGACCGGCGCGGCAAACGACCTCGAGCACGTTTCGAGGATGGCCTTTCGCATGGTGACCGAGTTCGGCTTTTCGGCCGATATCGGGCCCTTCAGTTATGCGGGGCTCCCGGAGCAGGAGCGCCAGGGAATCCACGCCGAGGCCATCGTCGAGGCGCGCGAAATCACCAAGGAAGTGGAACGCCGTTGCGCCGAGCTGCTGATCGAGCACCGTGGAGCCCTCGAGCTCCTGACGGCCGAGCTGCTCGAGCACGAGACAGTATCAGGCGACGTGGTGCAGGCATGCCTGCAGGACGGACCACTCGCTGGAAGGCAGCCGCGCGCCGCCGCAGTTGCCGCATAGGCCGCATAGGCTGCGCAGGCTTCGCAGTTCAAGGGGAGACCAAACCGAGTGGCTCAAGCCACACCTGTCGAACAGACGGACAAAGGAGAAGGTCTTGAATCAGAAAACAGCAATCCTGGCGCTGATCGCAGCCGCCGGCGGGGCGTTCATTGGCGGCGTCTGCCACCAGGTCAACCAGGACGCCACGGCAAAGTACGCCGAAGTCACCCGCCTGCCGGGGTACCTGATCGCCCTGCAGAAGACGATAGAGTTCGTGCCGCGCGGCATCGCTGACGCGGTCACCCCGGCGCCCGGCCCCGCAAGACCGCCGCGCGTGGTCAGGATCTACCCGGACACGCCGCCGCTGCACCTCGCGCGGGGC
>CAZZDV010000430.1:0-2248 GCA_964652785.1 uncultured Bordetella sp.
ATCCGCGTCTATCTGCCGCCCGACGCCAATACGCTGCTCTCGGTGACGGATCACTGCCTGCGCAGCCGGAACTACGTCAACGTCATCGTCGCCGGCAAGCAACCATCGCCGCAGTGGCTCGACATGGACGCGGCCATCAAGCATTGCACCGCCGGGCTGGGCATCTGGGAGTGGGCCAGCAACGACCAAGGCAGCGAGCCCGATGTGGTGATGGCTTGCGCCGGGGATGTGCCGACTCTGGAGACGCTGGCCGCGGTGGAGATGCTGCGGCAGCATTTCCCGGCGCTCAAGATCCGCGTCATCAACGTGGTGGACCTGATGGCGCTGCAACCGCGGAGCGAGCATCCCCACGGTTTGAGCGACAAGGATTTCGACGTTTTGTTCACCAGGGACAAACCCATCGTCTTTGCCTATCACGGGTACCCCTCGCTGATTCATAAACTGACCTATCGTCGAACCAACCATCACAATCTGCACGTTCGTGGCTTCAAGGAAGAGGGAACGACCACCACGCCTTTCGATATGGTGGTGCTCAACGACCTCGACCGGTTCCATCTGGCCAAGGACGTTATCGATCGGGTGCCGGGTTTGGGTCCGCGCGCCGCCTATCTCACCCAGTTCATCCGCGACAAACTCATCGACCACGAGCGCTATATCCGGCAATACGGCCAGGACATGCCGGAGATTCGCAATTGGAAATGGGGAGCGAATGGAACGGGAACCAGGAAATCCCGGCGCACATGAGCGGCGAGTTTCCGAAGGTCTATCTGGCCCGGCATGGCGAGACCGCCTGGAGCCTGAGCAGGCAGGCGACCGGCCGCACAGACATCCCGCTGACCGATCGGGGCGAGCGGGACGCGCGAGAGTTGGGTACACAGCTGCAGGGCTTGAACTTCGCCCGAGTGCTCTCCAGCCCGCTGCAACGGGCTCGCCGGACGGCAGAGCTGGCAGGATTCGGCGAACGCGCGCAGCCCGATCCCGATCTGATGGAATGGGACTACGGCGCGTACGAGGGCCGGCGCACAGCGGAGATCCAGGCCGAACGCCCCGGCTGGAGTTTGTTCGAGGACGGTTGCCCGGGCGGGGAAACGCTGCAAGCGGTGAGCGTGCGCGCGGAGCGTGTCATCGATCGGATCCGTGCGTTGGGGGACGACGTGCTCGTCTTCGCGCATCGGGACATCCTGCGCATCCTCACGGCCCGCTGGCTCAGACTACGGGCGGTTGAAGCCCGAAAATTCTATCTGACTACGGCATCACTCAGTATTCTCGGTTATCACCACGATCTGGATGAGCCGGTGATCCGCCTTTGGAATGCCGCGCGAGCATGACGTTTGTGGTAACGGAGAGCTGCATCAAGTGCAAGTACACCGACTGCGTCGATTCCCTGACGCAGAGCGCGCAGTCGATGCAGTCATCGGGTTCGCGTCGGCCCAGTTGACCGCAATGAAAGTACATCCATTGGCGGGAAAGCCCGCGCAGCCGGCGATGCTGGTGAACGTGCCCAAACTAATCTGAGGCGGTAAGTCCGCAACAAAGCGCGCCGACCGCAGTGGCTTCTTAAGTAAGAGCGCCGGACCGCGCCTGCCTGAAGTAATGGTAGACGATGAAGCTCAGTATCGCGGCGAAGAAACACCATACGGAAAAGAAGGTGGCGGCGTGGATGGCGTAGGCCGCGACGAACGCCGCCAAGGACAGGGCGCCAAACACCTGGATGATCCTGCTGCTGGAGAAAAGGCTGCTCGCGCAGGTCGCGGTCAGATACAGGAACATGACCTCGACGACGTAGAAGTGCGGCGAGTCGTAGGCGATGTGTCCTTCGAGCACCCGCGATGTCACCGGGAATTGCGTGATGAGGTACAACAGATAGAGCCCGACGGCCGTCCCTGCGATCAGGCAGGCCGCGGCAGCCTTCCTGCGCCATGGAACGGTCTCCAAAAGGCCGACCGCGACGGGGATAAAGATCGGCCAGAGGACGTGCGAGAACACAGAGTAAACGAAGGTCAATGCCGTGTTGGGGAACGACGATTCGCTTCGAAGGGAGAGCCAGATCATCCCCTCCGTGAGTTGCTGGACCCCGAACAGGAGCGGGATCATCGCGAACGCAATCTCGGCCCTGCGCGAAGTCATTCGAAGCGTGGCTATGCCTGCCACGCACAAGGCGGCGCCGGCGGCAAAACTTGCGGTTGCGGAAAAGTATCGCGAATTAGTCGATAAACCCTTGTCCGCGCGCTGATCCGAAGTTTCGAGT
>CAZZDV010000431.1:0-2208 GCA_964652785.1 uncultured Bordetella sp.
CGGCTGGTTCTCGTTCTTCGTGCATTCGAAGACGCCGCGCGCGATCGCAGAAAAGCTGCATGCCGAGTTGTCTTCAATTATCCGTTCCCCGGAAATGTCCGATTTCCTGCGCGAGCGTGGAACGATTCCGACCGGCATCGGGCTCGAAGAGTTTGCGCGCAAGATGGCGCTCGAGCGGCGCGCCTGGGCCAGGCTCATCAAGGACAACGACATCCGGCTGGAGTAGCAACCGCAGGGTCTGCGGGACGCTTGGCAACCGTGACAAAAGTCTCACCGTTCACGGCCTCGCCGGACAGGTCAAAAGTGTTACAAATAGTGAACCGAACACACCAAAGACCCTGCTATTAGTGCTTGATAAGCCACGCTTTTCACCCGGGCCGCCAAAGGGTAGACTTCCGCAGCGCCGAACCGGCCCCCACGGCGCCAAGAAACCAAGAACAAGGGGTCGACACGAGGAGTGTTAGTTGCGCCCGACCGATATCCGAGTACCCGACTACTTTCACAAAGTCGTAGATTGCCAATGGGCGTGCCCCGCCCACACTCCAGTCCCCGAATACATCCGCTTGATCGCAGCCGGGCGTTACTCGGACGCCTACATGGTCAATTGGGAATCGAATGTCTTTCCCGGCATCCTCGGGCGCACGTGCGATCGCCCGTGCGAGCCTGCGTGCAGGCGCGGGCGTGTCGAGGAAGAGAACCTCGAGAAAGCCGAGCCGGTGGCGATCTGCCGCTTGAAGCGCGTTGCCGCGGACAACAAGGACGACATCACTCACCGCCTGCCCAAGGCGGGCAAGAAGAATGGCAAGCGCGTCGCATGCATCGGCGCAGGCCCGGCCTCGCTCACCGTCGCTCGCGACCTCGTGCCGCTCGGCTATCACGTGATCGTGTACGAGTCGGATGCAAAAGCCGGCGGCTTCATGCGCACGCAGGTGCCGCGCTTCCGCCTGCCCGAGGCGGTGATCGACGAGGAAACCGGCTACATCCTCGACATGGGCGTCGAGCTGCGCGGCGGGCAGCGCGTCGATTCGCTGAAGAAAGTGCTGTCCGAGGAATACGACGCGGTGTTCGTCGGCACGGGTGCACCGCGCGGCCGCGACCTCGAACTTCCCGGGCGCAAGGAAGCGGCGAAGAATATCCATATCGGCATCGACTGGCTCTCGTCGGTGTCGTTCGGCCACATCGAGAAGATCGGCCGCCGCGTGATCGTGCTGGGCGGCGGCAACACGGCCATGGATTGCTGCCGGTCCTCCAAGCGCATGGGCGGCGAAGAAGTGAAGGTCATAGTGCGCTCGGGCTTCGAGGAAATGAAAGCCTCGCCGTGGGAGAAAGAGGACGCGATGCACGAAGGCATCCCGATCCTCAACTACATGGTGCCGAAGACCTTCGAGCACTCAGGCGGCAAGCTCACCGGCATGACATTCGAGAAGGTCAAGGCGGAGTTCGACGCCAAGGGCCGCCGCAGCCTCATTCCCACCGGCGAGCCGGACGAGCTCGTGCCGTGCGACGACGTGCTCATCGCGGTCGGCCAGGAGAACGCGTTTCCCTGGATCGAGAAGGACATCGGCCTCGAGTTCGACCAGTGGGGCCTGCCGGTGGTCGACAAGGTCACCATGCAGTCGACGATCAAGAACGTCTTCTTCGGCGGCGACTCGGCTTTCGGCCCGAAGAACATCATCTGGGCGGTGGCCCACGGCCATGAGGCCGCGGTGTCGATCGACAAGATGCTGTCGGGCGAAAACATTGCCGAGCGCCCGGACCCCAACGTGAGGATGCTGTCGCAGAAGATGGGCATCCATGAGTGGAGCTACGACAACGACGTTTCCCCGGACGAGCGCTTCGTGGTGCCCTGGGCCTCGGCCGAAAAGACCCTCAAGAGTATCAAGGTCGAAGTCGAGCTCGGCTTCGATCCGATGACCGGCTTCAAGGAAGCGCAGCGCTGCCTGAACTGCGACGTGCAGACCGTGTTCGCGAAGGACGCCTGCATCGAGTGCGATGCCTGCGTCGACATCTGCCCGATGGACTGCATCACGTTTACGCAGAACGACGACGAAGCGGATCTGCGCACCCACCTGACCGCGCCTTCCCTCGATCTCACTCAGGACCTGTACGTGTCCGACACGCTCAAGACCGGGCGCGTGATGGTCAAGGACGAGGACGTCTGCCTGCATTGCGGCCTGTGCGCCGAGCGCTGCCCGACCGGCGCGTGGG
>CAZZDV010000432.1:0-2190 GCA_964652785.1 uncultured Bordetella sp.
GCTGCGTATAATCCGCGCCTTTCGTTTGCGACGAACCTGGAGTTACCAATGGTTGTAATTCGTCTGGCCCGAGGCGGCGCCAAGCATCGCCCCTTCTACAACATGGTGGTGGCCAACTCCCGCGATCCGCGCGATGGCCGCTTCATCGAGCGTGTGGGTTTCTACGACCCCAAGGCCCCGGCGGGGCGTGAGGCGCTGCGCGTCGATGTCGAGCGCGTCAAGCACTGGAAAGGCGTCGGCGCGCAGCTTTCGCCGACCGTGACGCGCCTGGTCAAGCAGTTCGCGCGCGGGGTTGCGAGCAACCCGGCACCGAAAGCAGCCTGACCTCGAAGCTCGTCACGATGGGCCGGATCTTCGGCTCATGGGGCGTGCGCGGCGGCGTACGGATCGATCCGTACTCCGAGGACCCCGAGACGCTGACTGGATACAAGACCTGGCTGGTCGGCCGCGAAGGGGAGTGGAAGGAATACCCCGTGCTCGAAGCGAAGCTGCATACCACGCAGGTGGTGGCGCAACTCGCAGGCATCGACGACCGGGACGCGGCGTTGAAGCTGAAGGGCAGCGAGGTGGCGGTTCCGCGGGACTCGCTCCCGCAGCCCGAGGATGGAAGCTTCTACTGGTCGGACCTGATCGGCCTTGAAGTGGTTGGAAACGGCGGCGCGGTCCTCGGCGTGGTGAAGGAGATGTTCTCCAACGGCGCGCAGGACGTGATCGATGTAAGTGCGAGCGACGTTACCGGCGATGTCCAGCGGCTGATTCCCTGGACCGTGGTGAAGGGCGTGGACCTCGAGGCAAGGCGCATCGAGGTGGAGTGGGAGAAGGACTGGTGATCCGTTTCGACGCGATCACGCTGTTTCCCGAGATGTTCTCGGCGGTGACCGGGAGCGGCATCACCCGCAGGGCGCTGGAGACGGGTCTCTGGCGGTTGCAGACGTGGAATCCACGCGATTTCACGACGGATAACTACCGGACGATCGATGACCGTCCGTACGGCGGCGGGCCCGGCATGGTGATGCTGGCCGAGCCGCTGGAGAAGGCGATACAAGCGGCCCGGAGCGCGCAGCGCGAGTTGTTGGGCCCGGCGGGAGGCGGCAGGGTGGTCTACCTGTCGCCGCAGGGCGCGAAGCTCGATCACGCGAAAGTGATGAGCCTCGCGAAAGAGCCGGCGGTGACGCTGCTCTGCGGAAGGTACGAAGGCATCGACGAGCGGCTGGTGGCCAAATGCGTCGATGAGGAAGTGTCGGTCGGCGATTACGTGCTCTCGGGCGGCGAGCTTGCCGCGATGGTGCTGATCGATGCGGTGGTGAGGCAGCTGCCCGGGGCGCTGGGTGAGGCGCAGTCGGCGGTGGAGGAATCGTTTGCCGCCGGGTTGCTGGATTACCCGCAGTACACACGCCCCGAAGTCTGGTCGGGCGAAGGCATACCGGAGGTGCTGATGTCGGGGCACCATGAATTGATCCGGCGCTGGCGATTGAAGCAGTCGCTGGGGCGGACGTGGATGAGAAGGCCCGACCTGGTTGAGCAGCTGAAAAAGCAGCGCAGCCTGACGGCGGAAGAACAGGGCCTGTTGGAGGAGTTCCGACGGGAAGCTGGAAAGAAACCGCGGTAAAGAACGCAGTGAAAACGTTGCAACGGAGCTGAACATGAATCTGATCCAGAAACTCGAGCAGGAAGAAATCGCGCGGCTCGGCAAGACGATCCCCGATTTCGTCCCCGGCGACACGGTCATCGTCAGCGTCAAGGTCGTCGAGGGCGAGCGAAAGCGCGTGCAGGCTTTCGAAGGCGTCGTGGTCGCGAAGAAGAACCGCGGCATCAACTCCTCCTTCATCGTGCGCAAGATTTCCTCGGGCGAAGGCGTGGAGCGCACGTTCCAGACCTACTCGCCGATCATCGCGTCGATCGAGATCAAACGCCGCGGCGACGTGAGCCGCGCCAAGCTGTACTACCTGCGCGAGCGTTCGGGCAAGTCGGCGCGCATCAAGGAAAAGCTCGGCACGCGCGCGCAGGCCGAGGCCGCGGGCGAGATCCTCGCGCCGGAAGCCGCCGGAGCCGCACCCGCGGCCGCGGAAGCGCCGAAGGCGTAACACCGGCGGGCCTGGCGGCCCGTTGCTGTACAAGCTGGGGCGCACGGCGCCTCGGACACACGACGGGGCGCATCGCGCCTCGGGACACGACGGAGCGCTTCGCGCC
>CAZZDV010000433.1:0-2169 GCA_964652785.1 uncultured Bordetella sp.
ACGCCGCGCAGGCCATGGGCTTGGACCGCCAGCAGATGTGGCGCCTCGCCGCGGGGAACGACGTGTTCACCTTCGACCGGCTGGTGGAGGCGGCGGCGAGAGTGGGCCTCGAAGTGAGGGTGAAAGCGGTGAGGCCCTGGGGCGCAGATCGGTGAGCCAGCCAACGACGCCAGGAAAGACACCCGGAGCCCGTGCCGGTGAACGCGGCAAGCTGCGCATCGGCGACGACTGGAACGCGATCACCATCATTGCGCTTTCGCAGTCCAATCCCCTCAAGGCGATTGCCGAGTTGGTGGAGAACGCGATCGATGCGCACGCGAGCCGGGTGACGATCACGCGCGCACGCGAGCACGGCAGGCATGTCCTGTCGATCCGCGATGACGGCGACGGCGTGCCGCGCGACTCCGAGGGGCGGCCGGACTTTCGCTATGTGGCCACGCACATCTGCGATTCGATCAAGCGGCGCCTGAAAGAGGACGGCGCCGCCGGGCTGCAGGGCGAGTTCGGCATCGGGCTCCTGTCGTTCTGGACCGTGGGCGAGGAGCTGACGATGACTTCCACCGGCGAGGATCAGCGCGCCTACCAGATGGTCATGCGCAAAGGCGATCCCGGATACACCGTCACCCCCAAACGCGCGCTGTTCGCCGAGCGTGGCACGGAAGTGAAGATAGCCCCGCTGCTGGAGGGCATCCGCACGCTCTCGGGGGAAAAAATCCAGTGGTATCTCGCTGCGGAGTTGCGCGACCGCATCCGCCAGTCGAACGTCAGCATCAGCGTCATCGACAAGCTGGCGCGCAGGCAATACGCGGTCGAGCCGCGCCAGTATGAAGGACGGCTCCTGCACCAGTTGCCCGCGGTGCGCTCGCCGCGCGGCGACGCCTACGTCGAGCTGTACCTGAACGTGCCCGCGGAAGAAAATAGCGTCGCGCTGTTCCGAAACGGCACGCGGGTACTGGAAAGCATCGCGCTGCTTGACGATTTTGCTCACGCACCGTGGACGACAAGCTATCTGCAGGGCCACGTCGATGCGCCGTTCGTCAATCTCACTCCCGGCACGCGCTCGGGACTGATCCACGACGACGCGTATGCGGGGCTGCGCGAAGCGCTCGCGCCCCTGGAGGCGAGGCTCATCGAGGTGATCGAGGAGCAGCGGCGGGCCGAGGAGGAACAGACGAGCCGCGGGCAGTTGCGCACGATCCAGCGCGCCTTCCGCGAGGCGCTGCTGGCGCTGCCGGCGGAGGAATACGATTGGTTCGACATACGGGCGCACGCGCAGCGCGCGGGCAGTGGCGCTCCGGGCTCCAATGGCTCCCAGGCCGCCGGGGAATCGGGTGAGCAGGCAATGCCGGGCGCACCCGAGCCCGCGCCGGGCGAGGAGCGCCAGCGCCAATTCTTCGAGTACGCGGGGCCGCTGTTCAGCGTGACGATATCCCCCGCGTCGAGCATCGTGCACGTCGGCGACTCGCGCGAGCTGCGCTCGCTCACACGCGACCGCTCGCGGCGCAGGGTCGAACAGGATCTCGAGTTCCAGTGGCGGATCGCGGAGGGCGCCGGCGCGCTCGAAAATCCTCGCGACCAGGCCGTACGCTTCGTAGCGGCGGCCGAGCCTGGGCTCACGCGCGTGTGCGTCACCGCGCGGCAGGGCGAGGTCGTCTGCGAAGCCGAGGCGCTCGTCACCGTCACGCATGAGCTGTTGCCCCAGCTCGGTAATGCCGCCGTCGAGACGCAGGGCCTCCCCGGCTATACGTTCGAACGCGCCGCGGGCGAGTCCTGGCGCTCGAAGTTCGATACCGCGCGCAACCTGATCGTGGTCAACAACGGCCACCGCGACTTCGTGTACGCGGGGCGCAGCAAAGGGCTGAAGCTGCGCTACCTCGTGCGCCTCTACGCCAAGGAACTGGTGCTGCGCAACTTCGTTGGGTTGCCCGCCGAACAGCTTCTGGAGCGCATGGTGGAGCTGTCGCTGCGCACCGAGGAACATCTGTAGCGGCGCAGAAGGTTGTCGGATCGCTCGCGCACTTGCGTTTCAGATAGCCAAATCAATCCCGCTCTTTTCGGGCGCACCCGGCAGTCGCAGGGCGTATGAGCCGAACGATGAGCGCACAGCGTCAAGGTCGGGGGTAGTTTGCCCCCGATACCGCACAATCGGCAAGGTTGGTGACCCCGAAA
>CAZZDV010000434.1:0-2153 GCA_964652785.1 uncultured Bordetella sp.
CGCCGCAGGCGCTTGCGGCTGCGGTTGCCTCGAAGTGGCCGGTCGGGCCCAAGGGACGCAAGCTCGTCGTCTGCACCGGCGGGGAGCCGCTGCTGCAGCTCGATGCGCCGCTGGTGGGGGCACTGAACGCCGCGGGTTTCGAAATCGCGGTCGAGACCAATGGCACGCTGGAGCCACCGGCCGGCGACCTTTGGCTCACCGTGAGCCCGAAAGCCGGCGCGCCCTTCAACCTCAAGCGCGGCAGCGAACTGAAGCTCGTCTACCCGCAGCCCGGCGCCGAGCCCGAAAAATTCGAGCAATTCGACTTCGGCCACTTTTTCCTGCAGCCGATGGACAGCCCCGAGCGCGCAAGGAACACGGCGCTTGCGACCGAGTACTGCCTCGCGCACCCGCAGTGGCGGCTGTCGTTGCAGACGCACAAGATCATCGGCATCCGTTAAGAGCGCGCCGGACCATGGACATCTTCAAGGCTTTCACACTCGAATCGGCGCACCGCCTGCCGAACGTGCCCGCGGGCCACAAGTGCGCGCGCGTCCACGGGCATTCCTTCAGGGTCGAGATCCACGTCTCGGGCGAAGTCGATCCGCAAGTGGGCTGGGTGCAGGACTTCGCGGACATCAAGGCCGCGTTCCAACCGACATTCGAATTGCTGGACCACAACTACCTGAACGATGTCGCGGGCCTGGAGAATCCCACCAGCGAGAACCTCGCCAGGTGGGTGTGGCAGCGGCTCAAAGCCGGCCTGCCGCTGCTCTCGAAAGTGGTGGTGCACGAGACGTGCACCTGCGGGGCGATCTACCTGGGGGACTGACCCTCGTGGAACCTGCCTGCTTAGAGCGCCTTGGAGCGCAGCGCCGGCGGGGTCGCGCGCGTCTTGTCCTGCAGCTGCGTGATCAGCCCTTCGACGCCGGTGTTGCGCGCGGCCTCCTCGAACTGCGAGCGGTAGGTCAGCACGAGGCTGATGCCGTCGACCACGATGTCGTAGATCTTCCAGCCGTCCGCGCCCTTGCGCATCGAGTACTCGACCGGCGTCGGGCGCCTTCCGGGGCTTACATAGCGGTTGCGGACTGTGGCTTCTGTAGCGCTCGTGGGCACGCGAGCCGGTTCGACCATCATGGTCTGGCCGCGGTAGACGTCGATCGCGTTGGCGTAGGTGCGCACCAGCATGGCGCGGAACCCGGCGACCAGGCGCTCACGCTGCTCGGGCGTGGCGGTGTTCCACGTGCGGCCGGCGGCCAAGCGCGTCATTTCGGTGAAATCGAGGTGCGGCAGCACTTTCTGCTCGGCCAGCGCGAGCGCCTTCTGCTTGTCGCCGGCCTGCAAGCCCGCGTCGCTCTTGACGGCCTCGAGCACGTCGGTGGTGACCTTGCGGACAAGGCCCTCGGGCGAGCCATCGGCGGCCGGCGCCGGGGTTTGTGCGTGCGCAAGGGGGAGAAACAGTGCAAAAACAAGGGCGAGTATGGTTTTCATGCTGGTTTGGACTCCGGAGTAAGGCCCCGGTTCCCGCAATGCGGCAACCGGGAGTAACGAAATGTTCAGGTGGGGTGTTTCAGCGCTTCGCGAGCCAAAGCTGCTCACAGCACCTCGAGCGCATCGCCATCGGGCAAGCGATAGCGGGCGAAATCCTTCACATCGATGGTCATGATCTCGCGCAATCCGGTTTCGTATCCCAGCCAGATCAGTGTCGCGTCAGCGAGATCCAGCGGCAGGGGGGCAACTGCTATGTGCGACAGCGCACGGAAGCGGGCCGGATTAGCGCGTACGCTTTCGCATGGAGGCGTTTCGGGTGCCCCTTTTGTACCCTCGGGTGTCCCTTTTGTACCTATGGGTCCGGCCAGCGCGATCCGGACTTCCTCATCACTTGCCGGACATGGCCATGAAATGCCTCGCGCTCGAGTACCCCCGACCAGCTTGTGCCCGGGCGACCAAATCATGATCACCGCTGACTTACATCCGCAATGCAGCTTGGCATGACTTTCCCTTTTGCCGAAGCTCGCGCTGTCTTCGCGCGGAGGCCCGCGCGAGGGCCAGCGAAATCATGACCAAGGAATCGATGGACGTCGAAACCCCGCAGCCAAGCGCTCCTGACCAGCGCTCCTTCGATGCTCTCCCGTCCGCCACGCCCGGTGGCCGCTGGGCTTCGTCGTTGCCAC
>CAZZDV010000435.1:0-2132 GCA_964652785.1 uncultured Bordetella sp.
CGTCATCCTTGGGGCCAAGGCGAGAAATCCTCCCACTGGCCCAAGTTAGGGCTCCACGCCCCAAAACGTTGACCCGACCGGGTACGCCCGCTAGGATTCGCGCGACATGAAAATCCGGTTTCGCCTGCTATCAACGTGCGCACTCGCCTTCGGCCTGGCTTTGGCCGGCCAGACGATCGCGGCCACTGAATCCTTCGTTCACATCGCGGGCGAGCCTGCGCCCGAAGTCCGGGCAACGCAGGCGCAGGGTGCGAATCCGCAGATCGAGAAGCTCCTGGGCCAGTCGAACGACCTTTGGGATCGCATCCGCCTCGGATTCGCCATTCCCGACCTCGAGCCGAGACTGGTCGCACAGCAGCTCGCCTGGTACGCGGCGCGTCCCGAGCTCGTCCAGTCGATCGCGCTGCGCGCCCGCCGCTACCTGCATTTCATCGTCGACGAGGTCGAGCGGCGCGGCCTGCCGACGGAGCTCGCGTTGCTTCCGTTCATCGAGAGCGGCTTCAACCCGATGGCCCTTTCGTCTGCGCAAGCCTCGGGCCTTTGGCAGTTCATTCCCGGCACCGGCGCCAGGTACAAGCTAGCGCAGAACACCTTGTACGACGGGCGTCGCGATGTGGTCGCGTCCACCGGTGCGGCGCTGAGTTACCTGGAGTTCCTTTACCAATACAACAAGCGCGACTGGCACCGTGCGCTCGCTTCGTACAACTGGGGCGAGATGGCGGTTGCGCGGGCGGTGGTCCGCAACCGGGTACTCGGGCTCCCGGAAGCGTACGGAAGCCTCAACATGCCCGACGAGACGCGCCACTACGTGCCGCGCCTGCTGGCGATCAAGAAATTGATCGCGGATCCTTCAGCTTATGGCCTCCAGCTTCCGGAGATCCCAAACGAGCCGGTTTTCGGTGTCGTGCAGATCACCGACGACCTGGAACTCAGGCTCGCCGCACAGTTCGCGGGGATGCCGCTCGACGAATTCCTCTCGCTCAACCCGGCTTTTAACAGCAATCATGCGCCGGGAGCAACAGGTACGGGCCTCGTAATTCCGCTCGAGAAATCCGACGGGTTCAGGGTCAACCTCGAACGGCATCGGCAGGCGCTCGCCAGCCAAGTCGGCGGCGGACCGAAGAAAACGCGCAAGGCATCCCCGGTCACGCGTTTCTGAGTTTGCAAGCCGCAGCGGTCGGACCAGAGCCCACCGCTACCTTCCACCTCTCAAGTTGGGTCACTTTCCGGGCAAGCGCGCGAGCAGCTGCGTCGCTTCGGCATCGCCGCGTGCGGCCGCCTGCTTGAGCCACTGGACACCCTGCTCGACGTTCCTTCGAGGATTGCCGGGTGCAACGAGAAGCCGTCCCGCCGCGTAGTCCGCTTCGGGCACCATAGCGTTGGCCGCAATGAGAAAGTGATCCGTGGCAGCGCCCACGTTTGCGCGCGCTTCGTGCAGGTGCCCCAGCCGCAGGGCCGCGGACATGATCCCGCCGGCGAGCGCCCTTTCGTACAACGCGATGGCGATGATGGGGTTCCTCGATACGCCTTCGCCGCTTTCGTACAGGTGGGCAAGGTTCGCATGGGCCGCCGCGAGTCCCTGGTCGGCCGCCTGCCGGTACCACTCCGCCGCGGTGGCGGGATTCTTCTCCACACCGATCCCGTGCTCGTAGAACCATCCGAGGTTGGTGCGTGCCCGCGGACTGCCTGCCTGTGCCGCTCGCGTATAGGCCGTCGTCGCCTTTGGCAGGTCCACCTGGGTCCCGATCCCATGTTCGAAAAAATAGCCGAGCATGTTGCCGGCCTCCGCATGGCCTTTCGCGGCTGAGCGTTCGAACAACTGGAAAGACTGCCTGTAGTTGCGTTCGAGGCCGCGACCCTCGTAGGCGAGCACGCCAAGGGCGTACTCAGCTTCGGCATCCTTGTCACGCCGTGCCAGCTCAATCAGCGATTCGATCGCCGCGCGCTCCCCGCGCGCCGCAAGTTCGGAGAGCCGATCGGTCTCAGGGGAGGCACCGGCATCGATAGAAACACAAAGAATTGCGGCGGCCAGATGCCGCGCGCACCAAGCCCCTCTCCACGTAGAACGCCGCCCGCTCATTTTCCTCATAGTCGCGTAGAAGAGGCCGGCGTGTTATCGCTTGGGTAGAGAA
>CAZZDV010000436.1:0-2126 GCA_964652785.1 uncultured Bordetella sp.
TCCCAGGCGAGCCATTGAATGCCGGGGACCCGGTGTTCAATGCGATTCCCGACGCCGCCGTGCGCGAACGCATCGTTCTCAGGCCGGCCAAACTCGCGCGCGCCCCGTCCGATGCGGTGTCGTATCAGCTGGATATTGTGTTGCAGGGCGAAGAGGAAACGCCTTTCTTCCTCGATTAGCGCATCGAGAAACTTTTCGCAAAGTACGACGAGCTATCGTTCACTGAGAGGCGCCAATGAGCACTCGGATGCAGATCAAGTATGTCCACGAAGACAACACCGGTTGGTCTCCCTACCTTACTGTGGCTGATGCATGCCGCCTCGACGATGTTGGAGACGCCCTGCGCAGAATGGACATTTCGGCAGCATCAATGCTTGCGAGGGTATTCAGGCTGGAACCTGTCGCTTCGCCCAGCTGTGATGCATAACCGCGCGATAGAACGTATCGTGCTCGACCGGGCTTGAGCCCGCCGAATAGCGCCATGTTCCCCGATCCCAGATTCCTCGTCGATGCCGCCGGCCTCTCCGAACGCCTTGGTGCGGTCACCCTCCTCGACCTTCGCCCCGCCGAAGACTTCGCGGTCGGCCATATCGAAGGCGCACGGCCGCTGGACCTCTACGGCGTGAGCCTCAACGATTCATCGGAAGCGCCGCTCAATGCGTTCCTCGCCATCTTCAGGACGCTCTTCGGCGCACGCGGCGTTACCACGGACAAGGCAGTGGTGATCTACGACCACGAATCCGGCGAGCGCGCAGCGCGCGCGGTTTGGCTTCTGGCGGTGCTCGGCCACCCGGAGGTGAGGATGCTCGACGGGGGTACTCGCGCCTGGACTTCGGCGGGCCGCAAGCTCGTGCGCCTCGAATCCGCCCCGCCGCCCGTGGATCCTGCCAAGGCCCCGCCGACTGCCCCGCCTTTCAAGGGCTCGATGAACCTCGATCTGCTCGCCTCGCGCTTCGAGGTCCATGCCGCCATCGGCAAAAAGGATTCGGTCATCGTCGACGTGCGGCGCGATTCGGAGTACTTCGGCACCGAGAAGCGCGCCAGTCGCGTCGGCACGATCCCGGGCGCCGTCCACGTTTTCTGGCGCGAGCATATCGGGACGGATGGGGCATTCCGTCCGGCCGATGAGATCCGCGACCTGTATGCCTCGAAGGGCGTCACGCCCGACAAGACGATCATTCCCGTCTGCCAGGGCGGTTACCGCTCGGCGAGCACCTTCGTCGCGCTCAAGTCGCTGGGCTATCCTCACGTGAAGAACTACGTCTCGTCATGGGGCGAATGGGGCAATCGGGACGACTCGTTGATCGTCGTTCCGCAGTCACCATGAAGATCCGCCCGACGGCCACCGGAGATGGGTCAATTACCTCGCAGTTGCGCCGGAGCACCGCAAGGCGGGCACGAGGCCCTGGTGCACCAGTCGGTGCGCGCCAACATCCGCGTATCGGCCAACCACTGCGGCACGGCTCGCCGATGCTGGAGGAGGCGATCCGCTAAAACGGGCTGGTCGTCGTCGGCGCGGAGTATTCGCTCGAGACCGGCCTGGTGGGTTTCTTCGACGGCGTGCCGGGCTGAGACTCGTTTATTCGAGGTGCGCGTCGCGGCGCTTGTACAGCTCGTCGTCGGCGTAGCCCATCGCCTCGGGCCGCCCCTTGCCGAGCATCACCTGGAAGTACACCGGCTCCAGGCTCTCGTTGATGTAGCCGTGGATCACGCCTGGCGGGCAGGCGATGCATTCCCACGGACCCAGGCGGATGTCGATGCGTCGGCCGCTTTCGTCCTGCACGAATGCTGTCAGGTGGCCCTGCAGCACGAAGAAGATTTCTTCGACCTCGTGCGTATGCGCCGCGTTGCCTTGCCCCGGCTCGACGAACATGATGCTGAGCGTGAACGCGCGCGGCGGGATGGCCGCCGAGTCGCCGTGCTTGCCCGAACCGCCGGCGCCGATGAAGCGGTGCTGGGCGCGCTTGAAGCCTTCGAGTTTCGCGTCCTCGAAGGCGGCCCAGTCGGCCTTGCGGTCGCGAAAGCGCGCGGTGTACTTCTGCGCGATCTCGTCAAGCGAGAGCTTCGCCACTTCGGGCGGCATGGGGTGGCGCGCGATCGCGCTCATGACGCGAGCACCGCGGCCT
>CAZZDV010000437.1:0-2122 GCA_964652785.1 uncultured Bordetella sp.
GAGAAGCACATCGGCGAGGCGAAGAGTGCCGGGTAAATACTGCCATTTTCGGGATATTCCCCGCTCTGCAAGCGGCGTACAGGGCGAAATGCTGCCATCGCTGTTTTCAGCCGATGCGCCAGCCAAAACAGCGTAAGGTGACACCATGAAACGGATCCTGATTGCACTGGCACTCTTCCTGGCCGCAGCTTCGGCGGCTGCAGCGGACGCCGACGGTGCTTACTCGAGCCAGCGCCCCGAGAGCTGCCGCGAGTTCCGCCGGCTGCACAGTTCGGAGGTGCGCACGCCGGCGCTCATGAATATCCGCGGCTGGATCGCAGGCTACCTCACGGCGTTCAACCGGCAGACGCCGGCGACCTACGACATCCTGGGCCTCTCGGATTTCGAGGCGGCCCTGCGGCTCATCGACGGGCACTGCAAGGCCAATCCCCTGGACAACCTCGCCACGGCAATGGAAGCGCTTACCGAGAACCTGCATCCGCTTCGACATCAAACCCGGCGCCAGGCCGGGCGCTGATTTTTGCGGATGTCCTCGCAAAGGCCGCGCGCGCTTCCACGCAACTATCCCTGTCCCTGCCGCAGTTCGGAAGACGATCCGCAAGCTTACGCGGCGTGCTGCCAGCCCTTGCATGACGGACTGGAGTCTGGCGTGCACGCACCCACCCCCGAAGCGCTCATGCGATCGCGCTACAGCGCCTATGTCGTGGGCCTGATCGACTACCTGCTCGCGACCTGGCATCCGTCCACCGGGCCGGGCGAGCTCGAGTTATCGCCGGTGAAGTGGCTCGGCCTCGAAGTGCTGCATGCCGAAGCGACAGGCGACGCGGGCGTGGTGGAGTTTGTCGCGCGCTGCCGCGTCAACGGAAAAGCGCAGCGCATGCATGAGACCAGCCGGTTCGTGAGGCAGGACGGGCGGTGGTACTACATCGATGGGCAGGTCGTGGAGGAGGGGTGAATCATGGCCTCTCCGCGATTGCACGCAGACGCACGTTCCATTGCCGACGCGAAGGCGGCGGGTCAAATACTGCCAATATCCATCTAAGCCCCGCTCTGCGCCTGGATAACAGGGCGAAATGCTGCCACTGGCCTGTCGAGATTTTAAGCGGTGACGGAGGCCGACTGCCGGCGCATTGGCCGGCGGCTCGAGGGTTTGTCTTCCAAGCCGATGTCCAGGGTCAGGCTGACCGAACGGGCAACGGCTACGGGTTTTACCGCGCGCCGGCCTCGTCCCTGCGACCCTTCTTCCAGACGGAGCAGCCCGTAATTCGCCATCGTGCGCAGTGTGCGTGACAGGTTGCTCGCCTTGCGTCCGGTCCTCTGTACCAGGTCGGCGATGGATTCGGGCTTGGCGTCGTGGATGATCCGCAGCAACTCGCGGTTCTCGTCGGACAGCACGGCGGCAAAGGATTTGATCGACGTGAACCAGATCTTCGGTTCCCCGGGCTTGCGCTTGTGCGTGCCTTTGGCGATGGCGAGGGTGTAGTCGCGCATGCTTTCCAAGGGCAGGATGCCGACGCGGATCGTGTTTCCGGTGCTCATGGTGATTCTCCCAGTTCTTCCAATGCCTTGAAGACGGCTTGCCAGAAATCGCCGATGAGCTTGCCGGCGCTCGAATACGCATACGGCACCCCGGCGTCTTTCGGTCCACGGTGAAGGTGATCGTAAGCGCGCGGCTGCTCGACGAATCGCCCGCCCGGGCGTTTCACCGCGTGAGCATTGTCGAACCCCAGGATCCGGCGGTTGCTCGCGTCGTGCAACGTGAGTTCATATCGTATGCCGTGCGGGCGCGCCTCGTCGGGTTCGATCGTCCAAGCGTTGATCTTGACCCAGCGCCTTGTCCCGACCCCGATTCGTTCGTGCGGCGTCCCACCACGTAGCGCACGCCTTCGGCGCCGATTTCCTCGGTGTGCCCGCAGCCGGCTGGCATGGTGAACACTTCGCCCTTCGAGTAGGTGCGCACCTGTCCGGAGACGCCCAGCGAAATCTGCCCGTCGAGGACGAGGGCTCGGACGTCGAAAGGGTGCGCGTGCTCCGCGTTGCGCGCGGCGGCCGGGAGTTGCTTGGTTTCAACGTTTCCGTAGCCCTCGGCCTGCAGGGCGGTTTCGAAGCTGGCGATGTCCAT
>CAZZDV010000438.1:0-2119 GCA_964652785.1 uncultured Bordetella sp.
GCGCAAGCGCGGGGCGCTCGGTCGGCAACGGGTGCTCGCGCGGCACGACGCCAACCTGGACATCGAAAGCGTCCCCGGCAAGGGCAGCAAGTTCATCGCGCGTTTTCCCGCCGAACGTGTCGTGCCCGCCGAGCATCCAGCCTAGATTCCCGGCCCGCCCGGCCAGCCCGGGCCAGCTATCGGGTCATGTAATCGCCCCGTAACAATCGATTCGTAGACTCGGGGGGGTTAACGGATGCTGTCAGTCAAAACAAGGAGTAATTCAATGAAATCATTCAAGTCAATCGCCTGCGCCCTGGCCCTGGGGAGCGCATTCGCCGCCCCGGCGGCATTCGCGCAAGGCAAGATCGTCAAGATCGACGGCTCGAGCACGGTGTTCCCCGTGACCGAAGCCGTCGCCGAGGATTTCCAGAAGGCCAAGAAGAACGCCATCAAGGTCACGGTGGGCATTTCGGGCACGGGCGGCGGATTCAAGAAATTCTGCCGCGGCGAAACCGACATCTCCAACGCCTCGCGCCCGATCCTCAAGGGCGAGATCGAGGAATGCAAAAAGAACGGCATCGAGTACATCGAACTGCCGGTGGCGTTCGACGCGCTGACGGTGGTCGTCAATCCGAAGAACACTTTCATCAAGAGCATGACCGTCGAGGAGCTCAAGAAGATGTGGGAGCCCGCGGCGCAGGGCAAGATCACCCACTGGAACCAGGTCAATCCCGCCTACCCGAACGCCCCGCTCAAGCTGTTCGGCGCCGGTTCGGATTCGGGTACGTTCGACTATTTCACCGAGGCCATCGTAGGCAAGGCGAAATCCTCGCGCGGCGATTTCACCGCATCGGAAGACGACAACGTCCTCGTGCAGGGTGTGTCGCGCGATGTGAACGCGATCGGCTACTTCGGCTTCGCGTACTACATAGAGAACAAGGACAAGCTGCGTTCGGTGGCAATCATCGAGAAGGCGGGCAAGCCCGCCGTGGCGCCTTCGCCTGAATCGGTCCTTGACGGAACATATCAGCCGCTTGCGCGCCCGATCTTCATCTACATCAGCGCGAAGTCGATGGCCAAGCCCGAAGTCAAGGAATTCGCGGAGTACTACCTCGCGAACGGCGAGAAGCTCTCGAGGGAAGTCAAGTACGTCCCGCTGCCGGGCAAGTACTACAAGATGGGACTCGATCGTCTCAAGGCCATGCAGAGTGGCACGGTCTTCGCCGGTCACGCCGACGTGGGCGTCAAGATGGACGAATTGTTCACTCGCAAGCTGGTGAACTGAGCTTCACACCGCATCCGCCGGCGCGAAAGCGCCGGCGCGTTTTGGGTTCATAATCGAGGTTCTGCATTCCATGTCCGCAGTCGCGACCAGCGTATCCACAATAATGCCCAGCGGACCCCAAAGCGCAAGGTTGGTGCGCCGGCTCGGCCGCAACGTCAAGGAACGCCTGATCGAAGGGATGCTGTTCCTGGCGGCCCTGGTATCGGTGCTGACGACCGTGGGCATCCTGTACGTGCTGCTCAAGGAATCGTACGTTTTCTTCCAGCACGTTTCGATCGTCGATTTCCTCACCGACACCCAATGGACGCCGCTGTTCGACGACGCCCACTTCGGGATCATGGTGCTGCTCTCGGGGACGCTCACGAGCTCCATGGTCGCCCTTTCGATCGCGATTCCCCTGGGCACCATCATTGCCGTGTACCTGTCGGAGTTCGCGCCTTTCGCGGTCCGCGAAATCGCGAAACCCTTTCTCGAGTTGCTCGGCGGCGTGCCGACGATCGTCTACGGCTACTTTGCGCTGCTCTTCGTCACGCCGATCCTGCAGGCGCTGATCCCGGGACTGCCCGGCTTCAGCCTGCTGGCCGCGGGCATCGTGATGGGCATCATGATCATCCCGTACGTGAGCTCGATCGCCGAAGACGCCATGCGCGCGGTGCCGATGCACCTGCGCGAGGGCTCGTACGCAATGGGCGCGACACGCTTCCAGACCGCGACCAGGGTCGTGGTGCCGGCGGCGTTCTCGGGCATCGCATCGGCCTACATCCTGGGGATCTCGCGCGCCGTCGGCGAAACGATGATTCTCGCGGTGGCCGCGGGCATGCAGCCCAACCTGACGTTCAACCCGCTCGAACC
>CAZZDV010000439.1:0-2112 GCA_964652785.1 uncultured Bordetella sp.
AGTGATCCGTCACCGAGAGCAGCGTATTGGCGTCGGGCGGCAGATAGACGCGGATGACCTCCGCCTTCTTGCTCATGACGTGGTCGATGAAGCCGGGGTCCTGATGGCTGAAGCCGTTGTGATCCTGACGCCAGACATGCGACGAGAGCAGATAGTTCAGAGACGCAATCGGCCGCCTCCACGCAATCTTGTTCGCCACATCGAGCCACTTGGCATGCTGGTTGAACATCGAATCAATGATGTGGATGAAGGCTTCGTAGCATGAGAAAAAGCCGTGGCGACCGGTGAGCAAATACCCTTCGAGCCATCCTTCGCACTGGTGCTCGCTCAATACTTCCATCACCCGGCCATCGGGCGCGACATGCTCGTCGGTGGCGATGATTTCCGCGGTCGAGCAGCGGTTCGTCACTTCGAACACGGCGCCCCATCGGTTCGAGGCAGTTTCGTCCGGACTGAAAACCCGGAAAGTTTGCGGATTCAGTTTCACCACGTCGCGGATGAACCCGCCCTGGACGCGCGTGGCTTCGGCATTCACGCCACCGGGTTTCGGTAGTTTCACCGCGTAGTCGCGGAAATCCGGCAGCCGCAAGTCGCGCAGCAGCAGACCGCCGTTGGCATGCGGGTTGGCGCTCATGCGGCGCGCACCCTTTGGGGCCAATTCAGCGAGCTCGGGACGGAACTTGCCGGCTTTGTCGAACAATTCCCGCGGGCGATAGCTTTCTAGCCACTTTTCCAGAATCTTCACGTGCCCCGGGTGGCTCATGTCGCCCATCGGCACCTGATGCGAGCGGAACGTCCCCTCGGTCGGTTTGCCGTCAACCACCTTCGGGCCTGTCCAGCCCTTCGGTGAGCGCAGGATGATCATGGGCCAGCGCGGACGCACCTTGAACCCTTTGGCGCGGGCGTCGCGTTGGATGCCTTGGATGTCTGCGATCACGGTGTCGAGCGTCGCCGCCATGAGCTGGTGCATCTTCGTCGGATCGTCTCCCTCGACGAAATACGGTCTATAGCCGTAGCCGCGGAACAGCGCTTCGAGCTCGTCGTGGGGAATGCGGGCGAGAACAGTGGGGCCGGCAATCTTGTAGCCGTTCAAATGCAGGATGGGCAGCACCGCGCCGTCGTGCACCGGGTTGAGGAACTTGTTCGAGTGCCAGCTGGTGGCGAGCGGTGCGGTTTCCGCTTCGCCATCGCCCACCACGCAGGCGACCAGCAGGTCGGGATTGTCGAACGCCGCGCCGAAAGCGTGCACCAGGGAATAGCCGAGCTCGCCGCCTTCGTTGATCGAACCCGGCGTTTGCGCGGCAGTGTGGCTGGGTATGCCGCCGGGAAAAGAGAACTGCGTGAAGAGATTCTTCAGACCCTGTTCGTCCTGTGACACGGCCGGATACAGTTCGCTGTAAGTGCCCTCGAGGTAGGTATTGGCCACGATGCCCGGGCCCCCATGCCCGGGTCCGGTGACATACATGACATTGAGGTCATGTTCCTTGATGAGCCGGTTCAGGTGCACGTAGATGAAGTTCAACCCCGGCGTGGTGCCCCAATGCCCAAGCAGCCGCGGCTTGACATGCGCCAGCTTCAAGGGTTTTTTGAGCAGAGGATTGTCGTAAAGGTAGATCTGTCCGACCGAAAGGTAATTCGCGGCGCGCCAGTAGGCGTTCATTTTTTGCAGCAGCGCCGCCGAGAGTGGTTTTTTCATTGCCTATTCCTTGCTGTCAGTGTGTTGGGTGGCTTGCGTGCCGGCGAAAATTCGCAAAACGGACTTCGCGCACATTCAGAAGTTCAAACGCGCTCGTTGGCCGGTCGCGGCGTTGCTGCGCTCCCAGGCGCCGCACCTGGCTTCGGCGGGGCTACCGCGTCGAGCGTACCGGGCGCCGCCGCCTTTATCGGCAACCTCGAGCCGGGTTTCGTCGTAGCGCACTGTGGCGCTTCCCGCCGCGAAATTCACCGTAACGCTTTCGACGCCCGGCACCTCGCCAATCCGTCTTTCCACTTCGTCCACGCTCAATACCGACAGCATGGCGTGAACTTCAATCACGCTCGTTTTCATCGCGGCTCCTGCGTCTCACTCGCAAATGCGCGAATCGAGAGAGCGCGGGGCACAAGCACACGCGC
>CAZZDV010000440.1:0-2099 GCA_964652785.1 uncultured Bordetella sp.
GCACCCGCAAGCAGAGGCGAGCTTCCGCCGCGCCATCGCACTGCATCCCGATTTCCACGAGGCCCATGCCAACCTCGGGAGGTTCTTGCTCGTCCTCGGCCGATCACCCGAAGCAGAAACGAGTTTTCGCCGCGCATTGGACGTCGAACCGGCTGACTGCAAGACTCTGAATCATCTGGGCACCATCCTCCAAAGCACGGGGCGGCCTTCGGAGGCGGTGGCAACCTACACTCTCGCGCTCGCGCTCAAACCGGATTTTCCAGAGGCACACAACAACCTTGGAAACGCGTTACGGGACCTGCATCGGCTTTCGGAGGCCGAATCGAGCTACCGTCGCGCGCTGGGGGTCGACCCTGATTTCCACCAGGCGCACAACAATCTGGGCATTCTCCTGCAGAGTCTTGGGCGGACCTCCGAGGCTGAAGCCAGCTGCCGCCGAGCCGTGGAGCTCGCGCCGGATTCCTGGAGCGCCCACTACAGCCTTGGCAGGGTGATGCAGTCCTGCGGCAAAGCAACCGAAGCAGAAGCGAGCTTTCGCCTCGCTCTAACGCTCGCGCCGGAAGACTACGTCACCCACAACAGTCTTGGGGTCGCACTTCAAACACTTGGGCGATATGCCGAAGCAAAAGCCTGCTATCGCCGCGCGCTCGAACTTAAACCGGATTCCCATGTGGCGCATGGCAATCTCGGAGTTCCGCTGTATTCCCTTGGCCGCGTGCCGGAAGCGGAGGCGAGTTTTCGGCGTGCGCTCGAGATCGACCCTGATTTCCGCGAAGCGCGCAGCAATCTGCTGTTTACGCTCAACTATACGAACCGGCTGTCGCCAGCCGAGTTGTTCAAAGAACACCTGGAGTGGGCGCGACGGCACGAGGCACCGCTCGCCGCGCGGCGTCTGCCCCACTCGAATACGCTTGAGCCGCAACGCAAGCTCCGAGTCGGCTACGTGTCCCCCGATTTTCGCCGTCATTCGGTTGCGTACTTCATCGAACCCCTGCTCGCACGGCACGACCGGAACCATTTCGAGGTTTTTAGCTACGCGAGCGTGTCGACCCCGGACGCAATGACGGAGCACCTCTTGAGGCTTTCGGACTTTGCTCGCGACATTTCCTCCATGAGCGACGCGGATGCCGCAGACATGGTTCGCGAAGATGGCATCGACATCCTGGTCGATCTCGCCGGACATACTTCGGGAGGCCGGCTCGGCCTGTTTGCGCTAAAGCCCGCGCCAGCTCAAGTCACCTATCTCGGCTATCCGAACACCACGGGACTCGGCGCGATCGGCTGGCGCCTCACCGACGTCCACGCGGATCCTCCTGGAGAAGGAGACGGCATTCACACCGAGAGGCTCGTTCGGCTGGCGCGCACCTTCCTGTGTTTCCAGCCGCCGGACAGTGCACCCGAAATCGGACCTCCACCGTCGCTTGACCGCGGCTACTTGACGTTCGGCTCGTTCAATACGCTTCCAAAGATCACCTCGGAGGTCATTGCGACCTGGGCCCGGCTGATGCAGCGCGTACGCGGTAGCCGCCTGATGCTCAAGGCATCCGGATTGAGCGGCTCGGCCGGGATCGGACGTCTGGTTGTGGAATTCGCGACCCACGGCATCGATCGGGACCGCCTCATCCTTCTCGGCAAGGTCGGCAACTTCAATGCGCACCTCGAGACCTATCACCAGGTGGATATCGGGCTGGACACTTTCCCCTACAACGGAACCACCACGACATTCGAAGCCGCATGGATGGGGGTTCCGGTTGTGACCCTCGCAGGCGACCGGCATGCAGCGCGCGTGGGTGCGAGTATCCTTTCCAACCTGGGCCTGGGCGTATTGATTGCCACGAGCGTGGATCAGTACCTGTCGATCGCCGAGGGCCTCGCGACGGACAGGGCCAGACTGGCTTCGTTGCGTAAGACCATGCGAGAGCGAATGCAGGCTTCCCCTGTGCGGGATGAGATCGGATTTACGAGGGCGGTAGAGCACGCCTATAGGCAGATGTGGCTGAACTGGTGTGACGAAGCCGGCGCCCATTCCTGAAAGGCCAGCGGACCATGCTCTCGATCGGTAAGTTTTTCAGGAAGCAAGCGGCGGCCGCGCCCGGGGT
>CAZZDV010000441.1:0-2097 GCA_964652785.1 uncultured Bordetella sp.
CCACCGCGCCCAGCGTGACCGTGGTCGCAACCCCGGAACCCGAAGGACCGCCGAGGAGGAACGACGCGAGCGTCACCGTGCGCCCCGCGCTGGTCGGTTTGCCGCCCATGGCGGCGAACGAAAAATCGATGTAGAACTTGCCCGCGCCCGAGAACTGCAGGAACGCGCCGTAGATCGTGAACAGGATGATCAGCGTGGAGGAAACGTTGATCGCGGTGCCGTAGATGCCCTCCAGCGTCATGTACATGTGGCCGATCAGGCGCGGAATCTCGTAACCCTTGTGCGTCCATGGGGCGGGCAGGTAGGCGCCGAAGAACGCGTAAGCCAGAAAGCACGAGGTGACGAACGGCAGGATCCAGCCGGTGGTGCGACGCATCGCTTCCAGGATCAGCAGCACCAGCACGATGCCGAACGCGATATCCCAGTCGTTGGGCACGATCGAGCGGTCGAAGAACTCGTCGCCGCCGGCGATCAGATACGCCGTGGTCGCCACGCCGGCCAGCGCGAGCAGCCAGTCCCACCACATGACGCGGTGCCGGAAGCGTCTGGCGACGGGAAAGATCAGGAACGAGAGCAGCAGCACGAAGGCGACGTGGATCGCGCGCAGGTGCTCGGGGCGGACGATGGCGTAGGCGGTGTAGAGGTGGAAAAGCGACATCACCACGGTCACCGTGGTGAGGAAGGCGGCAAGCGCCCCGGAGAACTTGTTCTGGACGCCCTCCTCCCGCTCGATCATCTGCTCGGCACGCTCGAGCGCCTCGGCACTGACTTCGGCTGCGGGCTTGTGCAGCACCGTGATGTCTTCGCCCATCGATTCCCCTTAAATGAAGAGCCCCGCCAGCTGCCTGGACGGGGCTCCGGCAGCCTCAGGCGTTACTTGATCTTGATGCCGATCTCCGCGAAGAACTTGATCGCGCCGGGATGCCAGGGGATCGACGAATTCTCGGTCTTCTGGTTCTCGGGCTTGATGTTCACCGCCTCGGCGTGCACCCGGACCAGGTCGACGCGATGTTCCCAGAGCGTCTTGATGATCGTGTACGCAGTCTTGTCGTCCATGTCCTTGTGGACGGCCAGCAGGTTCGTCACCGTGGCCGCCTGGTTGTCGGCTTCCATGCCCTTGTACATCCGCTGCGGAATGACGTCCTTGATATAGATGCTGCCGTGCTTCTTGGCCATCTCCGGGACCAGGTGGGCGATGTCGATCATCTTGATCTTCACGCCGGGAGAATTGGCCAGGTCGGTCACCGCCGCCGTAGGCAGGCCGCCGACCCAGAAAAACGCGTCGATCTTGCGGTCCTTGAGGGCGTTCACGGACTCGGCGACCCCGAGCCGCTCGCGCTTGATGTCCTTGTCCTTGTCCAGGCCCGCGGCCTCGATCACCCGAAACCCGAACACTTCGGTGGCGCTGCCGCCGGAACCCGTGGACACGCGCTTGCCCTTCATGTCAGCCATCTTGGTGATGCCCGTGCCCTCGATCGATACCACGTGCATGCGGTTCGGATAGAGCACCGCGAGCGTGCGCACCGGGATGGGCTTGCCGGCGAACTTGTCCTCGCCCTTGAGCGCATCAATGGCCGCATCGGCCTGCGTGAAGGCGATGTAGGGCTTGCCAGTGCCGATCAGCTGCATGTTGGCCACCGAGCCGCCGGTCACTTCCGCAGTCGCCTGCATGCCGGGCACGTGCTTGGACAGCACCGCGGCCAGGCCGCCGCCGAGCGGGTAATACACCCCGCCGGTGCCGCCGGTGGCGATGGAGATGTTCTGTGCGGTCGCGAAACCCGAAACGAGGGTGAACGCTGCGAACGCCGCAGTTAAAGCCGCTTTGAATACTAAGGTGCCTGCAAGCTTCTTCATGCTGTCTCCTTGTGATTGCGCTCTGATAAGGCGCTTCGATCGGGTCTGTCCGATCGGGTGCGAGATTCTACTTGAGTTGCCCGAGATTGAATAAGCGCACGATCGGTCGTAGCATCGCGCCCTCAATGGCTACCGTACCCAAAAGCGAGCGCACGAAGGCGCGCGTGCTTCGAGAGGCGCTCGCCCTTGCCAGCCGGGTCGGCTTCTCGGGACTGACCTTCGGCACGCTCGCCGAGCAGGCAG
>CAZZDV010000442.1:0-2075 GCA_964652785.1 uncultured Bordetella sp.
GATCAGGCCCGTACTCAGCCGCCGGCGCGCTTTCTACGCCTGGCGCGCCACGCGTAACTCACCTGCAGCCGCCAAGCCAGCTTCACCACGAAGTAACCCAACCCCGCGAGCGTGAACGCAAGCGCCGGCAATCCCACCGCAAGCGGCTTGCCGAGCGCGATGCCCCACGCGGACAGGGCGCGCATGGATTCGGCCAGGTTCAGCCAGTTCATCTCGAACGCCTGCACCGCATGCGCGCGTCCCGACTCCCCGAGCAGCAGCGCACCGTACTCGTACGCGAGAAGATACAACGGCAGGATCGTGACGGGGTTCGTGTAAAGCGTGGTCAGCAGCGCCACGGGCAGGTTCACGCGCAGCGGGATCGCGAGGAGCAGGGCGCCGAGCATCTGCAGCGGTCCCGGAATGAGCCCCGAGAACAGCCCGATCGCCACCCCGCCGGCCACTGAATTGCGATTGAGGTACCACAGGTTCGGGTGCCCCAGGAACGCGCCGAACCGCCCGAGCCAGCGGTGCTCGCGGATCGATTCGTGGGTCGGGAGGAAACGGCGGAAGTATTTTCTGGGCATGGGCCATCAGTGCGTCAGCGCGACGCGGTCTGGACCGTTGAGTTAGGCGGGGAATTCTACGCGGGCGAGGTCGCGCCCTCTGTTCATGACCGCACGGATCGTGGCTTTTTCGCTAGGCGTCTGGTGGCTGCAGCAGCAGGCGCTGCTGCCTTCCTTTGCGCCCGGCGCGCATTGGTGGTGGGCCGCAACGGCTTTCGTGCCGCTCGCCGGTGGCGCGCGCTGGCGCGGGCCGGCACTCGTGCTGCTGGCCTTCGGCCTCGGATTCGCCTGGGCGGCGGGCCTCGCGCACCTGCGCTTGGCCGATCGCCTTCCCCCGGAACTCGAAGGCAAGGACCTCGTCGTCTCGGGCGTGGTCGCCGGGCTCCCGGCCGTCGGCGAGCGCAGCGTGCGCTTCGAGTTCGAGATCGAAGGCGCGCCTGGCACGTCCGCCGGGTTGCCGGCAAAAGTCATGTTGTCCTGGTATCGCAGCGGGTGGACCAGTGCAGACGAAGCCGCCGCCTCGATCGACGATCCCTCGGGCGTGCACCCGGGCGAGCGGTGGCTTTTCACCGTGAGGCTCAAGCGCCCGCACGGCAGCGTCAACCCTTTCGGCTTCGACTACGAGGCGTGGCTCCTGGAGCGCGGCATCGGCGCGACCGGCTATGTGAGGCAGCGCGGCGAGCAGCGCAAGCTGGGGATGCGCAACTCGATTTCGGATCGCATCGAGCAGGTGCGCGAATCGGTGCGCACGCGCTTTCTTGCCGTGCTGGGCGAATCGACGACCTCGGGCGTGCTCGTGGCGCTCGCGGTCGGCGACCAGCGCGCCATCGACCCGGACGACTGGCGACTCTTCAGCCGCACAGGCGTTTCGCACCTCATTTCGATCTCCGGGCTGCATGTGACGCTGATCTCGGGTCTGGTGGCTGCGCTGGTTTCTTTCGGGTGGCGGCGCGGCCCGGGGCTCGTGCTCATGCTGCCCGCGCGCAAGGCCGCCGCGGTCGCCGCGGCGCTTGCCGCCCTTGCGTACACGATGCTCGCCGGCTTCGGCGTGCCGGCGCAGCGCACGTTCTTCATGGTGGCGGCCGTGGCCGCGGCGTTGTGGTTCGGGCGCATCTCGTCGCCCGCGCGCGTTCTCGCTCTGGCGCTGCTCGCAGTGCTGCTGCTCGATCCGTGGGCGGTGCTTTCGGCGGGGTTCTGGCTCTCGTTCGGCGCGGTGGCGCTGATCTTCTACGTCGCGCACGGATGGACGGGGACCGAATCGTGGCTGGCGCAATGGGGCCGCATCCAGTGGGCGATCACGGTGGGCCTCGCGCCGGCCGCGTTGCTGCTCTTCTCGCAGGTTTCGCTGGTCGGGCCGCTGGCCAATGCGATCGCGATTCCCGCGGTGAGCGCGATCATCACGCCGCTTGCGCTGGCCTGCGCCTTCCTCCCGATCGACGCGCTGCTGCACCTGGCCGATGCGCTGACCGGCTGGCTGATGAAATTCCTCGAGTGGTGCGACTCGCTGCCGCTTGCGCTCTGGCAGCAGCC
>CAZZDV010000443.1:0-2063 GCA_964652785.1 uncultured Bordetella sp.
GCTAGCGTATTGACGTTACTTTGGAGGCTGGCTCCCATGCCCGGATTCGTGATCAAGGACCTGCCCGAGGAGCTGCACCGCAAGCTCAAGGAGCAGGCGGCGCGGCACCACCGCAGCATGACCAAGGAAGTGCTGGCCGTTCTCGAACAGGCATTCGGCGCGGAAGCGCCCCCGCCGTTCCGCGGGCGCTTTGCGCTGACCGGAAAGTTCCTCGACAAGGCGAGGCGCGAGGGTCGCGAGTGATCGTCGTCGATTGTCAACGTGGTCGCCTACTTTTTCATCGAGGGCGACCGGACGGCCACGGCACGCGAACTCATGCGCTCCGATCCTGACTGGCGGCTGCCCGCACTCTGGCGCGCGGACGAGCGCTTCGATTCCCCGCCCGAGGCAATGCGCACCGGCCGGTCGGTGGCAGCATTTCGGCCTGAGAGTCAGGCGGGACGCGGACTTTGCGTAAAAAATGGCAGTATTTCGCCCTCCTTGCGCCGCCGTGCCTTACCCGCCGCCCACCAACCGGTTGGCGAGGTCCGCGTCGCTGAAGCACATTAGCCGAGTCGTCGAAACAGGCGCTGCTGTTCGGCCAGCCCGCAATTGGCCACTTCGACGCGCTAGAGGCGACGAAATGTGAGCCTGGCCCCTCCAAGCGAGCGCACCTCACATCGTTCAAGCGTGAGCCGACTTCTTCGCCGGTTTGATGTTGATTTCCACGACCTTGCCGACGGCGCGCGCGGCCTTGATCAGCGTGTCGAGCTGGATCGAAACGTTATTGGGATCGAGGACACGATCCAGTTGCGAGCGGCTGGTCTCCATGCGTGTTGCCATCGCGAGCTTGGTAAGTTGCCGCGCATCCATGCCGTCGGCGATCTGTTCGGCCAAAGCGCGCTTCAACGCCCGCGCCTGAACCTCGTCGAAGATGCCCTCTTCCTTCAGAAAGTCGTCGAAATCCGAACCGGTACGGGGATTATTTTTCGCCATGGCGCCACTCCTTGAGTCGTTTCTCGGCAAGATCGATGTCTTCTCTACGGGCCTGTTGCGTTTTCTTGATGAAGCCATGCAGAAGGATCATGGTTCGCCCTTCGACGGCGAAAAGCGTGCGCACGATCCGGTTGCCGAGCGAAGTACGGACCTCCCAGACCGGACCGCGGAGGTGATCCACGCGCGGCTTGCCGATCGGCCACTTGTACTGGACATAGGCAATATCCTCGCCGATTGCCTTGCGCTCGAGCGGCGGGAGAGCTTTCAGCCAATCACGAACGGGTTCGCCGCCCCTCGCGGAACGATAGAAAACCGCAGTGAGTTTGTCTGGGGCGGACACTTTGCGAAATGTACCGCATAAGGTACATCATCGCAAGCTCGCTTCGATTGGACCCGCGCCAAAGAGCCGGCGCTGACGCGTAACGAGCTCTTCGATTCCCCGCCCTGGAATCGCCGGAGACAGCGAACGTCTCTGCCGATGGCGACGCGGCGGCCTACGATGCCTGGTTCAAGGCGCAGGTGCATAAGGCGACTGTCGACCCGCGCCCCGGAATTTCCGCCGAGAACGCACGTGAGCACTTTGCCGCCCGCCGCGACGCGCTTCGCCGCCAGTCCCGCACGGAGGAATGAAACTTACCTGGTATCCGCTTGCGATGTCGGATCGCGAGCGCATCGTGGACTTCATCGCCCGCGACAAACCAACTACGTCCCGGTGTATCGCGTCGAAGGCGAAACGATCACCATTCTCCGTGTGCTGCCGACGTCCTGCCGGTGATCGAGGCGCCTCGTAGCCTGCGTTTGCTATCATGCCCGAGTGAAGCCGCGTATCTACGTCGAAACTTCTGTCATCAGTTACCTTGCCGCGCGGCCAGCTCAGTCGGCGGAAGTTGCCGGACGCCAGGCAGCCACTTCGCGGTTCTGGGAGGCGCGGCATCAATTCGAACTGTATGTCTCGCCAGCGGTAGTTGAAGAAGCACGAGGCGGCGACGAACAAGCGATGGTCTTGCGCATGACGTTGCTCGGGAATTGCCGCTACTCGAACCGCGGCCGGAAGTCGCCGCACTGGCCAAATTGCTGCTCGACGGCAG
>CAZZDV010000444.1:0-2061 GCA_964652785.1 uncultured Bordetella sp.
ATGCGCGCAGCCACTGCCGGCATCACTTCGTTGGCGAACAGCGTCATCGAGCGCTCGACGAGCTCGGGCGGCTGGGCGCCGAAGTTGTGGATGGTGCCGACGTGCCGGATGCCCATCTCGTGCAGCTCTGCGACCTTGCGCGCCACCGTCTCGACCGAGCCGAACAGGCAGATGCCGTTGGCCAGGATGTCCTCGTATTCATGCCGCTTGGCATACAGCCGGGTCGCGACGTAGAGGTCGTAGGCCGCCTTGCACTGCGCCTTGGCTTCCTCGTCGGTGCGCGCAACGTACGTATGCAGCACGAAGACGTGGTCGTCATCGTCCTCGGGGCAGCCGGCTTCGGCGCGCCCTTTGCGGTATTCGGCCAGTAGGGCGCCGATGTCCTCGAAGTTCTTGCACGAGGCATAGGGCACCGTGAAGATGCGGTTCTTCTGCTTGCCGACGTGGTACGCGGCTTCTCGCGCGAGCACCGCGACATAGATCGGCGGTACGCGCCCGTTGTGCGGCAGCACGTTGAGCACCGCCTTTTCGCTTTGCGAGTACTGTCCCTTGTACGAGAGCGTCTCTCCGGCCATGAGGCGCTTGACGATGTCGAGGTTCTCGTTGAAGCGGTCGCGCTTTTCTTTCGGCTCGCTGCCGTAACCGATGAATTCGTGCGCGAGGTAGCCCGAGCCGACGCCGAACACGAAGCGCCCGCCGCTCATCATGTCGAGCATCGAATACGTCTCGGCGATCCGGCGCGGATCATGGAAGGTGAGGATCGAAATGGCGGTGCCCAGGCGGATCCGCTTCGTGCGTTGCGTGAGCGCCGAGAGGAAGACCGCCGGGTCCGGCACCACCCCGTATTCGTGGAAGTGGTGCTCGGCGCAGAAGAAGGTGTCGTAGCCCAGCCGCTCGGCGAGCTCGCACTGCGCCATCACCTGCTCGTAGAGCTGCGGGACGGTGCGCGGCAGGCGCGGGTGGTGGTCGTTGACCGAGAACACTGAAAAGCGCAGCGGCGGGTTCGTCATCGGGAGCCTTCCATTTGGGCTGGTATTGCGTTACGCTATCCGAAATTGATTCTACAATCCGAAATTACGACTGGCAAGAACAATGGCCGAGCAGGCGGGCGTCAATTCGCTGGAAACGGGGCTGCGCGTGGCCAAGGCGCTGGCCGAGAGCGCCCAGCCACAGGCCTTGAAGGACTTGGCAGCCCTCGCGCAGATGTCTCCGGCCAAGGCGCACCGCTATTTGGTCAGCCTGATCCGGGCCGGGATGGCCGAGCAGGATGCCGAAAGTGGGCGCTATCGTTTGGGGCCGCTGGCGCTCGAATTGGGGCTGGGCGCGCTGCGCGGGCTGGATGTCCTGAGGCTTGGCGGCGAGGCCGTGGCCGAGCTGAGGGCCGAAATCGACGAAACGGTCATGCTCTCGGTCTGGGGCAACAAGGGGCCGGTCGTGGTGCGCTGGGAGGAGTCGAGCCGCCCGGTCGCCACCAACGTGCGGGCCGGCTGGGTCATGCCGCTGGCCAACTCCGCCACCGGCCGCCTGTTTGCCGCCTTCCTGCCCGAATCCATCACCGCCGCCCTGGTCAAGGACGAACTCTCCCGACTGCCCGGGCTGCACAAGCGATTTCCCGCGTTGCTCGAGGAGATCCGCAGGCAGGGCGTGTCGCGCATCCAGAGCGAATTGCAGCAGGGCGTCGGCGGCATCGCGGCGCCGGTGTTCGGCTTCGGGGGCGGCATGGTGGCCGCGCTTACGGCCGTGGGCATCGAAGGCGTCATCGATACCGGGGCGGACAGCCGGACGACCAAAGCGGTGGAACGGGCCGCGCAGGCGCTGTCAGTGCGGTTAGGATTTGCAGGTACGACCCAAAACAAGAGGAGACCATGAATACACGCCACATCTTTTCGATCGCGCTCGCCTTCGCCGCCAGCCTCGCGCCGGCCCCGGCTGCCGCACAGCAGCCCTTCCCGTCCAGGCCGATCACCTAGGTCGTGGGCTTCCCGCCCGGCGGAGGGGCGGACGGCGTGGCGAGGATCGTCACCGCGAAGATGTCGCAGAACATCGGCCAGCCGATCTTGG
>CAZZDV010000445.1:0-2050 GCA_964652785.1 uncultured Bordetella sp.
TGTCGTCGCCGACTCGAAATTGACCCAAGGCGTCGGACTTCGTTGACCCACGTCCAACTCCGCAACACGCTCTTCGGTAAGTGGTTTCGAACGTTGCGGGTGGGGCAGTAAAAATCAGCGGCCAGGGTCAATTCGGCGTCAGCGCCAACACGCAGTTGTCTCCGATCGCATTGCCGCCTGATCCTTCTGCGTTACGGCGTCCCGCCGATCACCGCGTCGAACCCCGCACGGGCGATTTGCGGCCCGAGGCGCGCAATCCCCGGGGCTTGGTCGACGATCCATGCGCGCGCTGCGTCGACGTCCGGCATCGAACCCCTGAGTGAACGCAGCGCCCGGGCATCGTCGCCTCGGCCAGCCTTGATCTCGATCGCGATGCGCTCGGCGCCGCGATCGAGCAGCAGATCGATTTCGGCGCCTGCGGCGGTGCGCCAGAACCACGCTTGGGCCGAAGGGTGCGCGATGCGCTCACGACGCAGCACGTCCTCGATCACGAACCCCTCCCAGCTCGCGCCACGGGAAGGGTGATTGGCAAGTTCTTCCGCGCTCGAAATGTTGAGCAGGTGATGCAGGAGCCCCGTGTCGCGCAGGTAGACCTTCGGCGCCTTGGTCAGGCGTTTGCCGATGTTGCGAAACCACGGCGCGAGCCGGCGCACGAGAAACACGCCTTCGAGCATGTCCAGATGCCGCTGGATCAGGTGGTGCGAGACACCGAGCGAGGATCCCAAGGCGGACGCATTGAGCAGACCTCCGTGCTGATGGGCAAGCATCGTGAGGAGCCGGTGCAGGAACACCGGATCCGCGGATATCCCGTACTGCGGCAAATCGCGTTCGAGGAGCATGCGCAGGTACGCCCTCCACCACGCACGGAAGTCGCTGCTCAACGCGTCCGGGAAACCGCCCTTGAGCCAGAGCGTGCGCCAGTCCAGCGGCGCGCCGCCGGTCAGCGCTTCGCACGCGCTCAGCGGATCAAGATCGACAATCGCAACCCGCCCGGCGAGCGATTCGGCGATGCCGCGCACGAGGCTGGGCTGCGCCGAGCCGAGGAGCACGTAGCGCCCGTTCTCCCGCCTGCGCGCATCGACCGCGCCGCGCAACGCCGCGAAGAGCGACGGAACCGCCTGCGCCTCGTCAAGTATCAGGCCTGGCTCCGCCGCATCGTCGAGGGCGAAGCGCGGATCGTCGCGAAAGCGCGCGGCCGTGCGCGGGTCTTCGAGATCGACATAGGCATGGTCCGGAAATGCCGCGCGCGCGAGCGTGGTCTTGCCGGCCTGACGCGCACCAAGAATTGCCACCACGGGAAAGTGGCAGGCTGCATCATGAAGGCGGGGAAGGACGAGGCGCTCAAACATACCTTGCATATTGGACACGGTCAATCCAATTTGCAAGGCTAATATCGTGCCGCTGGCGATGCCGCGTCGGCACGACTATCTGCTCGCCTACTTGTGCAAGACCCGCTAATTCTGTCCGAGCCGCCACCAGAAGCGCCTGCTGCTCTACGGGGAGTGGGTCGAGGCGAACGTGCTCGCGCCGGTGGCGCACCGCCAGTGCGTGTTCACCGTGCCAAAGCTGCTGCGCTCAGCCTAGAAGCACCTCGGGCTGAAGAGGAACTTTCAGGTGATGCCCGGCGCTCAGTGGCTCGCGCAGTAAGTGGACTGCCGGGTGCGCCCGAAAAGAGCGGGATTGATTTGGCTATCTGTCCCGCGCGGCGGAATCGACAAGCGTTGCTGTATTCAGGTCACGTTGAAAGGACCGGCCGCGGTGGTGATCGAGGATACGGAGAGCAGCCTTTACCTCGCCATCGACCGCGCCGCCGACCGCGCGGGACGCAGCGTCATGCGCCGTCTGGCGCGACACAACGAGCGGCCAGCGAGACGCGAGACCGGCCGCCGCGTGGCCGGCGAAGAACCCGGTAACTACGCGACGCCAACCTCGACTTGATCCTTGTTTGAGAGCATCGCTAACGGGTGGATGTGGGCGGGCTTCGCCGTGTTTGTCGTCGTGGCGGTTGCCATAGACCTGCTGGTAATGAAGAACCAGGGCGCGCACCGGG
>CAZZDV010000446.1:0-2045 GCA_964652785.1 uncultured Bordetella sp.
CAGGTCATGGGCGCGTGCCTCGACCTCCTGCGCTCGGCTGCGAAAACGCTCGCGATCGAAGCCAACGGCGTGACGGACAATCCGCTCGTCTTTCCCGAAAGCGGCGAAGTGCTCTCCGGCGGCAACTTTCACGCCGAGCCCGTGGCGCTTGCCGCCGACACGCTCGCGCTTGCGATCGCCGAGATCGGTGCGTTGTCCGAGCGAAGGATCGCGTTGCTCATCGACGCGAGCATCAGCCGCCTGCCACCTTTCCTGGTCGAGCATGGCGGCTTGAATTCAGGATTCATGATCGCGCAGGTCACCGCGGCAGCGCTCGCAAGCGAGAACAAGTCCCTCGCCCATCCCGCCAGCGTGGACAGCCTGCCCACGTCCGCGAACCAGGAAGACCACGTGAGCATGGCCACCTTCGCCGCGCGACGCCTCGGGGACATGGCGGACAACACGATTGGCATCGTCGCAATCGAATTGCTGGCCGCGGCGCAGGGCGTTGATTTCAGATCGCCGCTGGCCACGTCCCCTGCCCTGCAGCGCGCGATGGCCGCGATCCGCGAGCGCGTGCCGTTCTACGCCGAGGATCGCTATTTCGCGCCGGACATCGAAGCGATCAAGGCGCTGGTGACGGGTGGCTTCTACTCGCCGGAGGCGGCCGCGCTGCTGCCCTCGGGCTAGAATCGCCCCATGGAACTCTTCAAGTTCAAGCAGGGCACGAAACCGCTGCTGCTTTCAATGCCGCACGTCGGCACGCACATTCCGGATGCGCTCAAGCGCCGCATGATGCCGATCGCGCATTCGGTCCCGGATACCGACTGGCACCTCGAGCAGCTCTACGACTTTGCCGACGAGCTTGGCGCGTCGGTTCTCGCGGCCACGCATTCGCGCTACGTCGTCGACCTCAATCGCCCCCCGGATAACGCCAACCTCTATCCGGGCCAGGACACCACGGGCCTCTGCCCCATCGACACATTCGCCAAGCAGCCGATCTATCGCATGGGCGAGGAGCCGGACGACACCGAGATCCGCCATCGGGTCGGCACGTACTGGAAGCCCTACCACGCGAAGCTGCAGGAAGAGCTCGCGCGCCTCAGGGCCGAGCATGGAAGCGCATTGCTGTGGGACGCACACTCGATCGCCTCCAGGGTGCCGCGCTTCTTCGAGGGCAAGCTGACCGACTTCAACCTGGGCACCGCGGGCGGTACGTCCTGCCGTCCCGAGATCGGCGCGAAAATGCTCGAGATCGCGCAAGCCGCCTCGGGGTACACCTCGGTACTCAACGGCCGCTTCAAGGGCGGCTACATCACGCGCACTTATGGCAAGCCAGCCGAAGGCGTGGAGGCCGTCCAGCTGGAGCTCTCGGAGATCACGTATATGGACGAGCCGCATCCGTTCGGCTACCGCAAGGACCTCGCGGGCGAGGTGCGGCCGCACCTGCGCGCGATGCTCGAATTGTTTCTCGGGTTTCGCTAATACTGCCAAATTTCGGTACGCCACCAGCACTGGCGCGGCTCTCCAGCCAAAATACTGACATTTCATAAGCCACGCCGTCCGTCTTTGTGCGCTTGCGTACCGTTGAGCGCGCACGAAAAAACTAAAATTGGCGGTCGTAGCAGAGGCTGAAAATGGATTTCCGGATCCCGGAGCGTGCGCAGCTCGTCCTCAAGAACCCGCTTGCTTTCTCGCTGCAGGTGCTCAAGGCCTTCCAGGCCAACCAGGGACTGCTGCTTGCCGGGGCGGTCGCCTACTACGCGCTGCTGTCGATCGTGCCGCTGCTGATCCTCATGGTGATGGGGCTCTCGCATTTCATCGACCAGGCCGAGCTGCTGGCCACGCTTCGCCGCGCGCTGGAGTTCGTAGTGCCCGGCCAGTCGCGGGAGGTGGTGCAGGAGCTGAGCGCATTCCTCGACAACAGCGCGACCATCGGATGGGTGCTGTTCGGGACGATGCTGTTCTTCAGCTCCCTCGCTTTCAAGGTGATGGAGAACGCGATGTCGGTCATCTTCCTTCACCGCATTGCGATTCGAAGGCGGCATTTTGCGATCTCCCTGCTG
>CAZZDV010000447.1:0-2038 GCA_964652785.1 uncultured Bordetella sp.
TCCGGACGCTCGAGCCACGGCGCGCCGTGGTAGCTCATGACGTGCGCGATCTCGCGGCCCATGTAGGCCTTGCCGATGCCGTCGGGCGTCGCGCGCACGGTCGCGTAGCGCTCCTGCGAGGCGGCGGGCGACGCCAGTGCCATCAGCAACGCAAGCAATCCCGCGCACATGCAGTTGAACTTGTCCAGGATTCGGTCCCCGTTCATGAGCCGCTTCAGGATTTAGCCGCCTTCGGCCGCACGCCGCGCATCTTCAGCGCCGCGGCCACCACCGGCTTCGCCCAGTCCGGCGTGTCCTGCAATCCCCCCACATTGAGGATCTTCCCCTGCTCCATGTGCAGCACGAGCTGCAGCGCGGGCGCCTTGCCGGCGGCGGGATCGGCCTCGGCGCTGTTGTCGTAAATGCGCAGCGCAGCGAGGTGCGGCAGCAGGTGAATCAGGTTCAGCCGGCTGTGCTCGTAGCGCCGCCGGATGTCCGCCTCCGGGATGTCGTGCCCGCCCTTCGCGACGCGGGCACGCACGCGCGCGAGGTGAAGCTCGGCGCTGGCCAGCCCGACGTACCAGATGTGGATGCCGATCCCTGATGCGGCAGCGTCGCGAAGAAGACCCGGAATCGTCGCCGCGCCGAGGGTGGTCTCGAAAGCGAAGTCGAGCCGCTGCGCGATCGCCCGCTCGAGCAGCCGCTTGCCCTGCTGCCACGCGAGGCTGTTGGCTTCGCGCTGCGCCAGTGAAGGCCGCGAAGCCATGAGGCTGCGCGCGGCTTCGTCGGGGTTGTAGTAGTCGGCGCCGGCGCCGCGGAAGGCCGCCCCGGCGATGCTGCTCTTGCCGGCGCCGTTGACGCCGGCGAGGACATAGATGCGCGGCGACTGGCGCGCCTCGGCCACGCGCCGGGATCAGCGCTTGCGCGCCGCCTTGACCGCGGCCCGGCCGAGCACCTCGGGCGAAGCGTCGAAAGCCGCCTGCATGCCTTTCCTGGATGCGGCGGTCTGCATGCCCGCGAGCAGCGAATCGAACTGCGAGCCGAGGTCGTCGAGCCGCTGCGTGCGCGCCTCGACCAGCGACTCGAACTCCTCGATCGAGAGGATCACCGCCCGCGGCTGGTCGTGCCGCGTGATCGCGACGACGCCGTCGCGCGCGGCCTGCTCGAGGATGCCCGCGAGCTCATTCTTGAGGCGCGTCGCGGGGACGGCGTGGATATCGACGAGCTCGCCGCGGCGGTTGCGGAAGGTGCGCGCGGCAGGAACGGCGCGCGAGGGTGCGCGACGGGCTGCGGGAGCGGTGGAGGCCATGGGGACGGGTCCGGCGAGGGGATGACTCATTATAGACATACTGTACGTTTTGTGCAAAATAGCTGATGAACTCGAACGCTTCGCTCTGGGTCCCGATCAATCCGGCCGACGTCCTGAAGAGCTCATCGCGCAGTTGCGCGCGTTCGGCGGCGACGTCGTGTTAGTGGACGGTCCCGATATGGCGATCGGGTGCCGCCAGGTGGAAGTGTACCGATGCCAGAACAAAATTGACCGGAGATCCAGTAATGGCGCGGACCCCGGTCAAAATTGTTCCGAAATCGTCTAGCCCTGCATGCCCGCGATCTCGCTCAGGACCTCGTCAGGCACCGGCAGCTGGCCCGCCGGATACGTGTGCGCGGCCCGCACGACGCCCTGCGGGTCGATCACCACCACCGAGCGCAGCGGGAAGCCGCCCTCGGCGTTGTAGATACCCAGCGCCTGCGATGCCTTGCCGTGCGGATGGAAATCCGAAAGGAGCGGATAACCCACGCCGCCCATGCTTTGCGCCCAGGTTTTGAGCGCGGGGACCGGGTCGCACGACAGGCCGAGAACCTGGACACCTTTTGCTTCGTATGACTTCAACGCACGGTTGAAGTTGGAGGCCTGGTTGCTTCATCCCCCTGTGAAGGCGAACGGGTAGGCCGACACGACCACCCACTTGGATCCTTTGTACTGGGTAAGCGCGATCTCGCTGCCGTCGTGGGCCTTGAGCTTGAATTCCGGGGCTGCCTTGCCGATCTCTGCCATGGG
>CAZZDV010000448.1:0-2035 GCA_964652785.1 uncultured Bordetella sp.
CGCTAGAGCAACGCGCCTTGCGCCACGACCCAGTAGCGCAGGCCCCGCCCGGCCGCCATGAAGGCGGTCACCGCAAGCCAGTTGAGGCGCAGCCAGCCGGCGGCGACGCAGAACGCGTCGCCGACCACCGGCAACCATGCAAAGAACGCGAGCGGGCTGCCGTAGCGCCTGAATTTTTCGAGCACGCGCGGATCGAGCTTCTTTTGCGCCTGCACGGGCATCATCCGGCCGATGGCATAAGAAGTGAGCCCGCCCAGCGTATTGCCAAGCGTGGCAAGCGCGAGCGCCCACGGCAGCTGGTCCGGATAGAGCTTCAGGTAGGCGAACAGCACGGCCTCCGAGGCGAGCGGCACGATCGTCGCGGCGAGGAAGCTCGCGACGAAAACGCCCGCAAGGCCGCGCTCTTCGGAGAGCCACTCCGAGACCCAGCCTGAAATCGAATCCAGCATCGGTTTCCTTGTTGCGCCGCGGTGGTCTTGTTAACCTTGACGCCCTTTCAAGAAGCGCTCATGCGCCCCAGCAGCACCATGGCCCGCGATTACCTGCAGAAGATCCTCACCGCCCGTGTCTACGACGTCGCGATCGAGTCGCCGCTCGAACTCGCGCCGAACCTGTCGGCGCGCATCGGCAATCGCGTATTGCTCAAGCGCGAGGACATGCAGCCGGTATTCTCGTTCAAGCTGCGCGGCGCCTACAACAAGATGTCGGGGCTTTCGAAGGACAAGTTGAGGCGCGGCGTGATCGCGGCCTCGGCCGGCAACCATGCGCAGGGCGTCGCGCTGGCGGCCCAGAAGCTCAATAGCCGCGCGGTAATCGTGATGCCGGTTACCACGCCGCGCATCAAGATCGACGCGGTCGCGGCGCGCGGCGCCGAAGTCGTGCTCATCGGCGACTCTTACGACGAAGCCTACGAGCACGCCAAGAAGCTCGAGAAAAAGCGCGGCCTCACCTTCGTGCATCCGTACGACGACCCGGAAGTCATCGCGGGGCAGGGCACGATCGGCATGGAGATCCTGCGCCAGCATCCCCAGCCTATCCACGCGATCTTCGTCGCCGTCGGCGGCGGCGGGCTGATTTCCGGCATCGCGGCCTACGTAAAGAGCCTGCGGCCGGACATCAAGGTGATCGGCGTCGAGCCGGTCGACTCGGACGCGATGACGCGCTCGCTCAAGGAAGGCAGGCGCGTCACACTGCCCCATGTCGGCCTCTTCGCGGACGGCGTGGCGGTCAAGCGCGTCGGCGAGGAAACCTTCCGGCTTGCGCGCCAGTATGTGGACGACATGATCCTGGTCGACACCGACGAGACCTGCGCCGCGATCAAGGACGTGTTCGAGGACAATCGTTCGATCCTCGAGCCGGCCGGCGCGCTTTCGATTGCGGGCGCCAAGGCCTACGCGGAGAAGACCGGGCTCAAGAACGAGACATTCGTGGCGATCGCCTGCGGCGCGAACACCAATTTCGACCGCCTGCGCTTCGTGGCCGAGCGCGCCGAGGTCGGCGAGCACCGCGAAGCGATCCTCGCGGTCAGCATTCCGGAGAAGCCGGGCAGCTTCAAGCGCTTCTGCGCGACGCTCGGCGCGCGCAACATCACCGAATTCAACTACCGCATCGCCGACCCGAGGCAAGCGCATGTCTTCGTCGGCGTGCAGGTGCATGGCACCGACGAGACCGCGAAGCTCGTGCGCACGCTGGGGCGCCACGGCTTGAAGGCGCTCGACCTCTCGGACAACGAGATGGCCAAGCTGCACGTGCGCCACCTCGTCGGCGGCCACGCCGCGGCCGCAAAGGACGAGCTGCTCTATCGCTTCGAGTTCCCGGAGCGGCCCGGCGCGCTGATGAAGTTCCTCGACAACATGCGCACCGACTGGAACATCAGCCTGTTTCACTATCGCAACCATGGCGCAGACTACGGGCGCGTGCTCGTGGGCATGCAGGTGCCGAAGAAGGAGATGCCGGCGTTTCGCAGGTTTCTCTCCGCGCTTGGCTATCCTTACGTGGACGAGAGCCGCAACCCGGCGTACCGTTTGTTCCTCGG
>CAZZDV010000449.1:0-2031 GCA_964652785.1 uncultured Bordetella sp.
CGTGAAACACGTCGCCGTAGAAGCGCGCGGTGGTCTGGACCCTTGCCGTCCTCAGGTAACGCTCGTCCTGGTAGCGTTTGAAGGCGGCCTCGATATTGCCGCCTGAAAGTCCCACGCACGCGGCCAGCACCACTGCATCTTCCGTCGCCATGTTGGCCCCCTGCGCGAGGTACTGCAGCATCGGATGCGCCGCGTCGCCCAGCAGCGTCACGCGGCCTTTTGACCATTCGCGGACCGGCTCGCGGTCGCACAGGACCCACATCTTCCAGGCGTCGATCTTCTCGAGCAGGGCCAGCACCTCGGGGCGTTCGCCGGCAAACTTCTCGTGCAGTTCGCCAGGGTCGCCGAAAGCATCCCAGCCTTCCTCGTACTTGTCGCTGTGGAACACGGCCACCAGGTTGTAGAGTTCGCCGCGCCGCAGCGGATAGTGCACGAGATGCGTCTTCGGACCGGCCCACAGCACGACGTTGTTCTGCCACAGGCCTTCGGGCACCTCTTCGCGTTTCAGCACCGCGCGGTAGGCGATGTGCCCAGACACTCGCGGCTTGCCGTCGCCGAGCATCTGCTCCCTCACGCGCGACCACAGGCCGTCGGCGCCGATGAGCGCGCAGCCTTCGATCGCCTCGCCGTCGTCCATGTGCAGCACTACGCGGTCGCCCTTGTCCTCATAGCGGACTGCCTTCCTCTGGACCGAGAGCTCGAGGCCCTTCTGCGCCTGGCAAGCCTCGAGGTAGACGCGATGCATGTCCCCACGATGGATCACCGCGTAGGGATAACCGCCGAAGCGCGTGCGGAAGGCCTCGCTTCCGATCGGCACGCGCGTGATCTCCTCGCCGGTGAGGCCATCCATCATCACGAGGTTTTCCGGGAACGCGGCGAGGCCCTTGATCGCGTCGGTGAGGCCGAGCACCTCGAACATGCGGAACACGTTTGGCCCGAGCTGGATACCGGCGCCGATCTCCTTGAACTCGTCGGACTGCTCGAGCACGCGTACCGGATACCCTTTGCGCGCGAGCGCGAGCGCCGCGGCCAGTCCGCCAATGCCGCCGCCTGCGACGAGAAAGGGCAGCTTCATCGCGGACCCGCCTTCGCGATCAGATCCGGGCCGATGTCGGCGATGGTCGGCGTGCCGCAGAGCTGCATGTTCCGGTGCAGTTCGTCGGCGAGGATCGCCAACGCCCGCATGGCCCCGGGTTCGCCCGCGGCGGAAGCGCCATAGAGCGTCGGGCGTCCGGCGCACACGGCCTGCGCGCCGAGCGCGCGGGCCTTGATCATGTCGACGCCGCGCCGCACCCCGCCATCGAGGATGACGGGCACTTTCGAGCCGACCGCGGCCACGATCGAAGGGAGCGTGTCGAGCGTGGCCATCGCCGAATCGAGCTGGCGGCCGCCGTGGTTGGAGATCCAGACGCACTCGGCGCCGAGGTCGACGATTCGCTGCGCATCGTCCGCGCGCGCAACGCCCTTGACCACGAGCTTGCCCTTCCAGAGGTCGCGCAGCCGCTTGAGGCCGTCGTAATCGAAGCCCGCGTCGAGGTTGTGCCCCACGGCCGAAGAAAGCGTCATCAGCGAGTCGGGCTTGCGGTTGTCGAAGCCGGCCAGGTTCTCCAGCGTAGGCAGGCCGCCGTTGGCCAGGATCCCGAGCATCCAGCCGGGCTTGGCCAGCACGTCGAGGAACTGCGCCGGCCGCGGACGGTAGGGCTGCACGAAACGGTTGTAGGTATCGCGCTCTCGTTTTCCGCCGACCGGCAGGTCCACGGTCACCACGAGGGCTTCGTAGCCCGCGACCCGCGCGCGCTCGACGAGCTTGTCGGTGAAATCGCGGTCGTAAAGAATGTAGAGCTGGAACCAGCGGCGCCCGTCCCCGTTGGCCTCCGCGACCGCCTCGATGGTGGCGGTCGAGGTCGTGGAGAGCGTGTACGGAATGCCGTAATGCGCGGCCGCGCGCGCGATCGCCACGTCCGCCCCCGGCCACGCAATGCCGATGCCGCCGGTCGGCGCGATGACCAGCGGCAGTCTGGACGGGCCGCC
>CAZZDV010000450.1:0-2024 GCA_964652785.1 uncultured Bordetella sp.
ACGAAGGAATTTGCCGAAGGCAAGCGCGTCAAGGAGTTCGAGGGCTTTCGCCGCCAAGCCGAAAAACGCCTCGATATTCTCGACGCGGCAACCAGTGTTCCGGACCTTCAGGCGCTGCCATCGAATGCGCTGGAGGGCATGAAAGGCGACCGCGAGGGCCAGTACAGCATCCGCATCAACATGCAATGGCGAATCTGTTTCGAATGGCCCGAGGGGCAGAGCGGACCCTTGAACGTCGAAATCGTGGACTACCACTGAAAGGAACTTGCCCATGGCCCGCACACCGATCCACCCCGGCGAAATTCTCGCCGACGAACTTGAAGAACTCGGCGTCAGCCCGACCGAGTTGTCGCGGCAGATCCGGGTGCCCGCCAACCGCATCAGCCAGATCATCAACGGCAAGCGCGCAATCACCGGCGATACCGCGCTTCGGTTCGCGCACTGGTTCAGCACCAGCCCGCAGTTCTGGATGAATCTGCAGGCGCTCTACGACGTGCGAATCGCCGAGGAGGAGGCCGGCACGGAGATCAAGACGCTCCCGACCAAGCCGGAAAAATCCCCGACCGGCCAACCGCAACCAGCGTAGCGCGGGAATCGTCATGCCGGGAACGAACGAAGCCTTTTCACGCGTCAAGATCGACGCCCAGCTCAAGGATCAGGGCTGGGACGTGCTGAATCCGAACGCCGTGCGCTTCGAGTACGTCCTCCCGGACATGACCAAGGCCGCATCCTGCCCGGGATCGGCGCACCCAACAATTCCAACAATTCGCCGCTGTTCCGGATCGACGAGAAATACATGAAGACCGGGGTGAAAGCGATGCTGAACGTTGCGTTGGAATAAATGTCCTCCGACCACCCCGGCATCGAATCCCCCTACGCGTGGCGGCGGCTTGCCGCTTCCTTCGCCCTCATGACCATCGGCGGGTCGGGCATGTACGCGGTCTTCGTAGTCCTGCCTCTCCTGCAGAAGGAGTTCGGCACGACCCGGGCGGAAGCCTCGATCCCCTGGCTGCTGACGACGCTGGGCTTTGGCTTTGGCGGCATCCTGGTCGGCAGGGTCACCGACCGCTGGGGCATCCTCCTGCCTTCGATCAGCGGTGCGCTTTTCCTCGGCGCGGGGTTCGTCGCGGCCGCGCAGGCGCAGAGCTTGTGGCAATTTGCGCTGATCCAGGGCGTGGTAATCGCGATGTTCGGCGGCGCCGCGAGCTTCGGCCCGCTGATCGCGGACGTGTCGCACTGGTTCTCGAAACGGCGCGGCATGGCGATGGCGATCTGCGTAAGCGGCAATCTCGCCGCGGGTGCGTTGTGGCCGCCGATCCTGCAGTATTTTTTCGACCGGGCAGGCTGGCGGGCGACCTTTGTGGGCACGGGAATAGCGTGTGTCGCCTTGATGCTTCCGCTTGCCTTCATGCTCAGGAAAAGATCCCCGGTGGGCGCATCGGTCCCGCTATCGGCGCAGGCAGACCAAACCGGCCGGCCGCTCGGCCTTGCGCCGGGCACGCTGCAGGCCATCCTCGCTTTCGCGGGATTCTGCTGTTGTGTCGCGATGGCCCTGCCGCAAGTGCATATCGTCGCGTACTGCGGCGACCTCGGTTACGGCGCGGCGCGCGGTGCGCTGATGCTTTCGCTGATGCTCGGCGCAGGGGTGGTCAGCCGGATCCTGATGGGCTGGATGTCGGACACGATCGGCGGGCTGCGCACCTTGCTTTTCGGGTCGGTGATGCAATGCGTCTCACTGGCGTTGTTCGTGCCGTTCGACAGCGTGGGCTCGCTGTACGCACTATCGATCCTGTTCGGCTTCTTCCAGGGCGGCATCGTGCCGGCCTACACGCTCATCGTGCGCGAGTATTTCACCCCGGCCAGGCCGCGGGGCGGACCGGCGTGGTGTTGCTCGCGGCGCTGTTCGGGATGGGCTTTGGCGGCTGGCTCGGCGGGTGGATCTTCGACCTGACGGGGTCGTATCGCAACGCGTTCGCCTTCGGCGTTGGCGCCAACCTGGTCAATGTTGCGATCGTGGTGTGGCT
>CAZZDV010000451.1:0-2015 GCA_964652785.1 uncultured Bordetella sp.
GACATGCACCTTGCCCTCGGTCGCGAAGACGACCTCGGTCTTGTCCCACTTGGTGCGATGCCAGCCGTCGCGCGCGACGGCGTCGAAGAAGTGGCTGAAATCGTAGTCCTCCCGCCTCTTCCGGTCCTCGACCTCTTTCAGGTTGAGGATCGCGCTTGCGTACAAAGGCATCGCTTACGAGCCGAGGTTCGTCAGCCTGCCGAAGATGGAGCACCACGCGGCGGACTACCTTGCGAAGAACCCGCAGGGCCTGGTCCCGGCGCTCGTCGACGACGCAGGGCGGGTGTTCACCCAATCCATGGCCATGATCGAGTACCTCGACGACATCCATCCCGAGCCGCCGCTGATGCCCAGGGGCGCGGAGGACAAGTGGTACGTGCGCGCCGTGTCGCAAATCATCGGCTGCGAGATGCATCCGCTCACCAGCGCGGCACCCGCCTCGAATATCCGCATGACTGTCGGGTACGGCGCCAAATCGCAGTTGAACCGCTGCGCGTTGAACTCCAGGCCATACGTCTTGAGGTACTTGAGCACGCGCACGTTGTTGAACGACGCCAAGGTGAATGGGGACTGGTACCCGCACTGGGTGATTTCGGAACATTTAAACCGAAACCCTTCGCCTGGAGCCGGCTTTGGAGCAGTTTTGTACCGATACCAGTACATTACCGAGCGAGTGTAAACTGTCACAGTGACTACGCCGACTTCGAGGCGGCCGAGAGGCAGGCCGCCCTCATGCACCCTTCTGGGCGGCGTCGCGGATGCCCGCGATCCGCTGCTGGGCTGGCGTACGCGCTCGATCCGGTACCTCGAGCCGCTGCCCAACGACCAGACCTATACCCAGGACAGGCTGCGCTCCCTCAACCGCGGCCGCACCATCGACGAGCCTGTGAAAGACGTCCTGCTAGAATGGCCGGCACGCAACTCTGGGCTGGAAAGCCATGAATCGTCAGAAGGTTCTTGAGGCGCTTGCCGCGCGCAATGAGGAATTCGCCGAGCGCTTCGGTGTGAAGCGCCTGGCGCTGTTCGGCTCTGCCGCGCGCGACGAGATGCTCGAAGGTAGCGACGTGGACGTGCTTGTCGAATTCGAGGGTGAGTCTACGTTTCGCGGCTACTTCGGCCTCAAGGATTATCTTGAGGCGCTGTTCGGCAGGACGGTGGATCTCGTGACCGAAGGGGGGCTCAAGCCCAGGGCGCGCAGGCATGTGGAGCGGGACCTGATCCGTGTCGCGTGACTGGCTGCTTTATCTCGATGATTTGATCGAGAGCGCGGAAAAGATCGGGCGCTTCCTCAAGGGCCGGGAATTCGATGCGTTCGCCGCCGACGAGATGCTTTTCGACGCCGTGCTTTTCAATCTCGAAGTGATCGGGGAAGCGGTCAAAAAGCTCCCTGAGGACGCAAAGGCTTCCGTGCCCGAGGCGGACTGGTCTGGGCCAGCGCGGATGCGGGACCTGATTGCGCACCACTACTTCGCGGTCGATTCGCGGATTGTCTGGGAGGCGGCGACACAACACGTGCCTCGATTGCTCGACCACGCGAAGAGACTCAGGGAGCGGTTCGACGTGGGTTAGGATTCTTCCGGTTCTAGGCAGTAGAAGCAAATGCCAGATATCGGCATCGGGCGGGAAAGCGCGGCGCAAGTCGCACAGCCATCTCCAGGCCGCATTGTCATTGTCCGCGCTTAGCAAGTGGTCCAGCAGGTTGCCGCGCGAACTCACCGCTCCTGGTGAAGCAGCCAGACTCCAAGTCCCGTCCCATCGCCGTCGGCAAGCCGCGCCACAGGCGCCGGCAAGCCCCCGGCCGCGCCAGTGGTTGCGAGGGGCCAGCGCGCGCCGCTCGCGCGGACGTTCGCCAGTGCTGCGGGGCTCGAGCGTCTGGATGCGGGTGGGCCGCTCTCCGCGCAGCTCGCGCACCAGCTCCAGGTGAGCGGCGTCGGTGTAGACCACCATCGGGCAGTCGATTGACAGCACCGCAGGCAGGTGGCGACGGTAGTGGTCCGTGTCGCGCCCGAACGGCG
>CAZZDV010000452.1:0-2006 GCA_964652785.1 uncultured Bordetella sp.
GCCGTCCCGCGTGCCACCGAAGGCGTCGGTGCGGTGGTTGGATAGGGGGGAGAGAAATCCATGAATCAGATAGCCGTGCGCCCCATGCAGCTCGATCAGATCGACGCCGATGGCATCGGCCCGCTTCGCTGCATCGACAAACGCCTTGACCGTGGCCCCGATGCCTGCGGCATCGAGTTCGCGCGGTACTGCCCGGCCCGGGTAGGCGATCGCCGAGGCGCTGTAGATCGGCCAACCGCCCTGGTCAAGTGGCACCGGGCGCTGACCTTCCCAGGCGACAGTGACCGAGCCCTTGCGCCCGGCGTGCGCCAGCTGGATGCCGATGGGGTTCGTCGTGAGGCGGCGGCAGGCGTCGACCACTCGCTTCATCGCCGCTTCGTTGCGGTCGTTGTAGAGGCCGGTGCAGCCGTGACTGATGCGGCCGTGCCGCGTGACCGCCGTGGCCTCGATGACGAGCAGGCCGGCGCCGGAAATGGCGAGGCTCCCGAGGTGCGCGAGATGCCAGTCGCCCATGCTGCCGTCGGCGGCGGAGTACTGGCACATCGGCGCGACGACGATTCGATTGGATAGCGTTATGCCCCCGAGCTGGATCGGGGTGAAGAGCTTCGTCATTGTTTACCTAGGGAAAAGAAGGAATGGATACGCCGATGAGGCTGTCTCGCGTCACCAGCGCAACGAGCTCATCTTCAGAAAGTTTTTCGGTGCCGGCCGGCCGCACCGGCAGCACGATATAACGCATGTCAGCCGTGCTGTCGTGGACGCGGATCTGCATGCTTTCGGGGATCGCGGTGCCGAACTCTTCGAGCACCGCGCGGGGCTCGCGCACCACGCGGCTGCGGTAATTGCGCGATTTGTACCACTCGGGCGGGATGCCCAGGAGCATTCGGGGGTAACAGGAGCACAGGGTGCAGACGATGACGTTGTGCGTGTCCGGCGTATTCTCGACCACGATCAGCCTGAGCCCCGGCACTTCGAAACCGAGCTCCTCCGCCGCCTTGCTGCCGTCGGCGAGCATGCGCGCCTTGTAGGCCGGGTCGAGCCACGCCCGCGCAACCATGCGTGCGCCGCGTTCGGGACTGCGCGCGCCGATCTCGCCCATCGCGCGCTCGACTTCGGCCTCGCTGATCACGCCCTTCTCCACCAGCAGCTCGCGCAGGCTCACCTCCATCATCTGGTAGTAGGTGAGCGGCTGGTAGGTACCGAGGTCCTTGTCGCTGCTCATAAGGGTTCGAGCCAATGTTGGAAGATTTCGATCTCGATCACGTCGTCCTCCCGGCCGGCGTACTCCGGCCAGACCTGTTTCTGCAGGAAGCGCACGCGATACAGCGGCTGGCGCGGCTCGCCTGTTCGCGCATACGCAAGCTCCTCCGGATTCGGGAACGCGCCGCAGAGGCGCTCGACCACGCCTTCGTGCCCGCGGATGTACCACGGCGTGCGCACATGCCCGAGCGGCGCGGCCTTGAGCACGCGCACGCGCTCGCCGGGCGCGAAGCGCGCGGCCACCTCGCTGCGCTCAAGCGTTTCCGGCATCCTGCTTTCTCGAAGCGACTTCGGCCATCTTGCGCGTAAGCTCGTCCGTGGTGATGTGGCCGCGCTGGAGCATCGTCTGCGTGAGCGAGGTTACCCAGCGCTCGTAATAGTCCATGCGATCGTAGGTTTCCGGGGCGATCGACTCGATGTTCTTGCGCAGCTCGTCGACGCTCATGCGGCGCTTGCCGCCCGAGGTGCCGGTGAGCAGCATCATCATCGCATCCACCCGGCGCTCCCAGGCGGCGTAGTCGTGCTCTTCGGGCACGACGCGCCCGGCCGGCAGCCCGCCCATGTCGTGGTAGCTGCGGCCGGCTTCGGTGGAATCGTTGTCCATAAGCGGCAATTGTGTACATTAGGTCTTCCCGGTGCAAGGAAGATAATGGAACAGCGGAAACGCCACGCTATGGATTCAATACGGTCAGGTGGGTGGCGCGTTCCTGCGCGCTCGCGAGCAACTGCCCTATGCCCGTGTCGAA
>CAZZDV010000453.1:0-2003 GCA_964652785.1 uncultured Bordetella sp.
TCCACGACGATGCGGTCGAGGTACTTGCCGGAGGCGAAGAGCCTCGCCTCGCCGTCTTCCATCGTGCGGTACACGACGAAGTTCGAGCGCGCGGCCAGCTTGCCTGGCGACGCCTCCTTCAGGTCCGGCCGGCCGACGATGTGGCAGTAGGTGTGCGGCTCGAAGACGTTGGCGGTTTTCAGCGCGAGCACGCGGTCTTCCATCATTCCCTTGCCCTTGCAGAGCATGATGCCGATCGGGTAGCCGGCCTCGTGGTTCTCGCGCGTCGTGATCTGGTAGGTCGCGTCCTCGGTGAAGAAACCGGTCCACTCGTCGATCAGGCCGTCGTCGAGACGATGCGCGTAGTCGGCGAGGAAGGATTCGACCTTGAGCCAGGTCGAGGGGTCGAGCGCGGCCTCTTGCGCATTCATTCAGTGAAAACCCATGATGTTGCGGTACCCGTGCCAGAACCCGCGCACCGAGGCTTCGGTGGCGCGCGAGGATTCGTTCGACTCGGCCACTTTGCCGCCCATCTCGATGAACGCCTCGGCTTCGGGGCTGGCGCGCGTGCCGCGCTGGACAAAAGAGTTGATGCAGCCGTCCTCGAGCGACACAAGCCCCGCGGCGCCGGTGAGATTGCCCTGCATCACGCGCATCTCTTCCTGCTCCGCGTCGTCGCGCTCGTAGCCGAGGAAGACCCAGTAGAGCTCCGTCTTGTCGACCCCGCGCGGCACGAAATACCGGACCGCGAGCGAATTGAGCGTGAAATGCACCACCAGCGTCGGGAACACGGTCTGGATGCTGTGCGTGATGCCGTCCTCGAACTCGTCCCACGCCTTGAGCAGCTCGGGTCCGGCGAGGTCGGACTTGAACTGGCTCGAATGGACGGAGTCGTATTCCTTCTCCGCCGCGAGTGTCGCGCGCTTGGTGTAGCTGATGTGGTGCCACTTCTTGTCCGACAGGATGATGCCGCCGTCCATGTCGAGGCGGTTCACGTTGAAGGTCGTGTAGAACGTGTGCAAGAGCGTGGCGTGGTAGGAATCGCGCACGTTCTCGGCGTAGAGCTTCCAGTTGTTGTGGATCATCTGGCTGTGCACGCCGAGGACTTTGAGCGGGCGGTCGAGGTTGCGCGCGAGGAATTTCGACATCGGCGCGCCCAGGTACTCCTCGAGCGACTCCGTTTCTTCGGAAAAGGTGCCGAACACCAGCCCGCAGAAAGTCGCGACGCGCAGCGGCTGCAGGCGATGCTTCGAAGGATCGAAGTCCTCCGGCATGCCGCCCTTGCCCTTGATCCCGTTGCGGAAGGCGACGGTCTTGAGCCGGCCGTCGAGGCCGTAGTTCCATGCGTGATACACGCAGGTGAGCGACTCGCGGTTCTCCCGCTGCTTGAGGCACACCAGCGCACCCTTGTGCGCGCAGCGGTTGATCATCGCGTGCAGCTCGAGGTCGTGATCGCGCGTGACGACCACCGGCGTCTCGCCGACCCAGGTGGTGCGAACGTCGCCGGGCTTGGCCACGTCGGCTTCCATGCAAAGGAAATTCCAGATCGGGCCCCGGAAGATGCGCTCCTGCTCGAGCGCGTAGATTTCCGCGTCCGAAAACACGCGGAAAGGCACGCGCGCCACGCCTTCCTCGGGCCAGTCGAGCGGCTCGGTCAGTGCGGCGGCCGTCGCCGCAAAAGAGGGGGAGTTCATGCTTGCAGGTCCATTTTCAAAGTTTGCGTGCCTTGGCGTTCCAGTGCTTCTCGAGATTCTGCACGAGCTGCTCGCTCAGGTGGCAGAACGCCTGTTCGACCGCGTAAGTCGTCATGTAGCTGCGAAACAGTTCCAGCGGCTCGGCCTGGACGCGCATCGCCTTGCGGTTGCCGCCGGCGCTGATCATGCCGGAGCCCACCGCGTTGGCTACGCACTCGCGCACGGCATCGTCGATCGCGCCGGGCTGCACGACCTGGTTGGCGATGAGCCGCCCTTCCGGCGTGTCCGCATGGAAAATGCGGTCGAACATGATGGCCTCGCGCGCGAGGC
>CAZZDV010000454.1:0-1997 GCA_964652785.1 uncultured Bordetella sp.
AGGCTGGAGGGTCTTTGACGAAATTGGCAGTATTTGATCGATCGAACGGAACCGCGACACACACCCAGATTCAGGCGTCGAGGGATGTCCATCAGCGCGGAAAATTGCACCGGCTTGAGCAGATGGTGGTCGATGCCAGCCGCGTCGACATCTCCAGGTCCATGGGTTGCCCCCACCCCGTGAGCGCCACGATCATCAAATCCCGCAGCCGCAGGGCGCGGATCAGGCGGGCCGCCTCGCAGCCGGTCGATCGCGTCAAGGAAACCGGAAGATCGGCGGAGGTTGACGACCTTCCTGCGCATCGCCGCCGGCCTCGAAGACCCAAGCGCGGCAGCGGCGCTGCGATAGCTGGGCCGCCGCAGCGCGAGGCTCGTCCGATTCATGCCCTGTTTGATATAGTCGTTCGCCGAAGGTCAAACTACGTGCTCCAGGGTAATCGCATGGCGCAACCGTCCACCGCACTCAAGACCCACCGTGACCGCGTGCTCGAAATCGCGCGGGCACACGGTGCACGGAACGTTCGGGTGTTCGGTTCCGTGGCGCGTGGCGCCGACCGAGAGGGCAGCGACATCGACCTTCTGGTGGATGTCGAGGAGTACGTGACGCTGTTCACTCTCGCGGGGCTCGAGCAGGCGTTACGCGACCTTCTTGGCGTCCGGGTCGACGTACGCACGCCCGCGGAGATTTCACACTACGTCCGGGAGCAGGTCCTCGCCGAGGCGCGCCCCCTTTGAACGAACGCGATGAGTTGCGACTGCGGCACATTGTCGATGCCTCAGACCGGATCGCAGGCTATCTGTCGAACGTCAATCGCGACGAGTTCCTCGCCAATCGGATGCTCCAGGACGCGGTGATGCGGAACCTGGAGATTATCGGCGAGGCGTGCGCGAACCTCACGCCGGAGTTCCGGGATGCAAATCCTGATGTGCCTTGGCAGAAGGCGAGCGGCATCCGCAATCGGCTCGTTCACGGCTATTTTGACGTCGATCTGGGCGTGGTGTGGCAATCCACGATGCATTCGGTGCCGACGTTCGCGGATCAAATTCGCGCAATCCTGCCGGCGAAATCGTAAAGCGCCATGCGGCAGGCGCGCAAGGCGCCCGGCCGCCAACTGATTCACCACGCATGCGGAGGTTCGCAATGAAGCAAGGCGTAACCCGCGTCGGCCTGATCGGCCTCGGCTACATCGGTGCGCAGGTTTACGAGCGCATCCGCTCGCAGCCGGAGCTGGGCCTCGAAATCGCGTATGTCCACAATCGAAGTGCCGCACGGCTCAAAGGCGTGCCGGCGGAACTCGTGCTCGAGGACCTTGCGCAGAGCGCCTCGCGCAAGCCCGCAGTCGTGGTCGAGATGGCCCATCCGGACTACACGCGCCGCCATGCCGAGCAGATCCTCTCGCATGCTTCGTACCTGCCGCTGTCGGTAACCGCGCTGGCCGACGATCCGCTGCGCGAGCGGCTGGTCGCGCAAGCTACGCGCTCGGGCACGCGCCTGCTGATCCCGCACGGCGCGCTGATCGGCATCGACAACCTCGTCGAGTGGCGGCACCTGTGGGAAAAGGTCGAGATCACCTTCATCAAGAACCCGGCGAACATCGATTTCTCGGAGTCCGGCTACGAGAAGACCATCGTCACCGAGACCGTGGTGTACGCGGGTCCGGCGCGGGGCATCGCCCGCCTCTATCCGCGCAACGTCAACACCATGATCTGCTGCGCGCTCGCGACCACGGGGCTGGACCGGTGCCAGGCGAAGCTCATCGCTTCGCCGGGACTCAAGGTGGCGATCACGGAGATCAAGGCCGTCGCCCGCGACGGCCTGGTGCTCACAATGCGCAAGGAAACCCCGGTCGTCGGCGTTTCGGGCACCGAGGTCTTCGAATCGACGATGCGCTCGATCTTGCGCTCCGCGAATGCGGGGCCGGCGATGGATTTCGTCTAGCGGGGGACAGGATCCAGCCGGCTAAGCAGGCGCCGGAAACCGCTTCTTCCAGTGCCGCG
>CAZZDV010000455.1:0-1985 GCA_964652785.1 uncultured Bordetella sp.
CGCAACTGCGAACTGGGCCAGCGCGAACAGGGCAAAGGCCAGGAGAATGCGGCGCATGCGGTTATCCATATCAGGTTCCATATTAACGGAGTAAGCGATGGCAAAACGAACGTCAGCCAAACCGGCTTCCAGGCCCAAGGATGCCTTGGAAGAGCGCATTGTCAACGCGGCGTCGCGCCTGTACGCCGAGCACGGGTTCGACGTGCCGCTCTCGCGCATCGCGAGCGCGGCGAAGGTGACGACTGCCGCGCTTGCCGGAGCGGTCGGCGGCAAGAAGGCCCTGCTCGATCGCGTCTTCAAGCAGCTTTTCGCGGGGCGCTGGAAACCGCAATGGGATGCGCTGCTCCTCGACCGGAGCCTGCCGCTCGAGAAGCGCCTTTCGCGCTTCTACGTGGAATACCGCGGCAATATCGAGCGCAGCGGCGCGCGCCTGTGGACACGCGCCGGGCTGCTGGGCCTGCATAAGTCCGGCGACTTCAGCGGCACGCTCGCCAGGCGCATCCTGGTCCCGATGATCCGCGAGCTGCGGCACGAGGCCGGCCTCACCAAGGCAGCAAAACGCGCGGTCACCGGCAAGGAGCTCGAGCTCGCGCAGGTGCTGCACGGCGCGATCGCCTTCCCGCACACGCGCAGCCACGTCTTCGGCATGACCGTGCACGGGGGGCTGGAAGAACTCGTGCCGATGATGGTGCGGGTGTGGCTGCCCGGCGCGAAGATCGAAGTGCGCAGGCTCAACGGCTGAGCCCGCGTGCCGCTGCCCGCTCAGGAAGGAAAGTCCGTTTCGGTCCCGAGGTAAAACCACTCGACGCCGGTCGCCGCATTGCCGTTCGGCATGACGATGATCGCGTCCTCGGGCGCGGCCACGGCCTCCCCGCCCGGCAGCAATGCGATCGCCTCGCCCTTGCGCACGGAGTCCAGGTGCCGCCAGGGCTTGCTGAAGGTGGCGCCCTCCTGCCGGAAGTGCGCGCTCTTCATGCGGATGCACCGCTGCCCGGACAAGGGCGTCCCGCGATTCATGCTCCTCGCCGTGGGCGAGTCCGCCTCAAGCATGCCCAGGTGCACCAGTGCCAGCAGGATGGCGCGGTAGGCCACGTCCGCCGCATCCGGGTTGTTGTGATGCCCGCACTCGAGCGTGACGGCGAGCGCGCCCTTGGTCCGCGCATACTCGGTGGTGCCCTGCGACTCCTTGTCGGGGCCGCTGCCGAAAGCCTCCGACCACCCATAGACGAAGTCCGGCACGCCGAGCGCCCGCGCGTACGCCGTCTCTTTCGCCTCGAATCCGCCAAGGAAGATGAACGGCCCGCCCTGCGAAGTGTACGAGTGCAGGTCCAGCAGCACTTCGGTCTCGTCGAGGACCCCGCAGAGGATCGGGTCGAGGTGATCCTCGTAGCGCGTCCTCTCCTCCTTGGGGTAGAGGAAGCGGTTGAGGTTGCGCTCCATGAAGCGCACGCCCGCCGCATAGGCCCTGGGATTGGTGACCGGCACGAGCCGCAGCGTCCCGCGCCCGAGGGCCACCGCGCCGCTGTCGATGTCGGCGATGAGACGGCCGATCGCCTGCGCTCCGGCGCGCTCGTTGCCATGCACTGCGCCGAGCACGGTCAGCGCGGGTCCGGCCTCGAGGGCGCGGTAGGTTACGATTTTTACGGTCATTGGCGGAGCGTGGACTACGGGACGCGCAGGGTCAATTTGCGTTCGCAATGGCACGCGGAGGCGCACTTACTTGGGCTTCGCCTTCTTCGTAGGCTTCGACTTGCCGGAACTGTTGAGGGCGGCCGCCTGGCGAATGAGCGCCTTGAACGCCGACGCGTCAATTTCCGCTCCTTCGGCGAGGTCGATTGCGCGACGAACGTTCCCGTCGAGGCTCGAGTTGAAGAGGCGGTCCGGATCCTTGAGGGCCGCGCCCTTGGCGAAGGTCAGCTTCACCTTGTCCTTGTAGGATTCGCCGGTGCAGAGGATGCCCTCGTGCGACCAGACCGGGGTGCCCA
>CAZZDV010000456.1:0-1977 GCA_964652785.1 uncultured Bordetella sp.
CCTCCCTCTCACCGGGCTGCGCGTGCTCGATCTTTCACGCGCGCTCGCGGGTCCATTCTGCGCAATGATCCTCGCCGACCTCGGCGCAGACGTAATTAAGATCGAACCCACACCCGAAGGCGAAATGGTGCGCGGCTGGGGCCCTTTCCAGGATGGCATCAGCGTCTATTACCTCAGCATCCACCGCAACAAGCGCAGCCTCGCGGTCAACTTCCGTGACCCCGCCGGCCTCGACCTCATCCGCACGCTGGCCGACAAGGCCGACATCCTGGTCGAGAACTTCAAACCCGGCGTCATGACCGACATGAAGATGGACTACGCGACACTTGCCGCTCGCAACCCGCGGCTCATCTTCGCCTCCGTCACCGGCTTTGGCACGAGCGGCCCGTACGGCGGCTGGCCGGGCGTGGACCAGATCGCGCAGGGCATGTCCGGGCTCATGAGCCTCACCGGCCACGAGGCAACAGGCCCGACGCGGGTCGGCATTCCCATCGGCGACGTGGTCTCCGGCATGTGGGCGGCCCTTGGCGTGCAGGCCGCCGTGATCCAGCGCATGGCCACCGGCCGCGGCCAGCTCGTCGAAACCTCGCTGCTCGCCGGGCTGATCGGGCTGCTGACGGTGCAGGGGCAACGCCAGCTGTCGCTTGGCGACACGCCCACGGTCGCGGGCAACGACCATCCGGTGATCTATCCCTACGGCATGTTCGAAGCCAAGGACGGCCCGTTCAACATGGCCGCGGCGACCGAGGACATGTGGGCCAAGCTGTGCAGGCTCGTCGGCCACGAGGAATGGATCAAAAACCCGGACTACAAGGACAGCGCGACGCGCAGCCGCAATCGCGCCGGCCTCAAGGAGAAGCTCAACGCCATCTTCGCCACGCGCGGCAAGATGGAATGGACGCTCGACCTCGTGAAGCTCGGATTGCCCGCCGGACCGATCTTCACGCTCGACCAGGTCTTCGAGGACAAGCATGTCAACGAGACCGGCATCATCGAGACCATCGAGCACCCGACGCTGGGCAAGCTGCGCCTGATCGCCAACCCGATCCGCATGGAGGGCCTGGGCGGAAAATCGGTCCGCACCCCGCCGCCGGCGCTAGGCGCCGACAGCCGGGCCGTGCTTGGCGAATTCGGCATCCCGGTCGAGCGCATCGACGCGCTCGCCGCGGCCAAGACCATCCAATGCACCTAGGGAGGAGTCCCATGCTTGCAGACCAGATCGCTTACGTGGCGCTCGCATCGAACGACCCGGCCGCGACGTGCGCGGTGATCGAAAAGCATTTCGGCCTGCCGCGCACCGAGCTTGAATCGACGCGGGGCAAAGTGCCCGTCTTCGCGCTCGGCCGCAGCGCGCTCGCGGTCTTTGCGCTCGGCCACCCGATGATCGACGGCGACGCTAAGCCCGGCGTCCATCACATCGCGCTCGGCGTGGACGACGTGCAGGCCGCGGTCGCGAGAGCCGCAAGCGCGGGCGTGGCCGCGGCGGGGGCGCCGATGGCCGGTTTCGGCGGCCGCAAGACCGTCCAGCTCGACCGTGCGTCGACGGCAGGGGTGCGGGTGCACCTGTCAGAGCGCCTTGGCCTCACGCCCTCCCCGGACGCGGCCGTCGAGCGCATCGACCACCTCGGCGTGGCAAGCGCCGACGTGTTCGAGGACGAGCGGGTGTTCTCGGGCAAGCTGGGATTCGCAGTCGAGAGCCGGCAGACCGACATGGAAGTCAGCATGGCGCTCGAGAGCTTCACCTCGGACAAGTACGGCGTCGTCTATCACAACCGCTCCCCGGAGCCGGTCGGGGGGTTGCGCGTGTACTTCATCAGCGTCGGCGATTGCGAGCTGGAGTTCCTCGCCAACTTCGATCCGCGCCAGGGCGCCCGCATCGAGCACGGCCAAGCCGGCTCGACCAGGCAGGACCAGGGCGCGATCACTCGCTTCGTGCAGTCGCGCGGGCGCGGCCTGCATCATGTCGCGCTCAAGGTG
>CAZZDV010000457.1:0-1970 GCA_964652785.1 uncultured Bordetella sp.
AACCATCCTGGTCGTCGAAGACGACAGCGATATGCGCGCGCTGATCAAGCGCACCCTCCTGAATGCCGGTTATGCGGTCAACGCGGTGGGCAACGGCCTCGAAGCCGCCGCGAGCTGCCTCACCTCGACACCGGACATGATCATCAGCGACGTGCACATGCCGCGCATGAACGGGTTCGAGATGATCCAGATCCTCAAGAACGAGCCGTCGATGCGCGAGATCCCCGTGATCTTCCTCACCGGGGATTCGACCGGGCACGAGCGCGGGAACGAGCTCGGCGCCGTGGCCTACCTCACCAAGCCCCTGCGCATGGACGACCTGGTGAGCACGATGACCAAGCACCTGCCGGCCAAAGGATGAGCCAATGAACAAGAACAAGACCATCCTCGTGGTCGAGGACGATGCCGACCAGAGGGAACTCATCAAGCTCCACCTGCTGAACGCGGGCTACATGGTGCGCGGCGTGGCCAACGGGTTGGAGGCGGCGGCCTCGTGCCTGCAGCTCACCCCGGACCTCGTCATCAGCGACGTGCACATGCCGCGCATGAGCGGCTTCGACATGATCCGCATCCTCAAGTCCGAGCCCGCGATGAAGGACATCCCGGTGATCTTCCTCACCGTGGACGAGTCCGCGCGCAACGAGGGCGAAGACCTCGGCGCGATCGAGTACCTCGCCAAGCCCTACAAGCCCGCGTCGCTGCTCATGCTCGTGGGCAAGCACCTGGGCTCGAAGAAAAAGAAGGCCGACGCCCCGGCCGAGGGTCAGCCCAGGGCGTCGTAGACGCTTTTCTCGAAGGCGTAGAAGTTCGCGAGCGCCCTCGGGTCCACGAACGGCAGCACCTGCGCCATGTGCACGCCTCCGATCCCGTTCTTCGGGTCGATCCAGAAATAGGTGTTTCCCAATCCCGCCCAGGCGAGGCTGCCCGCCGGCCGCCCGGTGTGCGCCTCGGCCTCGTTGATCATGAACGTGAGGCCCCAGGTCTTCGGCGTGCCCTCGAAGAATTCCGCGTCGAGTGAAAGCGAGGTCCGGATCCCGGGGAGCTTCGTGACGCGCAGTTCGCCCATCGCGTTGCGCGACATCAGGTCCACGGTGTCGGGCCGCAGCAGTTGCCGGCCGCCGTTGACACGATCTGCGGACCCTTGGTTCAGGATCATGCGGATGAACTCGAGGTAATCGGCGGCGGTGGAGTACAGCCCGCCGCCGCCGGGCTCGAACTCGGGCTCCTGGTTCACTTCGAATGCGGTGACCGCGAGCGCGCCATCCGGCGCGCGCTGATGCACCTTGGCCAATCGCTCGCGCATCGAAGAGGTGATCCTGTACGCGGTGCTGTGCATGCCGAGCGGCTCGAAGATGTGCTGCCTCATGTAGTCGCCGAGCCGCTGCCCGCTCGCGGCCTCGACCATCTTGCCGGCCCAGTCGATGCCGATGCCGTATTCCCAGCGCGCGCCCGGATCGAAGGCGAGCGGCGTCCTCAGCGCGACGTTCTTGCCGGAGCCCGCGCGCGGCAGCCCCATCAGGTTGAGATACCGATCCATATCCGGATTCCAGATGTCGTACACGAACCCGGAGGTATGCGTGAGCAGCTTCCTCAGCGTGATCTCGCCCCTGGGCTCGCGCAGGCGCGGCTGGTCGCCGTCCCACCCATCGAGCACCTTGAAGGTGGCAAGCTCGGGGATCACCTTTGCCGCCGGCTCATCGAGCGACAACTTGCCCTGCTCGACGAGCTGCATCGCCGCCACGCCGGTGACCGGCTTGGTCATCGAGGCGATCCACATCACCGTGTCCTGCGACATCGCCGGGCCCTGCCCGAGCACGCGCTTGCCGAAGGCCGACTCGTATACGGTGCCTTCGCGCGTCGTCACCGCGGCGACCACGCCGGGCAAGTCGCCGGCGCCGACCGCCGCGGCCAAAAGCGCGTCGGCGGATTGCTTCAGGGCGACGGTATCCATGCGCGCATGGTAATGGATG
>CAZZDV010000458.1:0-1961 GCA_964652785.1 uncultured Bordetella sp.
TTCACCTGATCCTGCGTGCGGGTTCGGGGGAACCGCGGGTTCACCTGATCCTGCGCGGATTTTACTCCGCGCTGGCTATACTCCGGCGGCCATGCCCGAGCTCCTCGTTCCAGCCACGCTCGCATTCACCGAATCGGGCACGCCGTGGTCCGAGGCCTTCGGCGACGTGTATCACTCGGGCGAAGGCGGGCCGGCGCAGGCGCTGCATGTTTTCCTCGGCGGGAACGGGTTGCCCGAGCGCTGGCGGGGCCGCAACAGGTTCACGATTCTCGAGACCGGGTTCGGATTCGGCCTTAATTTCCTTGCAACCTGGGCGGCGTGGAAGGTCGACGCCAACCGCGGCGCGAAACTGCATTACGTGTCGATCGAAAAGCATCCCTTCGCCGCGGGCGATCTCGAAAAGCTGCACGCGACGCATCCGGAATTCGCCGCGCTGTCGTCCGAACTCCGCGCGCGCTGGCCGATGCTCGTGCCCGGCATGCACCGCATGGAATTCGAGAACGGCCGCATCGTCCTGACATTGTGCTTTGCGGATATCGCCGCGGCGCTCCCGCAATTGCGGCTCCCGGCGGATGCGATCTACCTCGACGGTTTCTCCCCGGCGAGGAATCCGGGCATGTGGTCGCCCTCGACGTTGAAGACGCTTTCGAAGCTGGCGGCCGAAGGCGCGACGTTTGCGACCTACACCGCGGCCTCTTCGGTACGCGACGCAATGACAGCGGCCGGCTTTGTGGTCGAAAAATGCCCGGGATTCGCGAGGAAGCGCGACATGCTTCGCGGCCGGTTTGCGCGCGTTGTCGCGCAGCGCCCATCGCCGGACCGCCGCGCGCTCGTCATAGGCGCTGGCCTGGCCGGTAGCGCGGTTGTCGAGCGGCTAGCCGCGCGTGGCTGGGAGGTCACGCTGATCGAGCGGCATGCCGCGCCCGCGATGGAAGCCTCGGGAAATCACGCCGGAGTGATTCACCCGCTGGTCACCAGGGACGACAGCATCCTTGCGCAACTCAGCCGCGCGGCTTTCCTTTATGCGCTGCGCCAATGGAAAGGACTGGAAGGTGTTTCGTGGTCGCAATGCGGCGTGCTCCAGATGCCGCGTGACGACGCGGAAGAAGTCTCGCAACGCGCTGCGCTCGAGCTGCTCGGCTACCCGCCGGAGTACGCAAGGCACCTTTTTGTCGCCGAAGCCTCAAACATCGCGGGTGTTCCCCTTGCGGCGGGCGGGTTGTGGTTCGAGCGCGCCGCGTGGGTGCAACCGGTGAGCCTCGTGCGCGCGCTGCTGGCCAAGGCTGGTCGCTTGCACCCACCCGGCATGCTCTTCAACACCGAGGTCGCATCGCTATCGCCCATCTCCGATGGCTGGGCGGCCATCGATGCCGATGGGCGTGTGATTGCCAAAGCCCCTGTCGTGGTCCTTGCGAATGCGGGCGAAGCGATGCGCCTCGCGCCAGTGCCGGAGGTCGAGCTGCGCCGCGTGCGCGGCCAGGTCACCTACCTGCGGGCGGGAAACTTGCCGCCGTTCGCCTGCGTCCTGCTTCGCGGCGGAATGGCTGTTCCTCCCGTGGAAGGGATCGCCATGGCCGGCGCAAGCTTTGATATCGACGACATGGATCCCGCGCCCCGTGCAGACAGCCACGCGGGCAACCTCGAGCGGCTTGCGCGAATCCTGCCGGGTGCCGGGTCGGGGCTCGACCCCTCGACGCTCGAAGGACGGGTCGGGTTTCGCGCAGTCGCTCGCGACCGCCTGCCGCTGGTGGGCGCGTTACCGGAAACAGGAGGCCTGCACGGCGCCTTCGCCTATGGCTCGCGCGGGATCCTTTGGTGCTCGCTGATGGCGGAGCTGCTTGCGAGCCAGCTCGAAGGCGAGCCGCTCCCGGTGGAAGCACGCCTCGCCGATGCGGTCGCGCCGGAGCGCTTCAGGCTGCGCGCAGGATCGAAGGGCTCGCGTCCTTGATGTCCTTGAGGCC
>CAZZDV010000459.1:0-1959 GCA_964652785.1 uncultured Bordetella sp.
CGGCCTGCACATCCATGAAGTCGGCGATTGCAGTTCGGGCGACGGCATGAGCACCCAAGGCCACTTCAATCCCTTCGGCAAGCCGCACGCGCATGCCGGCACTTCCGAGCGCCACGCAGGCGACTTGCCCTCTCTCAAGGCCGGCAAGGACGGGCGCGCAAAAGTGGACGCGAAGCTCGACGTGATCACCGTGGCGCCCGGGGCGGCAAGCGTTGTCGGCCGCGGACTGATCGTGCACGCCGATCCCGACGACTACCGGACCCAGCCGACCGGCAACGCCGGCGCGCGCATTGCCTGCGGCGTGATCCGGCCGGGCTGAGCGGCCCGACTCGTCCGCCTCGCGCCCGGCGGGGGTGAACTGAACGAGATCTCGACCCTCCTTTCGCAACACCTGATCGATCCCACGAGCAGCTGGAGCGTGGGTGAATTCGGCGTGCTGGCGGAGTTTCATCACGCTAAATCCCCAGCGGAAAGCCTGGGGATGACCGCGAAGACCCGGGGCGGCGCGATCCGCGTGAGGCCGTGCGCGGAGGTCCGAGTCCTCGCGTACGAGACACCGAGCCCGAATCCGAGGCTCTGGAACCACGGGATTGCGTTCTGCCTGCCGGAGGCGGTGGCCACGATGGACCGGCGCGCGGGCTTGACCGAGCTCTTCGAGGATCGGGACGCGATCCTCGAAGAGAGCGCGCGCGAATTGCTCTTCGATTTGGGTCTTGGCCGCCGCAGCGTGAATTTCTGCGTGCGCACGACGGACCCGGCGCTCATCGACCTGCTGCGCCGGGCGCAGGGGCGATCCGTGCTCGAGGACGCAGCGCTTAGCGCGGCGATCGTCGCTGCCGCGCCCGTGCGCGTGGTCGAGTCGCGCATCGCGCGCATCGAGATCGAGAATCCGATTCCACCACCTGGCGGCGTTTCGCCCGACGGCCCGCACACCCACCTGATGCCGGAGCTGATCCGGCGGGGCCGCACGCACGACGCGAACATCCCGGTGCCAGCAGGCTTCCTGCCTTGCCTGACGTTGTACCCGGCGCACCCGGCACGCGACGCGGAAGGGCGCGAGAGGGCTTTCGATGCGCGAATGCATGCGGCGTACCAGCAATTGCTCGCGCAATACGGCGACCCCGATTACGTGGCCGCCAAGTCGGATTCGGGTGGTACCACGGGCCCGGTTCGCAGCCGCAAGGAAAACCTCGGCCGCCTGATCGCCGCGCGGCAGCGGGCGATGGCGCAAAAACCGGCCTGAAAAAACAAACCCCGCCGAGGCGGGGTTTGTTATCCGGGCAATTGCGGGACGCTTACTTTTTGTTGCCTTTGTCGGCGCCCTTGGCATCCGGCGTGGCGGGAACGGCCGGCGTTGCGGGTTTCGCGGGTTCGGCTTTCATGGCGGGCTTGGCCGGCTCGGCTTTGGCCGGCTCGGGCTTCTTCGCCTCGGCTTTCTTTTCAGCGGCCTTGGCGGCGCCCTTGTGCTCGCCCTTGTCGGCGGCCTTGACCTTCGTGTCGCCGCTGAGCTTGATGTCGCCCTTGATCTGCTTGAACGTGCCGGGGCCAATGCCGTCCACTTTCTCGATGTCGGCCAGCGACTTGAACGGGCCGTTCTTGGTCCGGTAGTCGATGATCGCCTTGGCCTTGCCGGGGCCGATCCCGTGCAGGGTCTCGAGCTGTGCCTGCGTCGCGGAGTTGACATTGACGTCCGCCATCGCGTTGAACGAAGCCAATCCCAAGGCCAGCAGCAGGGCGAAGAACTTTTTCATTTGGACATCCTTTTTTGCCGGCACGTTGCCGGTTTAACCCGCCCTAACGTTCCTGTCGCCCGATCGGTTGACATGGCGCGGCCGATTGACAATGTTTTTGCAACGCGACAATCTTCGCGCTCCTTATCCCAATGCCCCCACCACGGAACGAGACCAATGCCCGCCCGCCCGCTGCCCCCCAAAGAAAAACTCACCGTCTGCTTCGCCC
>CAZZDV010000460.1:0-1957 GCA_964652785.1 uncultured Bordetella sp.
CCTGGCTGCGCCAGATGGTGGACGAGGGCGGCATCTATCATCCACTGCGCATGACGCCGGGCGAAGCATTCCAGTTTCTCACCGATGTGCCGCGGCTGGAAGCGGCCGGGATCGTCATTCGCGCGCCCGGTACCTGGAAGTCGGGCCGCCCGCCACGCCCGCAGGTGAAGGCGAGCGTGGGTGGCCGGGCGCCCTCGTTGCTTGGCCAGGAGGCGTTGCTCGATTTCAAAATGGAAATGGCACTGGAGGGCGAGCGCCTCACCGCGGCCGAGATCAAGAAGCTGCTCGCCGGCTCCGACGGGCTCCAGCTCATCCGCGGGCATTGGGTGGAGGTTGACCGCGGCAAGCTTGGCCGCATGCTCGAACATTTCCGCCGCGTCGAACAATCTGCCGCCGAGGGCGGGCTTGCCTTTGGCGAGGCGATGCGCCTCGTTGCCGGCGCCAATGCGCTGGGAGACGGTGCGGCGGTCGAGACCGATCGCGACTGGTCGCAAGTGGTGGCCGGCCCTTGGCTGGCCGAAACGCTGAAAGCGCTGCGCAGCCCGGAGGGACTCGCGCGCGTGGAGCCTGGCCACGCACTGAAGGCCACGTTGCGGCCCTATCAGCAGGAGGGCGTGCGCTGGCTCTATCTCCTGACCCACCTCGGCCTTGGCGGCTGTCTCGCCGACGATATGGGCCTGGGCAAGACCATCCAGGTGCTCGCGCTGCTCGTGGTGCTGAAGCGTGAAGCGCCCGAGGACGCCCGGCAAACGAGCCTGCTGGTGGCGCCGGCGTCGCTGCTCGCCAACTGGGCGACGGAGATCGAGCGCTTCGTGCCGGGCCTGAAGGCAATCATTGCGCATCCATCGGCGATGCCGGCCGCCGAATTGGCGAACATCGATCCCCGGCGGCTGGCGGGCGTCGATCTGGTGATCACCAGCTACGGGTCGCTCCAGCGTCTGCCCTGGATCTCGACCACGCGCTGGCGCCTTGCCGTGCTCGACGAAGCGCAGGCGATCAAGAATCCCGGCACCAAGCAGACACGCGCGGCCAAGGCGCTCGATGCAAGCGTGCGTTTCGCGCTGACCGGCACGCCGGTGGAGAACCGGCTCTCGGACCTGTGGTCGATTTTCGATTTTCTCAATCCGGGCCTGCTCGGGTCGGGCAAAACCTTCACCGCGTTCACCCGGCGCCTGGAGAACGCCGAACACCCATCGTTCGCGCCGCTGCGCGAACTGGTGCGCCCGTATATTCTGCGGCGCCTGAAAACCGACAAGACCGTCATCTCCGACCTGCCGGACAAGAGCGAACTGAAAGCGTTCTGCCATTTGAGTCCGGCCCAGGCGGCGCTCTACCAGCGTGCAGTGAAGGACTTGGCGGCGGCGTTGGAAGACGCCGAGGGAATCGGTCGCAAAGGCGTCGTGCTCAGCTTCCTGATGCGCTTCAAGCAGATCTGCAATCATCCGTCCCAATGGCTCGGCGATGGCGCCTGGGCCGAGGCCGACAGCGGCAAGTTCGCGCGCCTGCGGGAGATTGCCGAGGTCATCGCCGCCAGGCAGGAGAAAGTGCTGGTATTTACCCAGTTCCGTGAGACGACCGAACCGATCGCCGCGTTTCTTGGTTCCGTGTTCGGGCGTTCGGGTCTGGTGCTGCACGGAGGTACCGCGGTCGGCAAGCGCCGCGAACTCGTGCGTCGCTTCCAAGAGGATGAGCTCGCGCCTTTCTTCGTGCTCTCGCTCAAGGCCGGTGGCTCGGGACTCAACCTCACCGCCGCCTCGCATGTGGTCCACTTCGACCGCTGGTGGAATCCGGCGGTGGAGAACCAGGCCACTGACCGCGCATTTCGCATCGGCCAGACGAAGAACGTGCTGGTGCACAAGTTCGTGTGCCGCGGAACCGTGGAGGACAAGATCGATCGATTGATCGAATCCAAGCAGCGGTTGGTCAAGGATGTGCTCGAGGGCAGCGCCGAGCTGCA
>CAZZDV010000461.1:0-1923 GCA_964652785.1 uncultured Bordetella sp.
TAGTTCGTCGCCGTGCCACCAAAGCGGGCGCGTGATCGAAAACGGCGCCACGCCGCCCGCCGTTCTTGCATTGCCGAATCTGAAAAATATCTAGTTATTTTGGGCTATAAGAATGCAGCGAGCTGGCGAATTTCGGCGTAAGAGTGACGAGCAGTAGTATTGTTGGAGTCTTGCAGAAAATAACCCGGTGATTCGAAAAAGAGGGTGGCTTTGAATTCGACTAGGAAAAGCCTGCTATTGCTTGCTATCGGGCTCCCCCTACTTGTGATTGCTTATTTTGTTCCCAGTGCCTATCGAAAAGCACAGATGGACGCGGAAGTCGATAGGCTGTGCGCGGTTGATGGCGGCACTAAGCTCTACGAACGGGTTTCATTGCCAGCAGAATTATTTGATCAGTGGGGCAATCCGAATATCCCCTTCAAAGGGACAAGGAATGCGCTCAATTCCGAATATGTCGTTGAAAATTTCTCAACGAGGGAAGAGAAAGGAACTTCACTCGGCCAGCGGCCGCTAACCATCCATAGGTTTCACTACAAGATCGTTCGTCGAAGTGACGATAGGGTTTTGGGCGAGGCGATTAGTTATTCAAGATCTGGCGGGGATCCGGAGGGACCTTGGCACCCGTCGAACTATCAAGGCGTCTGCACTGAGCAAGCTAACAGATTGGAGCGCCTGGTGTTCCAGAGAAAAGGCTAAATACTATGGCCGATGTGAATAGATTCTCCGAGTTGAGTGAGCTTGCTTTTGCGAGCTATGCAAATTTGACAAAAGGTATGGCTGGATCTGCGGTTGGTACTGCCTTGGTTGGCGCAGGATTTGCGGAGTCTCAAGCAGTTCAGTTTGCTTCCGAATGGTCAGTGGTTGACCAATTTAACTCGGCCAGTGGTCTTTCGGCCTTTGTATTCAGAAACATCGAGAGTGGACAGCGATATCTTGCCATTCGAGGAACGGATCTCACTAGCGTATCAGGTACTCTTCCCGATCTAACCGCGAACTACATGTTGGCTCTCGGGATTCCCCAAGAACTCAACATCCAATACATTTCTCTCAGTTCGAAAGTTCGACAGTGGTTAGCGGACGGGACTCTTACCTCGGGCTTTACAACGACCGGGCACTCGCTCGGTGGATATTTGGCCGGGGCAATTGGACTTGGATTCCGGAGTGATGTAAGCGCGGTGTATGCCTACAACGCGCCTGGTATAGGTGGTGGGGTGGCGGGCGGTGCATTTCAGCTACTGAAGCAAGCACTCGGGCTGGGCAATGTCTCAGCACTGCCGACTTCCTACAACCTTCGTGGGTCGCGAGGTCTTTCGGTTATCGCGGGGCTGGGTGCGCAATTGTCTCCTCCAGTTCCCGTGGAAATTGAAGGCGCGTCTGGCGTCGGTCTGGACAATCATTCGATTTTAAAAATCAGCGATAGTCTGGCCGTGTATGCCTTGCTCTCTCGTTTCGCCCCCGATCTCGACATGGGTGAGCTTTCGCGGATAGTCAGTTCGAGTTCAAGGCGGGATATAGATACTCTGGAACGGACTATTAATCCCCTCGCTCGGGCACTTGGAGTTCCTCTCGTACCAATCGAGGATAGAAACGCAATTTTTTCGACAATTGCTTTGCTGGAGCCCATTGCTACGAGCACACCAATGGTGACGCAGGTTCGCTCCTTGGCGGGAATGCCAGTAACAGCCCTCTTGACGAGTACTCTGACGCCAGAGGGCATTGGCTATAGACGAGCTCTTCTGGATCTCGAGTCGTATGCGGTAGTTTCCGGCGACTCCGCTTACATCGAGCGCATTAATGCGAATGGGAATCTTGATCTTTATGATCCTTTGACCGGAACTGGTCTTACTCAGAACTACCTCGCTGACCGTGCCGAGATGCTCGCTTGGAAAATTCTCGACTACAGCGTCGACGGCTCACGCGCGC
>CAZZDV010000462.1:0-1919 GCA_964652785.1 uncultured Bordetella sp.
TGACGTCTTCCGTCGAGTCCGCAAGCAGACGGCACAAGAAACCATCTGGAATTTCTGCGACCACTCCGGCTTTCGCCAACTCCTTGCGATCGAAATCCTTGAGATTCCAGGTGATGATCGTGACCATGGTCACGCCAGAACGTCTACGTGCCGCGACCGCAGCGGCGGCAACATGGCGATCCTTGGCATTGGTTCTTGGAAATAATCGCTCGTGCTGCTGATACCTGCCGATCAGGGCATCGCCCGCGGCTCGATCCATGAGCTTGCGCACACGCTCCAGAATGCCGGGAGCAACGCGGAAATTGCGCTCGACGTTGCGCATCCACTCGTCATGGATTTCGTTCGTCCAGTGCGCGCGAATTGCGCCCCCTGCCGCCAGCCACATGAAGAGGTCACGCTGAGCTGCCGGGTACAGAACGCACGCATCGAGCACAACAACCGGCGGCATGGCTCAATAGCCGAGGCGGTGGCTTTGCGAAAGAGTGGCGAGGTTTTTGAGTGCCGATTCGCGCTGAGCATCCCGGGTACGCTTGTACTTGAGAACGGCTCCCCTCGCGACGCGACGATGACGACCGACTTTCGGTCGTTGAGGGATTTTCCCCGTATCGAGCAACTTAACCATATGGGGACGCGAAACGTTCAGAAGGTCCGCCGCCTCCTGGGTCGTAATGGGATCGTCGTCCTCAATGACACGCACGTGCTTGCCGGCGATGAGTAATTGGGCTGACCGCTCGATAACGCCCGTCAATGAATCGACCAGGTCAGTCAGGGCTTCGAAAGACGTCTTTCCCGGCGTTTGACGATGAATAACGGATAGGACAGAGCGTGCCGACGTTTCGCAGGTTCCGCGCAAATCGGGCGTGCGTTTGGCACGCGGCTGTGTGGCTGCTGTTGAACGCACGTTGATTCTCCGTCTGAGGTCGTTGTTAGTGTTTCGATTATACGCAGCTATTCGAAACACTCAACGTGCTGCACCGGGCCTTTGCAGGAACTCGAAAGCGCCCAGTCTGCGGTGCGCGAGAAGGGCGGTTAGGCGGCCGGCGCGCTGCGGGTGACTTCGATCTCGCCTTTCGCGAGGGTTTACGTCCTGCCGCTGCTGCCGGAATTCAGCCGGCTCTATCCGCGCATCGACGTTGAATTGCATCTCGACGACCGCGTCGCCGACATGATCGCGGAGGGATACGACGTCGGCATCCGCGCCGGCGGAATGCGCGAAGCCAGCATGGTCGTGCGCGAGATCGCTCCCCTTCACTTCGTAATTTGCGGAGCGCCCGACTATTTCGCCGGCCGCGGCGTGCCTGCGAAGGCGGCCGATCTGGCGAAGTACAACTGCCTGCGCCTTCGCGGCCGCGGTTCACAGGGAGCGCGCCCTTCCAACTGGCGGCTGGGTCCGAAGGAAGTCCCGGCAGCGCCGCCGGTGAGCGGCAATTTCATTGGGGGCGACATTACGACACTGGTCGCCGCTGCCACGCACGGCCAAGGCCTCGTCTTTGCACCGTTGCCTTTCGTGCTGCCCTTGTTCCGCTCCGGCGCATTGGCACCGGTCCTGCCGGAATACATCTCGCAGCCCGGCAAGCTTTTCATCTACTACCCGAACCGCCGGCATCTCCCGGTGCGCGTGCGTTCGTTCGCGAATTTCCTGCTCGAGCGCCTGCGCAAGAACCTGGACCTCGGACCGGACGCGCAGTCGCTGGTGGCGCCTTACTTGCCGGTTCGCAAGCGCGCGGCGCTCGCGTAGGGGCGTCGCCATCCGGCCTTCGGATTCACCCTTAGGCCGCGAAAGCGCTGCTGTCCGATGGCAGCATATTGTCTGAAGAGTGTCTAAATAAGGGCACTTGTATCGAAAAATGGCAGCAATTGACGCACGCCTACTTCGCGCGCCAGCCGCCATCGACCACCAGCGCATGCCCGTTGACGTA
>CAZZDV010000463.1:0-1919 GCA_964652785.1 uncultured Bordetella sp.
GAAGTGACAGGGCACGGTTTTCGTGCGACGGCGCGGACGATGCTGCATGAGCGCCTGGGCTTCGACCCGAATGTGATCGAGGCGCAATAACATTAACAAAATAAGAGACTTACCATCACATCGCCGGGTGGCTTTGGGGGGTTGTTGCTGGGCGCAGAACGACGCGTCGTTTATCACACCTGAATCCGGAAGGCCCGGCAAATCCATTTCGCATCAAGAACTTGCTATTTGCTATCACATAGCGATCAAACACTGGATCAGCGCTGCGCTGCAATGCCTGACAGAGAGCCTCAGCCCGATTCCGCATGAGGTGAACGAGCTCGACTGGAAGGCCCAGCTTTCGGACCACAAGGATCGACTGGCAGAGCACTTGATGGCGTTCGCCAACCACCCCAACGGCGGCACCCTGGTATTCGGCATCGACAACAGCGCAGTGCCTGTGGGTGTCAACGCCGAAGCGGTTGCCAAGATCACCAACACGCTCGCAAACCTGGGCCGTGACGCGATCGAGCCGCCGCTGGCCATTGACCATGCTGCAGTGTCGTTCGGCGGCGTGACGTTGTTGCTGCTTCGCGTCCCAGAGCAAACCGTCAAGCCCGTTCATCGTCGCGGCAAGTCGATCGAGGAGACTTGGATTCGCTCGGGCGGTACGACGCGCAAAGCATCGCGCTAGGATGTGGGCAGCATGATGCTGAATAGCGCAACGCCGCGTTGGGAAGAGTTGCGTGCCCCTGCGCTGATCGACCTTGCCGATGTCCAGCGCCTGCTCGATCTGGAGGCCATTGCCTACCTGCTTAACCGCCCACTGCCAGAGGGAGCCGACAACGTCGCTGCTTGGCTCACTGACGAAGGCATCACGGTGCCGGACGGCGGTGGGTACTACCGTCCAAGTGTGGCGACCGGATGGGCCCGCTGTCGCGCAGCGTGATCGGCGCGGCCGACGTCGCGAGCACGCTCGCCACTTTTTCGCGCGGCGAGGCTGCGGGCCGTGCCACGACCGAGGACCGCGCGGCGGTCAAGTCGGTCGGCACAGCGCTGGAGAACCTGGCGGCGGCGATCCTGGTTTGCGACGGCACGCCGGCACCTGAGACACGGGGCAGTCGCTGAACCTCGCCGGCGTCGGCGCACGCAGCCGGATGCGGTGGATCGACACGACGTTTGCAGGCTCGCGCAGATGTCGTCGTCGATCGACTGGCGCGCGCAGCCAGCGTCTCAGTGACCCTTCCGGGCGGCCCATCCCGACGCGGCCTGAACCACGAGCTGTTCGCAGCGCGTCGCGTCGACGGGTTGGCCTGCGCCGCGATAGCGCGTGACAGCCGCCGCGAAGAGAGCGGCCGTTTCCTCGGCCGACGCGCCCTTCGCCGCCGCGATGTGGCCGCGCACCTCGTCGTGCGCGGCGTACCACGCCGGCAGTCTCATCACCACGTCGGCAAGGTAGGCGCACTGGGACTCGTGCTGCTCGGCCAGCGCGACCTCGCCGGCGCGCGCCGCGGCGATCGCCGCCGGCACCGCAAAGGTGACGCGGCAGCCCGGACAGGTCTCGAGCGGTCCGCGCACCGACGCCGCGGCGTCCTGCATGACATGCAGGGCCGCTGCGGGATCGTCCGCGTGCATCGTGATGCGGGTGCCGTAGATGCGGTCGAGAAGATGGAAGCCGATGTCGGTCTGGCGCGCCAGGTCGAGCGCCTCGTCGATCAGTGCGCGGGCCTCGTTCTTCTGCCCTTCATGCATCGCCAGCTCGGCCAAGCGCTGCAATGACAGCGCCTCGCCGACCGCGCCGCCGAGGGCCCGGTGCAGGCGCGCGCCCTCGCGCAGGTGTTGCCGCGCCGACGTCAGGTCGCCGGACAGCCATTCGGCCTCGCCACGCAGCGTCGTGCCGAACGCCTGGCCGCGCGCCGCGCCGAGCCGCTTCGCCTCGG
>CAZZDV010000464.1:0-1909 GCA_964652785.1 uncultured Bordetella sp.
ACCGGCGGCGGAGCGGGATTCGTTTGGCGAGGTAGTGCTGACTGGGCGCTTGCGCGAGACCATCCGGCGGATGAACCCGCCCATCCCCGAGGAGGCGCGGGCAGTTATCCGGAATTCCCGGACAACTCGATTTGAAAGGAGCAGCCGATGAGCGACGAGCCTTTGCCCCAGTCCGAAATCATCCTTTTTCAGACCGAGGACGGGCGGACGCGCGTGCAGTGCCGGTTTGAAAACGAAACACTGTGGCTCACGCAGGCGCTCATTGCGGAGCTGTTCGAGAAGGATGTGCGGACGATCAACGAGCACTTGGTGAACATTTTCGACGAGGGCGAACTGCGCCGCGATGCAACTATCCGGAAATTCCGGATAGTTCGAATCGAGGGCGCGAGGCAGGTGACTCGTGAAGTGGAGCACTACAATTTGGACGCGATTCTCGCCGTCGGTTTCCGGGTGCGCAGTCATCGGGGCACACAATTCCGGCAGTGGGCCATCGGGCGTTTGAACGAGTATCTGGTGAAGGGTTTCACCATGGATGACGAGCGGCTGAAGAACCCGCCGGGAAAGGGGCAGAAGGATTACTTCGACGAGCAACTGGAGCGCATCCGCGACATCCGCTCCTCGGAACGGCGCTTTTACCAGAAGGTGCTCGATATCTACGCGACGAGTGTGGACTACACGCCAGACACGGAGGTGTCGCAGCAGTTTTTTGCCACGGTGCAGAACAAGATGCACTGGGCAGCGCACGGGCAGACGGCGGCCGAGGTGATCCATGCGCGAGTGGCTGCGGACCAGCCCTTCATGGGGCTGAAGACGACGCGCCCCGGCGGCATCATCCGCAAGGAGGATGTGGCCATCGCCAAGAACTACCTCGATGGTGAAGAGCTGGGCACGCTGAACCGCATCGTGAACGCCTACATCGAATTCGCCGAGTTGCGGGCGCTCCAGCGCAAGGTGATGACGATGCGCGACTGGATCGTGAAGCTGGATGAGTTTCTGAAACTCTCCGAACACGAGTTGCTCGACCACGCGGGGAAGATCTCCGCCGAACAGGCGAAGACCAAGGCCGAGATCGAGTATGCCAAGTATCGGGGGCTGCTGGATGCCGCACCCCGCGCGGTGGACGCGGACTTTGAAAAGGCGACGAAGGAATTGAAGAACCTGCCAAAGCCACGGACACCCCGGAAGCCGAAGCCATGAGCCTCAACGAATCCGTAGTCGAAGATGCCGCCCTGACGTGGTTCGGGGAGCTGGGCTACGCGCTTGGCCACGGACCGCACATGGCCCCAGGCGAACCCGCGGCGGAGCCGACCGCTGTAACACCGACCTGCCACCCGCCTACACCGTCCAGGACGGCGACGTGCTTTTCTCATGGTCCGGCAGCCTCGAAGTCGAACTCTGGTGCGGCGGCATCGGCGCACTGAACCAGCACCTTTTCAAGGTCACCTCGCCCGAGTTCCCGAAGTGGTTCTACTATCTCTGGACGCTTTACCACCTCGACGAGTTCCGCCTCATCGCCGCCGACAAAGCCACCACGATGGGACACATCCAGCGCGGCCACCTCACCGCCGCCAAAGTCCTCATTCCGCCGCGCCCACTGCTTGACGCCATGACTCGCACGATGTCGCCGCTCATCGAGAAAATCGTCGCCAACCCCCACCAATCCCGCAGCCTCGCCACCCTGCGCGACACGCTGCTGCCGAAGCTGCTGAGCGGCGAGATTTCGGTCAATGTTGACGACTTCGCCGCCTGGTCACATAGAATAACGCCATGACTTCACTCCAAATTGACCGCCCGCGTATCGAGTCTCTAAGTGTCAAGAATTACCGCGCATTACGGCAGATCGAACTCAAGAACCTGACGCCATTGACTGTTTTCCTCGGCCCCAATGGAAGCGGTAAATCGACCCTAT
>CAZZDV010000465.1:0-1898 GCA_964652785.1 uncultured Bordetella sp.
GCTTGCGGGCTACGACATCTCCTCGTTCTACGCGCTGCTCGTGCCCGCGGGCACGCCGCGCGAGATCGTGAACCGGTTGGCCGAAGCGACCGCCAAGGCCGTCGCGTCGCCGGACCTGCGTGAGAAAATCGTCAACGCGGGCTCTGAGCCGGTGTCGAGCACCCCGGAAGAACTCCTCCAGATCGTGAAGGAAAGCGCGGCCAAGTTCGACCGCATCATCAAGGCTGCCAATATCAAGCCAGAGTAGAGGAACCATGTACGAGCCCTTTCCCGTCATCAGCATCGAAGGCGACGCGCGCGAGTGCGGCGTGCAGCACGGCAAGGCGGCGGCGGACCGCGTTGCGAAAACGATCGCCTATTACCTGCCCGCTTTCGAGCGCACTGCCAAGCTGACGCGCGAGGAGATCCACTCGCGGGCCCGGGCCTACGGCGCGCAGATCGAGAAGATCGACGCGGACATCCACGCGGAGCTCGGCGGAATTGCCGCGGGCGCAAAGCAGTCGCCCGAGGACGTCATCGCGGTGAACTGCCGCACCGAGCTGTTGTACGGCAGCCTGGGCGGCACCAAGCCGGCCACCGAATGCACCACCGTCGTCGCACTGCCCGAGGCCACGAAGGACGGCAACATCCTCGTGGGCAAGAACTGGGACTGGCGCACCCCCGCGATCGAATCGGTCGTCGTGCTGCGCATCCGCCAGAAAGGCAAGCCCGCGCTCACGATGATCGTCGAGGCCGGCATGGTCGGGCGCGACGGCTTCAACGAGCACGGCATCCTCGTGTGCGGCAACCTGCTCGTCTCGACCCACGACAAGGGCGCCACGGGCGTGCCGATCCCGGTCCTGCGCCGGCGCATCCTGCACTCGGAGCGCTATTACGACGCGATCGATTCATTGGCGATGGCACCGCGCGGTGCCTCGGGCAACTACCTGATCGCGCACCGCGACGGCGTGGCGATCGATTTCGAGACCACGCCCGAGAATGTCTACGTGGTCTATCCCGAGCGCGGCCTGCTCACGCACTCGAACCACTTCCAGTCGATCGTCGCGCAGACCACGGGCGCGACCAAGTACTACACAGGCGACACGCTCTACCGCGATTTCCGCGCCAAGCAGTTGCTCGAGGGCAAGATCGGCCGCATCACGATCGACGACATCAAGGCCGTGCTCAAAGACGAGTTCGGTGCGCCGCGCGCCATCTGCCGCTCGCCGCACGAATACGCGGGCGAATCGACCATGACGATCGCGTCGCTCGTTTTCGACCTGAAGAACGACGTCATGCACGTGGCCCCCGGCCAGCCGACTAAATCGCAATACCAGCAGGTGCGGCTGCCGGACGCCGCAGGCCTCAGGGTCGCCAGCGCGCGCTGAGCGGTTCCTCCCGGGCTAGCCCCGGTAAAGCCGCGACTACCGCCCGGCCGGCACGAACAACGCCGCCAGCGCGCCGACAAGGACCAGCATGAAAGCGCAAACGATGAACAGCATCGCATCCGAAAGCATCGAGAGCCGCGGATCGTTCATGGACCTGTGGGTCCTTCGCAGCAGGAATCCGATGAGCTTGGCGTTGTTCATGTGGGAGACAAGCAAATTGCCTTCGTACGGTTTCACGACCAGCGTGCGCCGGATTTCCGGATGCCGGTCCCTGAGGCGCAACTCCAGCATCACCCTCAGGGCAAGGGCGGCTGCGAGCACGGCGAAGCCCGCGAGGTAGAGCCCCATGGCCCGCTACTCGGCGCGCACTCCGGCCTGCCGGATCACGCGCCCCCACTTCTCGGCGTCGGCCGCCATGACCGCGCCGAACCTTTCCGGCGTGCTGGGCGTGGGGGCACGTGGACGATGTCCACCTTCGCAACTGCGAACTGGGCCAGCGCGAACAGGGCAAAGGCCAGGAGAATGCGGCGC
>CAZZDV010000466.1:0-1893 GCA_964652785.1 uncultured Bordetella sp.
CACCAGCGCTCGCTTCTGAGAAAATAAAGTTCAACTTTCTCAGTGGATCTCCGGATCCGGGATCGGCGCCGTGCCCTCCAGGAAATCGAAATCGCACCCCTCGTTGGCCTGCTTGACGTGGCGCGAGAAGATCGCCCCGTAGCCGCGCTCGTACTTGATCGGCGGGCGCTTCCAGGCGGCCTTGCGCTTTGCCAGTTCGGCTTCCGGCACCTTGAGGTTCAGCGCGCGCTTTTCCACGTCGAGCTCGATCAGGTCGCCGTTCTGAACGAACGCGAGCGGCCCGCCGACGAAGGCTTCCGGCGCAACGTGCAGGATGCAGGTGCCGTAGCTGGTGCCGCTCATGCGACCGTCCGAGAGCCTCACCATGTCCTTCACGCCCTGCTTGATGAGCTTCTTCGGCATCGGCAGCATGCCCCACTCGGGGAAGCCGGGGCCGCCCAGGGGACCGGACATTTTCAGCACCAGCACGCAGTTGGCGTCGACGTCGAGTTCGTCGGTGTCGATTCTCGCGGCCATGTCGTTATAGTCCTCGAATACGACGGCGCGGCCGGTGTGCTGCATGAGCTTGGGATCGGCGGCGCTGGTCTTGATCACCGCCCCGTCCGGCGCGAGGTTGCCGCGCAGCATGACGATGCCGCCCGAGGCCTTGAGCGGCTTGTCGCGCGGCAGGATCACGTCGGCGTTCCAGACCTTGGCGCCCTCGATGTTCTCGCCGAGCGTCTTGCCGTTGACGGTCTTCGCCGACAGGTCGAGCAGGTCGCGCAGCTGGTTCAACAGCGCGCGCAAGCCGCCGGCGTAGAAGAAGTCTTCCATGAGGTACTTGCTGCCCGAAGGGCGCACGTTCGCGATCACGGGGGTCTTGGCCGAGATCTCGTTGTAGCGCTCGAGCGGGAAAGGCAGCCCGGCGCGTCCGGCCATCGCCACCAGGTGCACGATGGCGTTGGTCGAGCCGCCCATCGCCATGAGCGTGGTGATCGCGTTGTCGAACGAGCCCTTGGAGAGGAAATCACGCGGCTTCAAGTCATCCCAGACCATCTCGACGATGCGTTTTCCAGTGAGCGTTGCCATGCGCGCGTGGTTCGAATCCGGCGCGGGGATCGACGAATACCCTGGCAGCGTGAAGCCGAGCACCTCGGCCAGCGACATCATCGTTGCCGCGGTGCCCATGGTCATGCAGGTGCCCGGCGAGCGCGCGATGGTGTCCTCGATGTCGTTCCAGTCGTTCTGCGTGATGCGTCCGGCGCGCAGCTCGTCCCAGTACTTCCAGGTGTCCGACCCCGATCCGAGCGTCTGGTCGCGCCAGTGCGAATTGAGCATCGGGCCCGCGGGGATGTAGATCGTGGGCAGGTTCATGCTCGTGGCGCCCATGATGAGCGCCGGGGTGGTCTTGTCGCAGCCGCCCATGATGACCGCGCCATCGGCCGGGTAGGAGCGCAGCAACTCTTCCGTCTCCATGGCGAGGAAGTTGCGGTACATCATCGTGGTGGGCTTCTGCATCGTCTCGGCAAGCGCCATCGCCGGCATCTCGAGGGGAAAGCCGCCCGCCTGCCATACGCCGCGCTTCACTTCCTCCACGCGCTGCTTGAAGTGCGTGTGGCAGTGGTTGATGTCCGACCACGTGTTGATAATTGCGATGACCGGCTTGCCCGCGTAATCCGTGCGGTCGTAGCCCATCTGGGCGGTGCGCGAGCGATGTCCAAAAGACCGCAGGTCGTTCACGCCGAACCAGCGGTGGCTGCGCAGCTCTTCGGGCTTTTTCTTCACGAGGGCTTCTCCTGATGCGGGAAGCGGATTCTAATCCGGCGCGAAGGCTAGTCGAGCCGGATGTTCGCCGTCTTCGCGACCTTGCCCCACTTCTCGTTTTCCGCGCGGATCGCCAGTCCGGCGGCGACG
>CAZZDV010000467.1:0-1864 GCA_964652785.1 uncultured Bordetella sp.
TCGCCGGGTTCCCCGATGTGTGGGACTTCGAGAAAAAGTACGCGCAGACCTGATGGCCGAGAGCACCGCACGGACGCTGTTCGAAAAAATCTGGGACGAGCACGTGGTGGCCGACCTCGGCGGCGGCGCGAACCTGTTGCATGTCGACCGGCACTACCTGCACGAGCTTTGCGTCAGCCGCGGATTCCCGACGCTGCACCAGCGAGGGCTGAAGGTGCGCAATCCCGACCTGACGTTCGCCGCGCCGGACCATGTGATTTCGACCGAGCCCGGGCGCACGGGCGGGGCCTTCCCGTGGTCGATCAAGGTCATGGACACGATGCGCATCGAGACCGGGAAGGCCGGCATCCGGCTTTTCGATATCGGCGAGGACGGGCAAGGCATCCTGCATGTGATCGGGCCGGAGCTCGGTCTCACGCTGCCCGGCACGACGGTCGTTTGCGGCGACAGCCACACCTGCACCAACGGCGCGCTCGGGTCGCTGGCCTTCGGCATCGGCATCAGCGAAGTCATCCATATCCTCGCCACGCAGACCATCGTGCAGAGGAAGCCAAAGACGATGCGCGCGACCTTCGAAGGCACCCTGCCGCGCGGCGTGTATTCGAAGGACCTGATCCTCGCGCTGGTCGGCAAGGTCGGCGCGGCCGGCGGCGCGGGGTATGCCATCGAATATGCAGGCAGCGCAGTGCGGGCGCTCGAGCTCGAAGCGCGCATGACGCTGTGCAACCTCTCGATCGAGCTCGGCGCAAAGATCGGCATGGTGGCGCCGGACGACAAGACCTATGCGTACATCAAGGGGCGCCGGTTCGCACCGGAAGGCGCGCAGTTCGAAGCCGCGGCGGCCCACTGGAAGACGCTGCCGAGCGAATCGAACGCGAGATTCGACCGCGAGGTCTCGCTCGACGCCTCATCGCTCGCGCCGCAGATCACCTGGGGCACGAGCCCGGAAGACGTGATCGGGATCGACGGCAGCATCCCGCAACCGGGTCACGTTTCCAAGTCCGAAGCGCTGGCCTACATGGGCCTCACCGCCGGCGCAAAGATCGCCGGCACAAAAGTCGATCGGGTCTTTATCGGCTCCTGCACGAACTCGCGAATCTCGGACCTGCGCGTCGCGGCCGAAATCGCGCGCGGGCGCAAGGTTGCAAAGCACGTCGAAGCCTGGGTGGTGCCCGGCTCAGTGGGCGTGAAGCTCGAAGCCGAGGCCGAAGGGCTGCACGAAGTCTTCCTTGCGGCAGGCTTCCAGTGGCGCGAGCCCGGCTGCTCGATGTGCGTCGGCGTCAACGAAGAATGGGCGGCGCCCAAGGCGCGCTGCGTTTCGACGTCCAACCGCAACTTCGTCGGGCGGCAGGGACCCGAAGTGCGCACTCACCTTGCCAGTCCGGCCATGGCCGCCGCCGCGGCAATCGCAGGCGAGATCTCCGACGTGCGCAAGCTGCTGGGATGACCGTGGAAAAGTTCGACACGCTGACCGCCGTGGCCGCCTACTACCCGCGGGCGAACGTAGACACCGACCTCATCATCCGCGTCGAGCGCTGCGCCAAGGTGGAGAAGGAAGGCCTCGGGCGCTATGCGTTCGAGATGGCGCGTTTCCTGCCGGACGGCTCGGACAATCCCGACTTCCCGCTAAACCAGGGTCCGTTCCGGAACGCGAAGGTCCTCGTCGGGAACATCAACTTCGGCTGCGGCAGCTCGCGCGAAATGGCGGTCTGGGCAATTGCGGGTCTCGGCATTCGCTGCGTGATCGCGCCCTCGTTCGGGGACATCTTTTTCGGCAACTGTTTCCAGAACGGCTTGTTGCCGATCGTGCTGCCGCTGGCCACGGTGGAAAAGCTCGGTGCGGCGCTGGCGGCCGATCCCGCGA
>CAZZDV010000468.1:0-1853 GCA_964652785.1 uncultured Bordetella sp.
CATGACGCTGATGATGCACCTTGTTTTCGGCGTGGTTCTCGGCGCGACCTACGGGGCGCTGCTCAAGCGCCAGGACCGCGAGGTCACGCGCCACGTCGGCGCGCATTAGCCCCCGGCTTTTCCCGCCTGCGCAGCCCTCCGGGGCGGCGCAGGTTGTCATCGAATTTCGAACAGCAAACGCAAGGATGTCTCGTATGAGAAGATGGTGATGCGCGAGTTTCCCAAAGGTTTTCGATGCCCTGCGGAGATCAAGCGGGTATCTTGGATTTCGCGACAATTGAATTGCAAGATCGGCTCTGAGAGTGATTCTCCTGTCAATATTCGTATCGGTACCAGTACATTTACTGCGTAAGTGCAGGCATCTTTTGAGCGGGAGCAGCTCGACCATGGATCGATTTCTGGCGTTCGCTGCCGCCGGCGGCCTGCCGGAGTAGGGGCAGTGACCACGAGCGTCATCGCCGGGCGCTACGTGCTCGGCATGAAAGCCGGTGAGCAGGTTCTGCTTCGCGACCACTACGTCTACGTCGATGGCACTTCGATCGAGGCGGTGAGCGCCGATGCGCCCGCCGCCGGGACGCCGGTCGTCCGCTACGAGCACGGCCTGGTCACGCCGGGGTTCGTCAACGTGCATGCGCATTGCATCCGAGGCGGGCTCTTTCGCGGCATCGCGGACGACCTCGAGATGGAGCCTTGGATCCCCAAGCTGGTCTACAACATCCTCCTGCCGCTGACTGCGCTGGCCGCCAAAGAGCTGACCGCGCAAGAGCTGCGCGCGGTGAGCGCACTCGGGATGATCGACCTCGTGCGGGGCGGCACGACCACCGTGCTCGACATGTGGCATCACGGCCAGGAGATCTTCTTCGACGTCGCGAGGGAGGTGGGACTTCGCACGGTGGGCGCGCCCTTCATCATGTCGTCTTCGAATGCGCGCATCGGGCCGGAGGGCTACCCGGTGTGGGATTTCGGCAACGACGGCCATGCCCAGCTGGAAAAATCGATCGCGCTCTTCAAGGCGCGCGACGAGGGCACTGAAGGCCTTGCCCAGGTGGCGATCGGCCCGCACGCCACCGATACCTGCCTCCCGGAACTGCTGCGCGAATGCCGCAAGGCGGCCGACGATCTCGGCTGCCTGCTCACGACGCACTTTGCGCAAACACCGCAGGAACTCGCGCTGCTGCGCAGCCGCTACGGCATGGGCGCGGCCGAGTACGCGCGCGACACCGGCCTGCTCGGCGAAAACGTGGTCCTCGCGCACGCGGGCTGCGCGACCGATGCGGAGCTTGGCGAGCTTGCCGCGACGGGCACCCACGTGGCGAACTGCGCGTACAGCTTCGCGCGCGAAGGCAAGAATTTTCCCTACGCGCGCTTCGCCAAGGCCGGCATCAACACGGCCATCGGCACCGACTCGATCGGCATGGACATCGTGAGCGAGCTGCGCATCAACGGGCTCCTGTCCAAGCAGTACTTCGGCAAGGCGTACGTCGGCACCGCGCACGAGCTGATGCGGGCGGCCACGTTGAATGGCGGGAAGGCGCTCGGCCGTCCCGACCTCGGACGCCTCGAGGCCGGCGCGAAAGCGGACCTGCTGGTCTTCGACCTGCATAGGCCGCACCTGCAGCCGGTGTGGGACCCGATCAAGAACCTCGTGTGGAAGGGCAACGGGGGCGACATGGCGTTTGCGATGATCCACGGCAAGCCGGTCGTGAGGGACGGAAAGCTCCTCACGATGGACGAGGAAGAGGTGATGCGCACCGCCGCAGCCGGGGCGCGCAAAATCTGGAAGGTCGCCGAGGAGCGCGGCATCCTGCCGCCGATGCCGGCCTGACTCGCGCACCTACTCGATTTCAGTAGAA
>CAZZDV010000469.1:0-1847 GCA_964652785.1 uncultured Bordetella sp.
TGCAGTGATCATGGCCGTGCTGGCCTTCGCCCAGTTCCACGGAACGGCGGGCGCGGCGGACCCCTATCCCACAAGAGCCGTGCGGATCGTCGTCGGTTATTCGCCCGGCACGACGTCGGATGTGTTCGCGCGGATCATTGCGCAAAAGCTCACCGAGCGATGGGGCCAGTCCGTAATCGTCGAGAACCGTGACGGCGCTGCCGGATCGATCGGTGCGGAAGCGGTGGCCAAGTCCGAACCCGACGGTTACACGCTCATGCTTGCGTCGAACGCGTTCACGCTGGGCAAGGTCCTTCGAGTGAAGCTCCCCTATGACCCGTTCACCGACTTCTATGCGGTGACGCAGATTGCGCAGACGCCGAACATCTTCCTTGTCGGCACCGGGCTCGGGGTGAAGAATCTCAGGGAGTTCATCGCGTTGGCCAAGGCTTCACCGAAGGGCCTGCAATATGCGTCTTCGGGACGCGGCACGCCCAGCCACTTGACCGTGGAACTGTTCAAGTCGCTGGCCGGGGTGCGGATCGAAGAGATCCCTTACAAGTCGAGCGGGCAGGCGGTCACCGACACGATCAGCGGCCAGGTCGCACTGAATGCGCCGGGCCTCGCGCAAGGACTGCCCCATGCGCGCGGTGGCAAGACGATCGCGCTTGGGATCACCGGCTCGAAGCGCTCACCCGGCGCACCGGACATCCCGACGCTGGCCGAGCAGGGCGTGCCGGGATACGAAGCGTACGGGTGGCACGGCATCTTTGCGCCTGCAAGGACGCCGCCGGCGGTGGCGTCTTTCCTGACGCGCGAAATGATTGCGATCCTCGGCACGCCGGACATGCGCGAGAAATTCGGCGCGCAGGGCGCCGAGCTCGTTGCAAGCGAATCGGCGCCGTTCGTCGAGTTCCTGCGCCGCGACCTCGACAAATGGCAAAAGCTGTTCGCCCAGCTCGGGATCAAGCCCGAGTGATCGAAAGTAACTCCGCGAAAGGACATCGCATGAGAATCCGGTTGCTCGGAACAGGCACGCCGACCCCCTCCCTGCAACGCATGTGCTCGGGCTACGTCGTCGAGATCGGCGAGGACGTCATCGTGTTCGATCACGGGTTCGGCGCGCATCACCGGCTGCTCGAACTGGGCATCCCGCCGACCAAGGTGACGCATTTCTTCTGCAGCCACCTGCATTACGACCACATGGGCGACTATCCGCGCCTGCTGCTCACTCGCTGGGACCAGGGCGCCGGGAAAATCCCGGAGTTGAAGGTCTACGGTCCGCCGCCGATCGCCAAAGTGACGAAGGCCCTGTTCGAAGAGGGTGGCGCGTTCTGGCCGGACCTCGTCGCACGCACCGAGCACATGTGCAGCGTGTCGCTCTATCACGCGCGCGGCGGCGTAGGCGAGAGGAAGAAGCCGGTGCCTGAAGTAATGGAGTTGAAGCCGAACCAGGTCGTCGAAGGAAAGGGGTGGACAGTGAAGACGGTTGGCGTGGCGCACTTCGGGCCGCAGCTGACTTCGTATGGGTTCCGTTTCGATTCGCTCGAGGGATCGTTCGTGTACTCGGGAGACAGCGGCCCCTGTGCGTCGATGGAAAGGCTTGCGCAGGATGCCGACGTCATGGTCCACATGTGCCAGTACCTCTCGGGCACCGAGCTTTGCGAGGAATTCGCGGAGTCGTGCATGGGACACCTCGAGCTCGCGCGGCTCGCCGCCAAGGCCAGGGTCAAGACCGTCGTGATTTCCCACGTCACCGAGCAGATCGACCAACCCGGCGTGCGGGAGAAGGTGGTGCGCGAGATGGCGGAACTCTATTCCGGCAACATCGTTTTCGGCGCGGACCTGATGGAAGTGCCCGTACGCGG
>CAZZDV010000470.1:0-1830 GCA_964652785.1 uncultured Bordetella sp.
GCGCTATGACACTGCGTATTTGCAGTGCATGTATTCCAAGGGCCACAAGATCCCCATCCGCGGGGCGATGAGCTCGTAAAAAACGTTAGTGCCCGGCCGGCGCTTTCCCAGCAGGGTTACGCCGGCCGGTGGTTTGTTCCTGGCGCGAGGTGTGGCAAATTTCAACGCTGAACGGGGGGTTCCCGCCGAGCACCGCGGGCAACCCAAGACCCCTGCGCCGGTCTCGCCGGTGGAGGTTGCGGGGACGCGGGGCGTGCCGCTGGAATAGCGGTATGTTGAACAATTGATTCGTTAGAACCAATCGCAGAGCGGATCACAGGTCAACCAGGATTACAGATCCAATATATTCAGTGCGGAACGCTCAAGCAACCTCGTAAGCCGCGCGCCGCTGCTCCACGCGGTCCAGCGGGCTCCTGACTCCGCGCCCGCGCTTGTTCATCACGTGCGTGTAGATCATCGTCGTCTCCACGCCCCACTGCCGACCGGCATTGGGATAGTTGATGTCGAGGGCGTGCGGCAACTCCACATCGCCATATCCACCGGCCAGGTCTTTCTCGTGCAGCGCCTTCACACGCGCCAAGTGCGCGGGCAAGGGCTCGATCGCCGCTTCAGGCAGAAGGGTGCGACGGTCCTTGGCGCCTTTGCCATGCCTCACGACGATCTGCTTGTAATCGAAATCGACGTTCTTCACGCGCAACGTAAGGCATTCGCGCAGGCGCAGACCCGCACCGTAGAGCAGCGCGGCCATCAGCCATTTCGTCCCGCTCATCCGGGCAAGCAGCGCCGAGACCTCCGCCCTGCTAAGCACCGTCGGCACGCGCGCCGGGCGCTTGGCGCGCTCCAGGCCGTCCAGCCACGCGAGCGGCTCCGCCAGCACCTCGCGATAAAGAAACAGCAACGCCGAGAGCGCCTGGTTTTGCGTCGCGGCGGCAACGTCGCGGGTCGACACGAGGTGATTAAGGAACGCCGTGACATCTGCTGCCCCTAGGTCCGTTGAGTGCCGCCTGCCGTGGAAATGAATGAAACGGCGAATCCACTGGACGTACGACTCCTCGGTCCGCAGGCTGTAATGCTTAAGGCGTATGGAGCTGCGGACTGCGGCGATCAGCGTACGAGGCTTGGCCGGAGGATGCGCAGGCTCATCGCCACTATCGAATAGCGTTTATCTGACGCCAAGCACACCGTGCCTTCGGTTCAGCTTCGTCTCGGCGTCAGATAAACGCTATTCGTTATGCGGCCTAACGACGAGCCTCTCGCAGACTGGCACAATTGAGGCATGGACTTCGAGATCGTCGGCGATGTTACGGTTCTTGAAACGATTGCCAGTGGGCGCGGTATTCGAGACCTAAAGCGGTTGCAGCGCAGTTATGGCAAAGGTCGCTGGAGGAAGATGAAGGGGTCTGCCCAAGTTCGGCTGCGGAGCGGAGAAATTCGGCTTGCCGAAGTTCATTGGTACGAAGCACACGGTATTGGGAAGAAGGAATTTAAACGCAAGCGCTACTTGGATGAATAGCTCATGAGACAACGTAAATCTCGCGTAACGCAGTTTGTTGTGTGTATCGACAACCACGATTACCCGGCGTCGCTAGAACTGCACAAGATTTATCGCATCATTCCAGACGAGGCAGCGGCGGCGAATGGCGACATGCGGGTGGTGGACGAAAGCGGTGAAGACTATCTTTTTTCAGCGGATCGATTCGTTGATATTGAGCCTCCTCAGACCGTCAAGCGTTCTCTCCTTCATGCAGCAAAAGCCGCATAACACTGCCTTGCAGTCCAGGGTTTCGGCTACACCCTTTGAAGGGGGAAGAGCAAGGTCGTTGGTCGGTG
>CAZZDV010000471.1:0-1809 GCA_964652785.1 uncultured Bordetella sp.
AGCGTAAACCAGAACGTCGCTCCGACCCCCTCCTTGCCTTCGGCCCAGACCCGCCCGCCGTGGCGCTCGACGATGCGCTTCACGATCGCGAGGCCCGCGCCGGTCCCTTCGAATTCGCGTTCGCTGTGCAACCGGCTGAACACCTTGAAAAGCTTGTCGGCATAGGCCATGTCGAACCCGGCGCCGTTATCGGCGACGAAGTAGGCGCCCTGCTCGTACCCTATCCGGACGACCGGTAAATCCGCCTTGCCGCTGTACTTGACGGCGTTGGACAGCAGGTTGGTCCAGACCTGGTGCAGCAGGATGCGGTCGGCGAGCACCATCGGGAGATCGCCAACCTCGAATTTCACGCGGTCGGATTCCTTGCCCAGTTCGTCGATCACCAGCGCGACTTCCCGGCCGGTGTCCACCCGCCCCTTGCTGAGCGCCTGCCTGGAGAACTTCGACAGGGTCAGCAGATCGTCCAACAGGTCGCTCATCCGGCGGGCGTTGGAACGGATCCGTTCCAGGAAGGCTTGCGACTTGCCGCCTCCCATCGGCGGGAGTTCGCCTTGCAGCAGCCCGGCGAATCCCTCGATCGCGCGAATCGGAGCCTTCAGGTCGTGCGACACCGTATAGCTGAACGCATCCAGTTCCGAGTTCGCGTTTTCCAGCGCCGCAATGCTGACTTGCAGGCGGCGCGCAAGATCCTCCAGTTCGATGATCGCTTTGCCCACTGAGATGTCCGCCATCGCGCCGATCATCCGCCTGGGCAGGCCCTCGCTATCGAACTTGACAATACCCCGGTCGAAAACGTGCGCATAGGAGCCATCCATGCGGCGAAACCGGTACTCGTAACTCCAAGTCCCCCCCGTGGGGCTATGGATGGCGGCGAGGAGGCTTTCGACTACTTTGTCCCGGTCGTCCGGGTGGACGTGCGAACTCCACGCATCGAACCTCGCCCAGACCATGTCGACGTTGTGCCCGAAAACTTCTTTGAGCCCGGCATTGAACCAGAGAATGTCGGACGCCAGATCCCAGTCCCAGATCACGTCATTTGTGGCCTGGATCACGCACTCGAGACGCTCGACGGAATCGCGCAGCTGCTGCTCACTTCGTTTGCGCTCACTGATGTTGCGTGCAACGATCACGACGATCGAACCGTCGGCCAATGGCAGCGCCCGCCGATAAAGTTCCACGGGAAAGAGGCTGCCGTCTTTGCGCCGGAAGAGACGCTCTCCGCTAGACATCAACGAGCCTGAGCGGGCCAGCGAATCAAACGTTTCCCGGACGCCGGCGGCAGAATTCTTGTCCACGATCTCTGCCATGCTCATGCCGACCAGATCGTGGCGTGCATAGCCCAGTTCGCGACAAGCGCCATCGTTACAGTCGAGCACCGTCAGTGTTTCGAAATCCACGAGATAAATCGAATCGGCCGACAGGTCCATTGCGGCCCGAAACCGCTTGAGTTCCTCTTCGCTTTGCTTGCGCAGCACGAACTGGCCCACCTGTCCTCCAATTGAGCGCGCGGCAGCCAAAAGGCGGGCATCGGGTGCGCGCACGTTGCGGCTGGAAAATACCAGCACGCCAACCACCCCGGCCATGGCGAAGACGGGAAAGAGGCACGTGCCGTGCAGGCCGGCCAGGCCCTTGAAATCAGGCTGCAGCACACGCGCATCCTGATCCGCGTCGGTGACCCACGCCGCCTCACCCGTCTCGCATACCCGGCCGATCATGCCGGCGCCGGCGGGCAGCACGCGCATTCGAGAATCCTCCAGGTACTGCCGGATCGCCGCGTCCGGCACCTGCCATGAGTGCCCGGCATGCATC
>CAZZDV010000472.1:0-1787 GCA_964652785.1 uncultured Bordetella sp.
ACGCGCTCCCGTCGAACAGCCCGGTCGGCAGCCGCATGGCGATCATGCTCGGCGGAGCCGCGGCGGGCGCCGCGAAAAAGATCAAGGCCACGCTCATGGCGATCGCTGCGCATAACCTTGGCGTGCCCGAGTCGGCGCTCGAGTATCGCGATGGGAACGTGGTGCCAAAGACCGGGGCGGGCAAGGGCCTGACCTGGGACCGGCTCGTCGAGATCGCGCACCGCAATTTCCATCTGCTGCCCAAGGGCATGGAACCGGGCTTGCAGGCGAAGTTCGTCTGGGAGGTGCCCACGGGCGGCGGCCTGCCGACCGCCGACGGGCGCATCCAGATGTACCCGTGCTATTCGTTCGAAGCGCATCTCGTGCTCGTCGAGATCGATCCGCTCACCGCGCAGCCGAAAATCCTGCGTTACGTGTGCGGCCACGACTGCGGCACGATGATCAACCCGTCGATCGTCCACGGCATGACCTACGGTGGCATCGCGCACGGCATTGGTGCGGCGCTCTACGAGAAGTTCGCCTTCAGCGACAACGGCCAACTCGCCAGCCAGACGTTCATGGATTACCTTATGCCCAGCGCGCTGGAGGTTCCGGCGGTCGACATCGTCGACCACTGCACGCCTTCACCGCTGACCGAGTTCGGGCAGAAGGGGTCGGGTGAAGCCGGTTATCTCGGCGCGCCCGCGGCGATCGCGAGCGCGATCAACGATGCCCTCGCGCCGCTAGGTCGTTCGATCGACGAGCTGCCAATGACGCCGCTTGCACTTTGGGAAAAACTACAAGGAGGCAGTACGAGATGAATCAGGAACTTAGGCTTTTGGGTGCGCTTGGCGCGCTTTGCGTGGCGCTGTTGGCGGCAACCGGCACCGCGTCCGCGCAGGCATGGCCGAACAAACCGGTGCGGATGGTCGTGGGCCTGCCGCCGGGCAGCGGGACGGACATCACCGGCCGCGCGATCGCGGAGCGCCTGAGCGCGCAGACCGGCCAGACGTTCGTGGTCGAGAACCGCCCGGGCGGCAGCGGAAGCATCGCGATGAATCTCGTCTCCAAGGCGGACGCCGACGGCTACACGCTGCTCGTGATGTCGTCGTCGTGGACCGTGACCCCCTCGACCGTGCCGAACCTGCCTTACGACACCCTCAAGGACATCGCCGGCGTCACCATGCTCGCCGACATCGCGAACGCGCTCGCGGTGCGCGCCGATCGCGACTACAAGACGGTCAGGGAGCTCATCGCGGCCGCCAAGGCCAATCCCGGCAAGATGAACGCGGCGGTGATCGGCCTGGGCAGCGCAACGCACCTCACGACCGAGCGCTTCCGCCTGATCGCGGGCATCGACGTGGTTTCGGTCCCTTACAAGGGGACGCCCGAGGCGCTGACCGACGTGCTGAGCGGCCGTGTGGACTATTGCTTCTGCCCGATCGGCAACGTGATGCCCATGGTCAAGGACGGGCGCCTGCGCGCAATAGCGGTGAGCTCGAAGCAGCGCACCTCCAGCGTGCCCGACCTGCTGACCACCGAGGAAGCCGGCGTGCCGAATTCAGCGCAGCCGTTCTGGGTCGGCATGGGCGTGCCCTCGAAGACGCCGCGCGACATTGTCGGCCGGCTGCATGCCGAGACGGTCAAGGCGCTGAACTCCCCCGAGATCAAGGCGCGCTGGCTGAGCCTGAACCAGGACGTGCGCGTGTTCACGCCCGAGGCGTTCGACGCGCTCCTGCGCGAAGAGGTGGTCTCGAACGCGAAGCTGGTGAAGGACGCCAACATCAAGGCCAACTGATCGGTGCACG
>CAZZDV010000473.1:0-1780 GCA_964652785.1 uncultured Bordetella sp.
CTCATCATCAAGGGCGGCGAGAACATCGCGCCGCGCGAGATCGACGACGTGCTCTACAAGCATCCGGCCGTGATGGATGCCGCGGCAGTGGGTATTCCGGATGCGCATTACGGCCAGGAGATTTTTTGCGCTATCGTACTCAAGCCCGGCAGCACCGCCACCGAGGTGGAGCTGCGCAGCTTCTGCGAAAAGGAGCTCGGGCGTTTCAAGACGCCAAAGGTCTTCAGGTTCATGGCCGACCTGCCCAAGGGTCCCTCGGGCAAGGTCCAGCGCCTGAAGCTGCTCGATGCTTGAACAACAAGAGGGGTAATTCATGACCAGGACCACGACTCCGGCGGCGCTGCCGCCTTCGGTGCGCCGGCTGCGTGCGCTGGGCGTCGCGCTTTTCGCGGCAATGGCTCCGGCGCTTGCGAGCGCGCAGGCCTGGCCGGCGAAACCGATCAAGATGATCGTCGGCTACCCGCCCGGGGGTGGCACCAACACCGTGGCGCGGATGCTGGCCGACCACATGTCGAAATCGCTGGGCCAGCAGGTGGTGGTCGAGAACCGTCCCGGGGCCGGCGGCAGGATCGCGACCCAGTCGGTGGCGCGCTCCGACCCGGACGGGTACACGCTGATGTTCGCCTCCGACGCCGAGCTGACCATCGCGCAGGTGACCGTGAAGGCGCTGCCCTACGATCCGCTCAAGGACCTGCAGCCGATCGCGCTTGCGGGCCGCGGGCCCTACGTGCTGGTCACGCACGCGGGCTTTGCGCCGAATACGCTGGCCGAGTTGATCGCTTACGCGAAGGCGAACCCGAACAAGGTCAACTTCGGCTCGTTCGGCAAGGGCAGCCAGAACCACATGATCGACGAGCGGTTCAAGGCCGCCGCGGGCATCAGCACCGTGCATGTGTCCTACAAGGGCAGCGGCCCGGTGATTGCCGACCTGGCCGGCGGGCAGATCCAGTACTCGTTCGCCACACCGGGGGCGACGCTGCCGCTGGCCAAGGGCGGCAAGCTCAAGATCCTCGCGGTGGCCGCAACCCAGCGGCTGGTGAAGGCGGACACGATCCCGACGATGGCCGAAGCCGGCATGCCCGGATTCACCGGCGGCTCCTGGTACGGCCTGCTCGCGCCGGCCGGCACAGCGGCGTCGATCATCGAGCGGCTGCATGTCGAGGTCGTCTCGGCGTTCAAGGCCCCGGATTTCCGCGCCAAGCTCGAGGACCTGAGCATCCTGCCGGCCACCAGCACGCCGGCGGAACTCACGCAGCTGATCCGCTCCGAGACCGACAGCCTGCGCCAGCTCGCGGCGAAGATCGGCCTGGAACCGGAATAGGCGCGCGTTCCCCGACCGGCACGTGGCAGCAATTCAGATCTGCTGCCCGGGCATCCTTGCAAGCTGGCAGCCGTTCGTGCGCCAGCTTCCGTCAGGCTGGCGCTGCATCGGGTAGAGCGCGATCCATGCGCGGCCCTGCGCGTCGGTGAGCCGCACCGGCTGCACCACCTGGCCTTCGAGGAGCACCGGCGCGTCGAAGCTGACCGTCGCGGGGCGATAGACGACGGCGTAGGAGCTTCGGACCATTTCGAGGAAGCGCTCTGCGGAGCCGAAAGTCTCGCGGATGCCGGGTGTTGCCAGCGCGAATGCGCTTGCTGCATCGTCCTTTCGGAAGGCTTCGAGCTGGGCTTCGATGATTTCGCGCACCGCCCGGGCGTCGGCGGGTGCGAGCGTGGTTTGCGCCGGGGTGGATAGGGAGGCGAAGGTGATGAAGAGGGCGAAGAGGGCGCGGAGAAGGGC
>CAZZDV010000474.1:0-1772 GCA_964652785.1 uncultured Bordetella sp.
TCGTCGCCTCGGCCATCGTCTCGAAGCACAGGTAGTCGAGGTCGCCTCGCTCGGCATTGAGGATCGCGGGCTCGACGCGATCGCCCCACCAGGCTGCGCCGGAACCGATGCGGATGGTCTTCGCCATTGGGGTTGCTGGCCTTCCTTCAGTCTAGCGAGGAAAAAGTCTTACGACCGATTCGCCCCCGGCGGCTTCGAAATATTCACGAAAGCGCGCGGCGGCCGCTGCCTTCTTAACATAGTTTGCATGCGTGCCGTAGCGAGCCTTGCCGGATGCCGGTGCCTGATTGGGTTCCTCCACAGCGGCGCAATGCGCAATCTCCAACATTCCCCCTTGCGGATCCAACAACGATGCGGCTCGCAAGGGATCTGAATTATTTTTCTGTGACAATGGCGGCTCTCCCGATACGAGCCGCCGCAACGCGAACCGTGACATCCGTGAAAGCGAAAATCAGGAAAATGGTCCTCGCACTGGCGCCGCAGCTGCAACGGATCGTCGCGGAACGCGACCAGCTGCTGGCGGCATCGGTCGCTGAAAGATCCGACTGGACGAAGCACCGGCCTTTCGTCACGCTGAACGTCGAGCCCGCGATCGGCGCCGGAACGAGCGCCGACGACAAGCGGATCGTCGAGCGGCTTCTCCAGGCGTATCGCCAGGCGCCCGCCGACCAGTACGGCGCAGGGTCGATGTGGCGCGATTTCTTCGATACGCACCACAAGAGCATTCACGAGACGTTCATGAGCGGCGACGTGAACGCTGCGCGAGGGATCCTCTCGAATCCCGCGGCAAGCAACCTGTTCTACGGTTTCGACGAGCTTTGCGCGGCCTTCGTTTCCAAGTACCACAACGAGCGGCTGGCCGTCGCCAGCGGATGCAAAGACAACCTGCTGCGCCTGGCCGAGGCGATCGGCGCCTATCGCATCGAATGCTCGGAGCACGGGCCGTGGCTCGCGAATGCGCGGACTCCGACCGACGAAGTCCTCCAGGCCATCGAGTCGGCGTTGGGCGCGCAAGTCTCCTTCCCGGACATCTATGCCGGCGCGGTCGGGGACCGCTCCAGCCGCGGGATCGTCACTTACAGGGCCGTCCAAGCCCTCTACCTGGCTTTCCGGGTCCGCCAGGTCGTGCAGTCCGGTTCGGAGGCGAGCGTCCCGGCGGTCTGCGAGATCGGTGCGGGCCTCGGGCGAACCGCGTTGTACGCAAGCCAACTGGGCATCCGCAACTACACCCTGGTCGACGTGCCGATGACGCTCATCTCGCAGGGCTACTTCCTCATGCGATGCCTGGGCGAGGACGCCGTGGTGCTGCCGGGAGAAACGCGGCGCGGCCCGGGGCAGATCCGCCTGATGCACCCGGGCGACTTCTTCGTTTCGACGCAAAGATTCGATCTCGTGGCCAACGTCGATTCACTGACCGAGATGGGCGAAGGCCTGCCCGCCCGCTACCTGAAGAAGATTGCCGAAGTCTCGCCCGCTTTCCTCAGCATCAACCACGAATGCAATCCAGGCCGTCTGAGCGAACTGCTGGGCAGCTTCGGCGGGCACCACGCGCTTTCGCGGTACCCCTACTGGATGCGGCATGGCTACGTGGAAGAGCTGGTGCGCTTCCGCTCTTAGGCGCCGCTAAGCCACCCGATTCATCAACGGCTCCCCCGCCGCCAGCCGCCGCACATTCTCCGCCGCCAGCGCAAGCGACCGGTCCAGCGTCTCCTGCGTGAGCCACGCGAGATGCGGTGATGCGACGACATTCGGCAGGGCGAGCAGCGGGTTGT
>CAZZDV010000475.1:0-1771 GCA_964652785.1 uncultured Bordetella sp.
CACGGCCCGAATTTCCGCTGGCTGGTGCTGCTCACGGTGATGGTCGGCATGATGGCCGCGATCCTGTCCTCGACGATCGTCAACGTCGCGGTGCCGGACATGAGCCGCTACTTCCACATCGGCCAGGACCGCGCGCAGTGGATCTCGGCCGCGTTCATGGCCGCGACGACACTCTCGTTGCTGCTCACGCCGTGGCTGCTGCAACGCTATGGCCTGCGCAAGACCTACATCGGCGCCAACCTGCTCCTGATGGTCGGCGGCATCGTCGGCGGGCTCTCGGGCAACTACCCCGTCATGATCGCGATGCGCGTGCTCGAAGGCGTGGCCGCGGGCATCCTCACGCCGATCCCCAACGTGGTGATCATGCGCGAATTCCCCGCGACCGAGCAGGGCCGCGCAATCGGGATCTTTGGATTCGGCGTGGTGCTGGCGCCCGCGATCGGGCCGGTGGTCGGCGGCGTGCTGGTGGAGATGTTCGGCTGGCGCTCGATCTTCTTCGTCGTGGTGCCCTTCTGCCTGGTGGCGCTCGAAATGGCGCGCCGCTACTTGCCGGTGATTTCCTCGTTCAAGACCACGCCCAGGCCGTTCGACTGGGTGGGACTCTCGATCGCGACGCTCGCGACCCTCGCGGTGCTCAACGGCCTGGTCGACCTGCAGGGCGAGAAGACCGCGCAGGGCGCGCTCCTCCTCGCCGTTGGCATTTCGGGCTTTGCGGCTTTCGCATTCCACCAGTTGCGCGCGGCGCATCCGCTGCTGGAGATGCGCCTCTTCGTCCACCGATCCTTCGGCATGGCCGCGATCGTCGCCTTCGTCTACGGCATCGGCCTGTTCGGATCGACCTACCTGCTGCCGATCTACCTGCAGGCCGCGCTCGATTTCTCGCCGTCCAAAGCCGGCCTCGTTCTGCTGCCCGCTGGCCTTGCACTCGCGCTCACCATGCCCGTGGCCGGGCGCATGGCCGACAAGCAGCGCGCCTCCCGCCTGGTAACCGCGGGCCTGGCGATGCTCGTGGCCTCCACGGTGCTCACCGCAACCGTGACCGCCGCCACTTCGCTCCTCGTGCTCATGGCGTGGGTCGTGCTCGGGCGCATCGGGATCGGCTTGATCATGCCGTCCTTGAGCCTGGGGTCGATGCGCGGGCTTGCGCCGGCGGAAATCCCGCAGGCCGCGAGCATGGGCAATTTCCTGCGCCAGCTCGGCGGGGCGGTCGGCGTGAGCCTCATCGGCATCCTGCTCGAATGGCGCCTTGCCGCCCAAGGCGTCACGCTGCTCGGCAAAGGCGGCGACAGTGCACGCGTAGCCGCATTCGACCAGACTTTCCTGCTGTTGGCGGCGATCATGCTGCCGGCGATGGTTGCGGGGTGGTTTCTGGACCCCCCCAGGAAAACTTCGAGGGGCTGAGACGCGGTCAGCCTCTGCGCACAGGGCGTCAAGGCAACCCGGGCGCTATGCGAATGTCGAATGAAGAACCGCCGACTGCGGGTCAGGCGGGCTTCAGGCTCCCGGCGGGGAACCTGAAAAGCGGGGCCGGATCGTGAACGGCGCGGTGGGCGATCAGGTAGGTCGCGGCATTCCAGGACTGGCCTCGCATGCCCAGCGGCTTGAACGTCTTGCCGTGCAGCCATTCGTTGAAGCCCCAGTCGCCGATGGCGTTGGCGTTCGCAAGCGCAACAAGGCGCGCGCTGGCTTCGGCTTGCCTGCCCGCCTCCGCAAGGGCCGTGATCCACAAGGCGCCGGCGAACGGCCAGATCCCGCCGTTGTGGTACTGCCA
>CAZZDV010000476.1:0-1770 GCA_964652785.1 uncultured Bordetella sp.
GGCGCTGAAGGCGACGTCTTTCGAATCCGACGATGCGCCAAGCCCGCCAGGGGCGATGCCGGTGCCGGCGTCGAGGGAGACCTCGATCCGCGAGCCGCGCGGGATCGCGAAGCACACCAGCAGGCGCTCGTCCTCGACGGCCGCCACGCCGACCAGCAGCGAAAGAGCGTCGATGCGGATGGCGATGTCTTCGCCGCAATCGACCGCAGTTTCGTAGGTGCCTGCGCCCGTGTGCAGCAGGGCGCGCAGTTGCGTCCGGCCGGCGGGCCAGAGGGTGAGCACCGCCGCCGGCGAGCGGGCCGGACCCGCGATCAGGATCGCGTCGCCGTACTCGATCCAGCACCGGTCGAAACGGTGATCGAACCGCGGATTCCACAGACGCGCCAGCTTGCCCACGAGAAGTCCTTCAGTGACCTATGCGGCATTGTCCCCCCCGCCGGCCGGCGCCCAAGGGCCGAGCAGGGGGCGGTTTGGGGTCCAAATCGGGCTACGCGGGCGGGAACACGCGCGAACCGGCGCGCTCAGGCCGGATCGTGCCGCCGCCAGAGGTCGTTCAGATCGCGAAAGTTCCAGCGCTCCGGATCTTCGCGGCCGGCAATCGTGTCGCGGGTCCCGGCGCGCGCAAGGTCGACGATTTCCGGAGCGATGCGCATCTGCGAGCGGGTCGAGAAGAACACGCGCACCCTGGGTTTCAGCAGGGAACCCGTGGATTGCTCGAGCACGACGCCGAGCCGGCCCGAGGCGAGGCGCACCAGCGAGCCGACCGGATAGATGCCGATGCACTTGGCGAAGGCCTGGAACACCGGCGCGTCGAAATGGCCCGTGCTCCACTCAGCCATCTTGCTTATCGCTTCGGCCGGGTCCCAGCCTTTCTTGTACGGCCGGTCCGAAGTGATCGCGTCGTAGACGTCGCACACGGCGCCCATCTTCGCAAACCGGGTGATCTCCTCGCCTTTCAATCGATGGGGATAGCCGCTGCCGTCGACTCTCTCGTGGTGGTGCAGGCACACGTCGAGCGCGGTTTCGCCGACCCCGGAGCCTTCGAGGAGCATCCGGTGCCCGCTTTCGGGATGGCCTTTGACGATGTCGAATTCGCTGTCGGTCAGTTTGCCGGGCTTGTTCAGGATTTCGACCGGCACGGCGATCTTGCCGACGTCGTGCAGCAGGCCGGCCAAGCCCGCCTCGCGCACCGCGGTTTCCTCCAGACCCAGTTCGTGGGCCAGCGCGATCATCAGAGCGCACACCGCGACCGAATGCATGTAGGTGTAGTCGTCGGCAGTCTTCAGGCGCGCGATGCTGATCAGGGCTCCGGGATTGCGCGCCACGGAGCCGGCGATCTCCTCCACCAAGGGGCCGACGCGTTCGGCGCTGATCGCCTTGCCCATCCGGGCGTCCTCGAACATCGAAACCACCGCCTGACTGGACCGGCGGCAGATCGAAGCGGCGCGCTCGAGTTCTTCGGCCATCGCCACGCCTCTGGCGGGGGGCGGCCGGGCCGAAGGCGGCAGCGCTGCCTCGGATGCCGGTGCCGCGGCCCCCGCAGGCGCCGCACCCTCCAGGTCCAGGCCCTTCTCGGTATCGATCCAGACGACCTCGATCCCGGAGGCGTGAATCTCGCCGATCGCCCTGGCGTCCCCGAGGGCGAACGAGTTGCGCAGGAACGGGTGCTCGAGCCACGAGCCACCGAGCTTGTGCACGTACATGCCGGGGCGCAATTGCGCCGTATCGATCTGCCTGATCATCTTGCAAGCCTTATCGGCCGGCCCTTCT
>CAZZDV010000477.1:0-1762 GCA_964652785.1 uncultured Bordetella sp.
GGTCACACAAAGGAGCTGTTAATTGGACGAGATCCTGAAGTACCTCAAAGGCAATGGTGAAAAACTCGACTCGGAAATCGCGACCGGCACGGGAATCCCCCTTGCGGACGCGCGGGTCAGCCTGTCGGCGCTGTCGCTCAAGGGCGAGGTGACCACCTGCCGCGTGATCCGGTTCCAGGACGGCAAGAAGATCGACGGCACGCTGTATCGCGCCGCCGGCTACATCCCCAAGCCCGCGCCCGGCCGCAAGTCCAAAGCCGAGCTCAGCCGCGCAGCGGCCGCGGAGCGCGTGACCCCCGAGTAGTCGTTACCCGAGTCGATCGAAAAAGCCACCTCCGGGTGGCTTTTTTGTTTCCATCGAAAAGGCTAGCCCCTTGATTTGCATACGATCTGCTAATGTAGGCCTCAGGCATAACGCACGTTGGATCCGGGAGTCCCATTGAAGGCAGGCGCCGAACCTTCGGACCGCAGCAACCCGCGTCCCAGCCGGCTGGTCGGGACGGTGTATGTGGCGAGGACATGGGCGTTCGCCTACTGCTTCCTCACGGTCGGTGCGTTGTGCTGGGAGCGGGGAGTGGGCGCGGGTACCTGGGTGTTCCTCGCGTTGACCTTCCTTGTCTATCCGCATGTGGCGTATCTGGCGGCGCGTTCCGCGCGGAATCCGCGCCACGCGGAGCACTTCAATCTGCTCTTCGATTCGCTCCTCTTCGGGGTGTGGGCTGCGCAGCTCTCGTATCCCTTGTGGATCACTTATGCGCTGCTCTCCGGGGCCGCGCTCAACAACCTGGTCAACCGCGGCATCAAAGGACTGCTGCCCTCGATCGGCTTGTGGGTCATCGGGGCGGTCCTCTGGGGCGCCGTGCGCGGATTCGAGTTCCGGCCCGATACGAGTCCCCTTGTCACCGCACTCGGGTTCATCGGTGCGCTGGGCTATGCGGTCATGGTCGGCGCGATCGTCTATCGGCAGACCCGCCGGTTGTGGCTCACGCGCCAGGACCTGCGCATGAGCGAAGAGCGCTATCGACTGATTACAGAGAACGCGGGTGACCTCATCGCCATGGTCGATGCCGAGGGCCGCTGGCGCTACGTGAGCCCGTCCTATGTCCGCATGCTGCCCGCGGGCGACGTGCTGATCGGCACGGATGCCTTCACGCGCGTGCATCCCGCCGACGTGGGGCGCGCGAGGACTGCGCTGCGCAAAATGGTCGAGGGCGGCGTCGAGCAGCAATTCGAGCTGCGCATCATCGGGGCCGACGGCAAGGAGCGCGCGCTGGAATGTACCGGCCATCCGGTGCGCGACGCCGCCGGCGAATGGTCGCGCGCGGTCCTGGTGTCGCGCGACGTGACCGAGCTGCAGGCCAGCCGCGAGCAGTTGAAGGTCGCGGCGCTCGCGTTCGAAAACATGACCGAGGCCATCCAGATCGCCTCTGCGGACGGGCGCGTGGTGACCGTGAACAAGGCTTTTTGCCGCATCACCGGGTTCGAGGCGGATGAAGTGGTCGGCCAGCCGGAGGCGCAGTTCCGCCTTGCGATGCAGCCGGCCTCGTACTACACCGCGTTGCTTGAAGAAGTAGCGCTCAATGGCCATTGGGGAGGCAGCACCTGGAGCCGCCGCAAGGATGGCAGCGTCTACCGCGAGTGGCGCACCGTGAGCGCAGTCAGGGACGAGCAGGGAGCTATCGCCTACTACGTTTCGGTGTTCGTCGAGATGGACGCGAACAAGCGCTTCAGCGGCGCGGTCGCCTAGGATTTCGCCGCCGGT
>CAZZDV010000478.1:0-1759 GCA_964652785.1 uncultured Bordetella sp.
CGCGCGAGGCGGTGCTGATCGATCCCGTGTTCGAGCACGCGCGGCGCGATGCGGCGCTGGTCGAGGAGCTCGGGCTCAAGCTCGCCTGGACACTCGAGACGCATGTGCACGCGGATCATGTGACCGGCGCGTCGCTGCTGCGCAAAAGCCTCGGCTCGAGGATCGCGCTCGCCAAGGAAAGCGGGGCGCAAGGCGGCGACCGCTACCTCGCAGATGGCGACACCGTCACGTTCGGCAAGCGTTTCCTCGAGGCGCGCGCCACGCCCGGCCATACCGGCGGGTGCATGAGCTTCGTGCTCGAGGACCGCTCGATGGCTTTCACCGGCGACACGCTGCTGATCCGCGGCTGCGGCCGCACGGATTTCCAGCAGGGCGACGCCAGGCAGCTCTTCCGCTCGGTGCGGGACAAGATCTTCTCGCTGCCCGACACCTGCCTCCTCTACCCCGCGCATGACTACAAGGGGCTCACCTCCTCCAGCGTCGGCGAGGAGAAGATGTACAACCCGCGCCTGGGCGAATCGATCGGCGAAGGCGATTTCGTCGGCTACATGACCAACCTCGGCCTGCCGCACCCCAAGCTCATGCAGGTGGCGGTGCCGGCCAACCTCAAGTGCGGCGAACCGCAGCCTGGATCCCCACCCGAGCAGGACTGGGCGCCGCTCACCTACACCTTCGCCGGCATCTGGGAGATCCAGCCGAACATCCTCGAGGAGAACCTCGCCCGGGTCGAAGTGGTGGACGTGCGCGAGCCGGACGAATTCAACGGCGCGCTCGGCCACATCGCCGACGCGAAGCTCATACCCCTGGGTGCGTTGATGGAGCGCGTCGAGCAGCTCACCAAAGAGAAACCGATCGTCGTCGTCTGCCGCTCTGGCGCGCGTTCTGCGCAGGCCACGGTGCTGCTGCGGAACAAGGGATTCACTCGCGTCGCGAACCTCGCCGGCGGCATGTTGCGGTGGCGCGCCCAGCGCTTCCCTGTGCACGGGGCTGTGGACGGAGGGTCGGATTGAACGGCGATACTCTCGTGAGAATTCTCACAGCGCCTCTGTTCCCATGCGCACACATGCACATGTGTAACAGATGTTTCCGTTTGTAAGCCGCCACGCCTTTTCAGTGCGCTTCGCTACAGAATCTTCCCCGCAAGCCTGGGGAAGAGCAAATGAGAAAAGGAGTGCCACCGGAGGTCTTCGAGTGGGCGTTTACGCTCGCTGCGCTCGCCTTTCTGGTTTGGCAATCCGCGGCGTTTCGCGAAGCCGAGTTCGTGCGCGGCGCGGGCGACCGCTACCGCAAGGCCGTCGAGCTCGAGGCCCCCATCGCCCCGCAAGCCGCGGGCACCCAGCGAGTCAGCGAACTCTGCTCGCGCTACGGCGCATGGCTGCCGCAAGCCGAGAGGGAATTCACCGCCACGCGCACCGGCGTCTGTGCCGAGGATTCGCGGCATCCCATCCCGGCGCTCGCGCGCGAGGCGATCGATCCCTCGAGCCTCGCCGAGCTCTCCAGGACGCACGAGTCGCTGGCCAGGAGCCTGGCGATGCCGGTCAAGGCCAGGCTTGCGCGGCTGAACGAGCTCGAGAACCGGGCTCGCGAAGCCCGGGCTGAAACCGATGTGCAGGGCGCGATCGAAGGCATCGCCGGCGAGACGAGCCTCTATCGCGAGGCCTACGGCATCGTCGTCGGCGCGAATGCCGGACGCTCGATGCCGCTCGAATGCGGCTGGAGCCACCTCGAAGGCCGCTACGACTCCCCGCATGCGAGCGAA
>CAZZDV010000479.1:0-1713 GCA_964652785.1 uncultured Bordetella sp.
CGCCGCGCGCACGTCCCCGCGCGCGTCCAGCTCCTTCGCGATCTCCGGCATCTCGCGCCAGAACGCCAGCGTCATGGCGTTCATGCGCTCGGGGCGCGAAAACCGGATGTGCGCGACCTTGGCCTCGACCGAGACCTCGAAACACTCCCTGCCCGAGGGCGCGCTCATTCGGCCATCTTGACGCCGCTGGCCTCGATCACCGGCTTCCACCGGGCCTGCTCGGCACGGATGTACGCAGCGGCAGACACAGGGTTCGAGCCGGTGACGATCTCGATGCCGAGGTTGGCGAGTTGCTCCTGCAGCGTGGCGTCGCCCATCACCTTGGCCGTCGCCTGCGCGAGCGTGTCGACCACGCCCTGCGGTGTTCCGGCCGGCACGACGACCACGTTCCACAAGACGGCTTCGAACCCCTTGATGCCGAGCGCCTCGTCGACCGTCGGCACCTCGGGCATCAGCGCCGAGCGTTTCGGGCTGGCCAGCGCAAGGATGCGGATCTTGCCCGCCTTGTGGTTCTGCAGCGACGGGCCGATGGTGTCGACCGAGAGGCCGATCTGCCCGCCGAGCAGCGCCTGCATCGAGGGCGCGCTGCCGCGGAACGGCACATGCAGCAGGTCGGCGCCGGTCTCGCGCTTGAGCCGCTCGACGGTCATGTGCATGAGCGTGCCGGTGCCCGGCGAGCCGAACTGGAACTTGCCCGGCTGCGCGCGCGAGGCTTCGAGAAGCGCCTTGAGCGTAGGCGGCTGGGAAGGATGCGCGGTGATCACGATGCTGGCCCCGCCGACGACCGCCACGGGGACGAAATCGGTCAGTACGTCGTATTGCGGCTTGCTCGAGAGCAGCGGGTAGAGGCAGTTGGTCGACGCGGTGCCGAAATTGAGCGTGTAGCCGTCCGGCGCGCTGCGCTTGACCTCGAGCGTGCCCACGATGCCGCTGGCGCCCGACTTGTTGTCGACGACGACCGGCTGGCCGAGCACGGTCGAGAGCTTTGCCGCATACGCGCGGCCGAACACGTCGGTGGGCCCACCGGGCGGGAACGGCACCACGAGCCTGAGCGGCTTTGAGGGGAAAGTCTGCGCAACTGCGTTCTGCCAACCACAGACGCCGATCACGGCGGCAACGGTCAAAGACAGGAAACGGGTGGGGCGAAAGCGGCGAGTCATTGAGTGGATCTCCTTGGTTATAGTGCGGCCTTGCGCCATTCCGGGTCCGGCTCCGCGGGCTCGCTGCCGAGCCCCGCGGCGCGGATGCCTTCGATCGCGCAGTATTCATCCTTGTCCGACGCATCGCCGCTGATGCCGACCGCGCCGATTGCCGTTCCCTTCTTGTCGAGGATCAGCACGCCGCCGGGCACCGGGATGAAGCGCCCGTCGGACACCGAGGCGAGCGCACCCTGGAATGCGGGGCGTTGCGCCAGGCGATCGCGGATCAATCGCGTGGACATGCCCATGCCGAGGCACGCCCAGGCCTTGCCGAAAGCGATGTCGAAACGCAGGACACCGGAGCCGTCTTCGCGCTTGTAAGCCACGAGGTTGCCGCCGGAATCGAGCACGGCGACCACCAGCGGCATGAGGCTTTCTTTGCGGCGGGCGGCAAGGGCGGCGTCGATGATGTGCTCGGCGGCTTCCAGCGAAAGGCTGGAATGGATAGGTCTGAGATGCTCGGCCATCGGTACTTTGTTTTGAATTTATCGGATCTCATGCTTTTGTGTATTTC
>CAZZDV010000480.1:0-1689 GCA_964652785.1 uncultured Bordetella sp.
CGCCTACGGCTTTTTCGGCGTCTTGTATTCGACTTCCTTCTGGAACGGTTTCCAGACGGTTTCGTAACCAACAAATCCCTTTTCGTTCGGCGCCATCTGACGCGTCGTGAAAAACCGCGTTTGGCCGTCAGGAACTTTGGTGGGAGGTTTTGCGTCGCTCATATATCACCTTTTTTGCCGTGAAATTTGTCCGATGTAATTTAACACCGCTGCCTAAACAGGCCTCAAGAGCGACGGGTCGATATCTGCGCCCGCAACGATCGCCTCGCCCACTCTTGTCTCTTCATCCGTTGCGTCGCGCACGGTCAGTATCTCGAGTATAAAGACGACCGCTCTGCCGCAAAGCGGATTGTTGCCGTCGACTGTCAGTCTCTCGTCGTCCATCTGCGTCACGAGAAAGCTGCGGGTCTGGCCCGTGTCGCTTTCCATGAGGATGGAGGCGCCGATTTGCCGATACTCCTCGGGGACATTCTCGAGGGAATCGGTAAAAACCAGAGATTCGTCCCTGGGACCGAAGATCTGATTGCCATCGATTGGCACTTCGATCACGTCACCGGCTGACTTGCCCTCCAGCTCCCCATGGACGGAAGGGGCCAGAATTTCATTGTGTCCGTGAACATAGCCCAACGGGAACTCGACCCTGGTGAGGACATGCCCCGATTTCTTGTCGGTCACCTTGTAGGTTAGTTCGACGAACTTGCCGTCCTGGATGGTTTCAGTCATTGGATCGTTTCACTCGTGTCGAATCCGTCCGCAATGCTCAGAAGATGGACGCGCCAAAAATCTTGAGTTCTTCACTTTCATAACCGAGGACAAGTCGGCCGAGCCATTCGCCCGGCTTCTTGGTGCTTCGCTGCCGGTAAAGAACCGTCACATGCTCGCCCCGGCGGATGATGCCGAGCGAATCGACGTCTTCGGACAGGTTTCTCGCCAGTTCACTTTTTGCGAACTGGCGGCCCGCCTCGACGTGATTCATGGCGAGCGCCATAGGATTGGAAAAGTTCTTTACGAATTCCCCGTATTTGCCTTCGTTCGAATTTTTGACGAGGTCGCGCCACAGGGGACCGGCCATTGCCAGGATCTCTTCATCGGTTTTTTCTATGATATTCACGCGGGGATAGTGCTACTCGTCATCCGCAATCAGGTGATAGCAAGGCGCCTTTTCCATGGTGTATTCGCCGGTTTTCGGATCGCGACGCGAAACAGTGAGCACGTGCCAGTTTTCGTCGTCCAGCTTCATGGCGTCGCCCCGGTAGTAGTAACCCGGCCAACGGGTTTCCTTGCGGAACAGCGTGTGCTGCGTGACGCACTCTGCGGCGCGATGACGGTGCTTCAATTCCCACGCACGCAGCAACTCGTGAATATCTTCAGCGGCCAATTTTTCGAGGTCTTCTTCCATGATCTCGAGCTTCTTGAGACCGATATTCAGGAGCTTCTCGTTGGTCATGTAGTTGACGGTCACTCCGCCGCAATACTCGTCCATCAGCTTCTGCAGGCGGTCCAGGCCCTGCCGGGGATTGATGTAGTGCGGGTTGACGGAGCCCGCCACGATCGCATTGCGGTAGGTCTTGTAGTGCTCCAGGGGCTTGAAGATCTCTTTCTTGCGGCGGTTGATCTGCTCATCGGATACGACGATGCCTTCGCCCTTTCCGTCGTCGATGTATTTGCAGGCGGCCTTCGCGGCGAGAC
>CAZZDV010000481.1:0-1669 GCA_964652785.1 uncultured Bordetella sp.
GCGCCGCATTCTCCTGGCCTTTGCCCTGTTCGCGCTGGCCCAGTTCGCAGTTGCGCCGGCCCACGCGCAGCCTTACCCGTAGCGGGCCATGGGGATCTTCCTGCTGAGCGTCGCGGCGGTCGCGGCCGCGCTCGTCCTGAGGATCATGCTGGAGGTGCGCCTGCGCGACCGGCATCCCGAAGTGCGGCGGACGCTGGTCACCAAGCCGGTCGTGGGCAACCTGCTGATCTCGCACATGGACAACACGCGGCTCATGGGCTTCCTGGTGCGCAGGACGCACAAGACCATGAACGATCCCCGGCTCTCGCTGCTGTCGGATGCGATGCTCTTCATTGCCGGCGCTTTCCTGGTGGCGCTGGTCGGCGCGATGCTCGCGGCCGCAGGCACGATGCTTTCGCAGGGCTGAGGGGCCGGCCGGTGACGCGCATCCGCGCTTTCCGAGGTAGGCTCCAGCGTTTTACGCAGGCAAAGGGCGAGGGGAGATGAAAACTCAAGTCACCGAAATGCTGGGCATCCGCTATCCGATCATCCAGGGCGGCATGCAATGGGTCGGCACCGCCGAGCTCGCTTCGGCGGTTTCCAATGCCGGGGGCCTGGGCATCCTCACCGCGCTGACGCAGCCGACGCCAGCGGACCTGCGCAAGGAAATCGAGCGCTGCCGCTCGATGACGGACAAGCCTTTCGGCGTCAACCTCACGATCCTGCCGTCGATCAAGCCGCCGCCGTACGCGGAGTACATGCAGGCGATCTTCGACAGCGGCATCAAGATCGTCGAGACCGCCGGCAACAACCCGCGCGACTTCGTCGGCAAGTTCAAGCAGCACGGCATCACCATCGTGCACAAGTGCACCTCGGTCCGGCATGCGCTCTCGGCCGAGCGTCATGGCGTGGACATGGTGAGCATCGACGGCTTCGAATGCGCCGGTCACCCGGGCGAAGACGACGTGCCGAACCTCATCCTGATCCCGGCCGCGGTGCGCGCGCTCAAGATACCCGTGGTCGCATCCGGCGGCATCAGCGACGGGCACGCGATGGCCGCGGCGCTGGCGCTCGGCGCGCAGGGCATCAACATGGGCACGCGCTTCATGTGCACCCAGGAGGCGCCGATCCACCCGGACGTGAAAGCCGCGCTCATCAAGGCGACCGAGCGCGACACCAACCTCATCTTCCGCACGATGCACAACACTTCGCGGGTGCTGAAGAACGCGGTGTCGGATGAAGTGGTGGCGATGGAAAAGGCCGGCGCGAAATTCGAGGAAGTGCGCCACCTCGTGGCCGGGGCGCGCGGCAAGGTGGCGATCCGGAGCGGCGACGTGAACGGCGGCATCGTGAGCGCGGGCATGGTGGTCGGGCTGATCAACGACATCCCCACCTGCGCAGAGCTGATCGAGACGATCGTGCGCGACTGCCGGGAGAGCCTGCGCGCAGCTACGCAAATGGCCGCAGCGTAGCAGGCTATCGGCTTGTAGCGGCAGGGGAATTCGGCTCCTAAGTGCGCCACCGAACGGACTGCGCAGGGTGTTGGACTTAACTTCGGGCTATGAGCGCCCCAGAGGAAACCGTCGGCACGGTCGATGTCGTAACCGAAGGCCGCCGGCAGAAAGCCCTGCTCACGGCCGAGGCGCTGCAGAGCGCCATCTTCAACAGCGCGAACTTCTCCAAGATCGCC
>CAZZDV010000482.1:0-1631 GCA_964652785.1 uncultured Bordetella sp.
GCAACGGGCTTGTGTTCCTGCTCGAGAAGGATCAGCTCCCCGCGTAGGGCGCTACTGCTTAGCGCATGAGGCTGCCTCCTTGAAGTGAAGCATGAGAGGAGCAGCCTGCGCCACCGGGCGACGGACGTCTGTATGAGGACTCACGCTGACTGCGCACTTCCGGGGAGGAAGTGGGGTGGCCGATGGGATTCGAACCCACAACAACCAGAATCACAATCTGGGACTCTACCGTTGAGCTACGGCCACCACTGAACTGCGCTCTATTACAAATCTGGCCTGCCCGGCGGGAATCGAACCCACAACCCCCAGCTTAGAAGGCTGGTGCTCTATCCGGTTGAGCTACGGGCAGCCGGGCATGCACTGAATTCAAACCGAACACTGGTCGGGGTGAGAGGATTCGAACCTCCGACATCCTGGTCCCAAACCAGGCGCGCTACCAGGCTGCGCTACACCCCGAAAAGGGGGCGAATGATACGCTGAACCCGCTGCTGCGGCAACGCGCATTGTGCGCGTGTAAGCTTGCTTGCGGCACCCCCTCTTTTCTGCTACAAAGCCGCTTTCCTTTTTTCATATTGGATTGAAATGGCACTGGATTTGGCTCGGAAGAGCTTCACGCCGTACGCTCCCAAGAAAGGGGAGGAGTACATGAGCGCGAAGCAGCGCCAGCACTTCCGCAAGATCCTCGAGCAACTCAAGTCCGAGTTGTCGGAAGAGATCGACCGCACCGTGCACACCATGCAGGACGAGGCGACCGTGTTCGCGGACCCGAACGACCGCGCGAGCCAGGAGTCGGACATCGCCCTCGAACTTCGCAACCGCGACCGCGAAAGAAAGCTCATCAAGAAGATCGACGAGACGATCGCGCGCATCGAGGCCGACGAGTATGGGTATTGCGACAGCTGCGGCGTCGAGATCGGCCTGAAGAGGCTCGAGGCGCGTCCCACCGCCACGCTGTGCATCGACTGCAAGACGCTCGACGAGCTCAGGGAGAAGCAGGTCGCGAAATAGGTATCCTGCCATAAACCAAAAAGGGGCGCCGTGGCGCCCCTTTCATTTGCGGCTGTTGCTGGCTAGCTTTGCTGCGCGGCCGGGGCCGGGGCGTTGACCGCCTTCATCGACAGGCGCAGGCGTCCCTTGTCATCGGCCTCGAGCACCTTGACCTTCACCGCCTGGCCTTCCTTGAGGTGGTCGGCCACCGCATTGACGCGCTCGTTGCTGATCTGCGAGATGTGCAGAAGTCCGTCGCGGCCCGGGAGGATGCTCACGATCGCGCCGAAATCGAGCAGACGCAGCACCGTGCCGTCGTAAACCTTGCCGACTTCGACGTCCGCGGTCAGTTCCTGGATCTTCTTCTTCGCGAGCTCGCCGCCGTCGGCGCTCGTGGATGCGATCGAAATCGTGCCGTCGTCCTGGATCTCGATCGTCGTGCCGGTTTCTTCCTGCAGGCCGCGAATCACCACGCCGCCCTTGCCGATGACGTCGCGGATCTTCTCCGGGTTGATCTTGATCTTGATGATGCGTGGCGCGAATGTCGAGATCTCGGTCCGCGAGCCGCCCATCGCCTGCTTCATGTGATCGAGGATGAACACGCGTCCTTCGCGCGCCTGGTTCAGCGCCACCAGCATGATTTC
>CAZZDV010000483.1:0-1626 GCA_964652785.1 uncultured Bordetella sp.
TGGCGAACCTGCCGGCCCAGTGCGCGCAGGTGCTGAAGGCGCCCTAGCCGGTTCAGCTTCCCGGCACCGTGCCCGCCGGCAGCGATGCGATGTGCCTGTAGATGTCGCCCGGCCGCGTGAGCCAGATCCTGTCGCTTTGCCTGAGGATGTGCTCGATCACCTTGCGAAAGCGCCGCAGCCGGTGCGGCTGGCCGAGGATGAAGCTGTGCAGCACGAGGCTCATCACCAGCGGCCTGCGCGACGACTCTTCCAGCATCTCGTCGAAATGGTCGATGAGGTTCTCGCAATAGAGCTGCGAAGGCGTGCGGCGCTGCACGCACTCGAACGAATCGTTGAGGTCGTGCGCATAGGGGATCGACAGGATCGGCCCGTGCCTGGTGCGGAACCACACCGGCTGGTCGTCCAGCGGCCAGTCCATCATGTAGCGAAAGCCCGCCTCGCGCAGCAGGTCGAGCGAATCGTAAGTCTGCGAGATGTACGGCGCGAGCCAGCCGATGGCGCGCTTGCCTTCGTGCTTCTCGATGGTCGAGGCGGCTTCCTCGATCAGGCCGCGCTCGGCCTCGAGGGCCATGTCGCCCTGCCTTTCGGCGTTCGTGCGGCCATGGCCGACGATTTCGTCCCCGCGCTTGGAGAAGGCCGCGACCATCTGCGGGCAGTAGTCATACAGCTCGGTGTTCACCAGCAATCCATAGGGCAGGTCGTAGGCGTCGGCAAGCTCGAGCAGCCGCCATGCGCCAACGCGGTTGCCGTAGTCGCGCCACGCAAAGCTGCGCGAATTCGGCTGCGCCTGCGGCGATCCGTAATCGTTGCCCAGGCCCTCGCCAAAAGCGAAGTGCTCGACGTTGAGGCACAGGTGGATCGCAAGGCGCTTGCCCCCGGGCCAGCTGTAGTCCTTGCGCTCGGTAATCGCGGAATAGTCGTAGCGCCCGTGGCTCTTCAGCATCTTGGAAGTCCCTTCGCCCCTTAGAGGTTGAACGGGTCGGCGAAGACCCCGAAATCCTCCACCTGATCGAGCCGCATCACGCCCGCGAGGAGTTCAAGCGCGACGTCGTCACCCCAGATCGGCGCGCCGAGCTGCATGAACTTGGCCTCGAGCTCGGCATTCGTGTGCGGATTCGCGGGCTCGCCCTTCATCACGAGGCAGCGCCCTTCGAGGGCTTTGCCGTTGGCGAGGACGACCTTGAGGTCGCACACCTGCTCCTGCGGGTAGCGCGCGGTGTACTTCAGGTCCTCCTGCAGATCGACGCGCGCGGCGAGCGCCTGGATCGCCGCGTTGTCCACCGCCGCCTGCTCGAAAGGCACGAGCCCCGAGCCGCCATGGTGGATGATCGAGGCGAGCGCAAACGGCACAGAGAAGCGCGCGCCGAAACTGCTGGTGACGCGCAGCTCGGCGAGCATCGCCGCAAGCTTGTACGTGCGGACCTCGATGCGCTCGATCGAGGCCGGATCGAGCCGGCCGCCGGGCACGGCGGCGAGCAGGTTCTCGAGCGCATCGATCGCCGAATGCACATAGCGGCCGGTGGGATGCAGCTTGAAGTAGCCCTCGGCCACCATCCATTCGCTCCCGAGGCCCTCGGTGACCCTGGCGGGATCGAACTCGTCGCCGAGCACCTTGCCGTAGATGCT
>CAZZDV010000484.1:0-1618 GCA_964652785.1 uncultured Bordetella sp.
GATTCTAACGCAGCCACTCTTGCCGGCACTGGCGCCGGGTCGTGCGAAACGGTGGTTATGAAGCGGCGTTCCGCAAAAGGCGGGCGCGTTCGCGGCATTACAATGACCCGCATGAACCGACTCCTTTCGCACACCCTCATCTCCCTGCTTGCCTGCCTGGTTTCCACGGGCGTTTGCGCGCAGGGTTTTCCAAACAAGCCGATCAAGCTCGTCGTGCCCTACGGCGCCGGCGGTGCTTCCGATGTGCTGGCGCGCGCGATGGCGCTGAAGGCCGGGGAAACGCTCGGACAGCAGGTTGTGGTGGAGAACCGGACCGGCGCGGGCGGCCTGGTCGCCGCCGAGTTCGTGAAGAGTTCGGCGCCCGATGGGTACACGCTGTTCATGGCCGACACCGGCCCGATGGCCATCCTGCCCGCGCTCCAACCTGCACTCGCGTACGACCCCGTGCGGGATTTCACGCCGGTGATCCTGGCTGCGTCCGCCCCGTTCTTCCTCGCCGTGGGTGCAGAGCATCCGGTGCGCAACGTCGCCCAGCTTGTGCAGTACGCGAAATCCAAGCCCGGGCTTCCCTACGGGTCGACGGGCAACGGGAGTGCCAACCACCTCACGATGGAGTCGCTCAAGCTCGCCGCCGGGATCGACCTCACGCATGTGCCCTTCAAAGGCAATGCGCAATCGGTGCCTGCGATGCTTTCGGGCGACATCGCCTTGTTGTTCGTCGGCCTTGCTTCGATTGCGCCCCACGTGAAGTCGGGGAAGGCGCGCATCATCGCCGTCGCGACGCCCCGCCGTTCTCCTCAGCTGCCGGATGTGCCGACCGTGGCGGAAACCTACCCAGGCTTCGAGATGAACCTCACCCTGGGCGTAGTCGCCCCTGCGGGCACGCCGCGCGACGTGATTGCGCGGCTGAACACGGAGTTCGCCAAGGCCCTTGCCTCGCCGTCAGTAGCCGAGCGGTTGCCTGCGCTGGGGATCGATCCGATCGCCGGATCGGCGGAGGCCTATGCCGAGCAGATCCGCGCCGACCTGCCGCGCCTGCGCAAGCTCGTCAAGGATACCGGTGCGCGCGTCGACTAGGCGAGGGCCGGGCACGGGGCGGCGTTCGCCCGCTTCGACTTAGCGACCTGCATGCCGCTGGCCAGCCTCCCCGGGATCGACCTGTACTACGAGCAGTCGGGCGAAGGCCCGCCGTTGCTCGTCACCGCCGGCTGGACACTCGCCGAGCGGGCCTTCGCATCGCATCGTGCCTTGCTGGACGCCAACTTCCGTTGCCTGCGCCACGATCATCGGGGCATGGGCCGCTCGGTTGCGCCGCCGGGTCCGATCAGCGTGGAGCAGATGGCCGACGACTTAGGCGCACTGCTCGGCCATCTCGGGTTGCCGGCCGTGCGCGTGCTCGGCGGAGGGGGCATGGGTGCGCTCGTGGCCATGGAACTTGCGATCCGCCACCCGGAACGGGTGTCCGCGCTCGTGCTGGGTTCGCCCAGCCTGCGAGTCGATGCTTTCCTGCGCGAGATCATGTCGATGTGGAAGGCGTTGCGACGCCTCGACGCCGGGCTATGGGCGCGGGAGGTGACGTTCTGGTGCTACACGCCAGAGACGTTCGAAAGCCGGCCCG
>CAZZDV010000485.1:0-1617 GCA_964652785.1 uncultured Bordetella sp.
GCGGCTTCATCCTGGAGTCCGGGCGCACGATCCTGCAGGGCCCCTCCAGCGAGCTGCTCGGCTCGGTCGAGGTGAAGCGGATTTTTCTCGGCGATTTCGCGTTCTGAGGAGAAGCAGGGTGGGTGGATTCGCCGAATACGGGAATTACGATGCGCTGGGATTGGCGGCGCTGGTCAAGCGGCGCGAGGTTACGCCGGCCGAATTGCTGGACGCAGCGCTCTCACGCGCAGCGGTGCGCGATCCGCTGATCAACGCGATCACGATCCCGATGGAAGAATTCGCGCGCAAGGCCATCTCGGAAGGCGTGCCCGGCGGACCCTTCGAAGGCGTGCCCTTCCTGCTCAAGGACCTGACCGCTTCGGTCACCGGCGTGCGCATGACGCGCACCTCGCGCTTCTTTGCCGACACCCCGCCCGCAACCGCCGACAGTGAGCATGTAAAGCGTCTCAAGCGCGCGGGGCTGGTGTTCTTCGGCCGCACCAACACCTGCGAGATGGGCCTGAGCCTCACGTGCGAGCCGCAGCTCACCGGGCCCACGAAGAATCCATGGGACCTCACGCGCATCTCCGGCGGCTCCAGCGGCGGTGCGGCCGCGGCGACGGCGGCGCGCATCGTGCCGATGGCGCACGGCACCGACGGCTTCGGTTCGATCCGCGCACCCGCGGCGTGCTGCGGGCTCGTCGGCCTCAAGCCCACGCGCGGGCGCAATACGCTCGCACCTTTCGCAGGCGAGGCGCTGGCGGGGCTCGCGGCCGAGCATGGCGTCACGCTGACCGTGCGCGACTGCGCGGCGCTGCTGGATGCGACTTCGGGGCCGGGTGACGGCGATCCTTATGCGGCGGCTCCGCCGGCCGGTCCTTTCCTGCAAGAGGTCGGTGCCGATCCCGGACGTCTCAGGATCGCCTTCACACGCAAGGCGCCGAACGGCGCGGCGGTTGGCGAAGAGAGCCTGCGCGAGCTCGATGCCATTGCGAAGCTTTGCGCCGAGCTGGGCCATCACGTCGAAGAGGCCGATCCGGAGGTCGAGGGCGACGCCATGGTGCCCACTTTTCTCACGTTGATCGCCGCAGCCACCGTAGTGAATCTCGGCGGCCACCCGAACAAGAATGCTCCCGAACCCGGCGAAATCGAGAATGTCACGCGCGCCCTGTACGAGCGCGGCCTTCTCGTGAGCGGGCCCGACTACCTCAAGGCCGTCAACACTTCGCACCGGCTCGGCAGGCAGTCCGCCGCCTTCTTTGCGAACCACGACGTGCTGCTGACGCCCGGTCTCGCAGGCCCCGCCGCAAGGCTCGGCTGGATCGACATGATGCTCGAGGATGCGGACGAATACTGGCGGCGCGTGTTCGAGTTTTCGCCGTTCACCGTGTGGTTCAACCTCACCGGGCAGCCGGCGCTGATGCTGCCGCTCGGCATGAGCGGCGAAGGCCTGCCGCTGGGGACGCAGTTTGTCGCGCGCTTCGGTGACGAGGCGACGCTGTTCCGGCTGGCGGCGCAGCTCGAAGCCGCGCGGCCTTGGTTCGGACGGAAACCTGCACTGGTGACTTCCACGCCTATATAGATGGCAGCATTTCACCCGGAGAGTCAATTTCAGCGCGGGGATTGATCCAAAAATGG
>CAZZDV010000486.1:0-1615 GCA_964652785.1 uncultured Bordetella sp.
CGCTTTTCCACGACAACCGTATCGCCATCCAGGATGCCGGCATCGATCATCGAATCGCCTTTGACCTTGATGAGCAGGGTCGAAGCAGGTCTGGGAACCAGGTGCGCGTCGATTTCCAATGACTCGGGCAAAACTTCCACGGCGGGATTGGGGACACCGGCGCGCACGTTCCCGGCCACGCTGCGCTCGAAGAACCGGCGCCCGGGCTTGAGGCGCCTGTCTGGCGCGCTCTCCAGCAAGTCCTCCGATTTAAGGCGCTGGACCATTTCGGCCACGGAGGCCTTGGATCGCAATCCCACCAGCGTCGCAATGCCCGCGTAGGAGGGCAGCACGCGATGGTCGGCGTAGTAATCCTGCAGGAGGGCGAGATATTGACGGTCGGTGGCCATGCGGATAGCATACCGAACGATCGTTCGGTGAGCAACGTCCTACGCCCATGCCCCGCAAGTCGAAATCTTCCGCTGTCGAACCCGGCGTCGGCAACCTGCTTCACCAGTTGCGCGATCTCATTCAGCAGGCGCGGCAACAGGTACTGCGGGCGGTGGATCTGGTGCAGGTGCGCACCAGCTGGGAAGTCGGGCGGCACATTGTGGAATTCGAGCAAGGGGGCCTGGCGCGGGCCGCATATGGGGCCGGGTTGCTCGCAGAGCTGGCGGGGCAATTGACCGCGGAGTTCGGCAAGGGCTTCGATGCCTCGAACCTCTACAAGATGACTCAGTTTTACCGGCAGTTTCCGAAATTAGACGCAGCGCGTCTAAATTTGAGCTGGACCCACTACCGCCTGCTGCTGCGGCTGGACGACCCGCTTGCCCGCGACTGGTATGCCGATGAAGCCGCCACGCAACATTGGAGCACGCGCCAACTCGAACGCCAGATGGGCACGCTCTACTACGAACGCCTGTTGGCCAGCAAGGACCGTAAAAGCGTATTGAAGGAAGCGGAGAAAAAGCTGGCGAAGATCGACGAAACGCCGCGCGAATTTGTGCGCGATCCGGTGATGCTCGAATTCCTCGGCCTGCCGGGCACGGGCACGCTGCTGGAGTCAAAACTGGAGGATGCGCTGATCGGCAATCTTCAGGCGTTCTTGCTCGAATTAGGCAAGGGGTTCGCCTTCGTGGCGCGCCAGCAGCGCATCAGCACCGAGAGCAAGGATTTCTACGTTGACCTGGTGTTCTACAACTATCTCCTGAATTGCTTCGTGTTGTTCGATCTGAAAACGCGGGAGCTGACCCACGAAAACACGTTCGCATTGCGATCGACGTAATCCGTATGGCGCACCGCAACGAATATGACGTTGCGCTGACACCGGTGATGCTGACAAGGCGCGACGCAATAACTCCGCGCGCAACGAGGTCCCTCAGCGCCAGGAGGAGCAGGGGCTTGTGCGGCGCGCGGTTCCGCGTCGTGGCGTCCCACGTCGGCCCCGGCGCCCGGGTGAGGCCGGAGAATCGGTTGACCAATGGGTCGTATGTATCCCATAATATACAATAGATCCGCTTGAATACGATCCAGACCACCGAGTTGTTCGATCGTTGGTTCGACCGAATGAAGGACCGGAAGGCCAAGGCCCGGATCCAGGTGCGTATCGACCGTGCCGAGGAAGGCAACTTCGGCG
>CAZZDV010000487.1:0-1604 GCA_964652785.1 uncultured Bordetella sp.
ATCGTCCTGTTGCGTCACGGTGAGTCGGACTGGAACCGGGAAAACCGCTTCACGGGCTGGACCGACGTCGACCTTTCGGCCAAGGGCGTCGAAGAAGCGCGTGCTGGCGGACGCCTCTTGAAAGCCGAGGGTTACTCCTTCGACATTGCGTTCACCTCGGTCCTGCGCCGCGCGATCAAGACGCTTTGGCTGGCGCTCGAGGAAATGGACCGCATGTGGATCCCGGTCGAGCACAGCTGGCGGCTGAACGAGCGCCACTACGGCGCGCTCCAGGGCCTCGACAAGGCCGAGACCGCGGCCAAGTTCGGCGAAGAGCAGGTGCTTGCCTGGCGGCGGAGCTACGACACGCCGCCGCCGGCCCTGGACAAGGGCGACCCGCGGTATCCGGGCGGCGATCCGCGTTACGCCGGCCTCGACGAATCGGAGCTGCCCCTGAGCGAGTGCCTCAAGGACACCGTGGCGCGCGTGATGCCGTTCTGGAACGGCTCGATCGCGCCGGCCGTTCGCGCGGGCCGCTGCGTGATCGTGGCGGCTCACGGCAACTCGCTGCGCGCGCTGGTGAAATACCTCGACGGGGTCTCTGACGCCGACATCGTCGGCCTCAACATCCCGACCGGCATCCCGCTGGTCTACGAACTGGATGCCGCGTTGAAGCCCCTGCGCCACTACTACCTCGGCGACCAGGAGGAAGTGGCCAGGCGCATCGCGGCAACGTCCAGCCAGGGGAAGGCCAAGGCATAGCCGCGCGTGCGCGCCCAAGCTGAGTGACGTTCGTCGCGCACCGGTTCGCGGTTTTTTTCGCAGCCACGATAGGCTGGATCGTGTTGTCCGTCGCTGCGCCAGGCGACGCGGACGACCTGAATGCGTTGCGCACGCGCATCGAAGCGCTCAAGTCCGAGCTCGACCAGAAGGAAACGGCCCGGCGCGAATCCCGCGACGCGCTGCGCGAATCCGAGCGCGCCATTTCGGAGGCCAGCCGCGAGCTGGTCGTGCTGGAGGGCGAAAGCCAGGCCGCGCAGGACGAGATCAAGGCGCTCGCGGCAAGACGACGGGCACTGGGCGAAGGCTTGGAGAAACAGCAGGCGGCCATTGCCCGGATGCTTTCCGCGCGGGTGGCAGGCGGCCCGCCGGATGTTCTGCGCGTAGTGCTCTCGGGCCAGGACCCGAACGACGCCGCTCGGCATCTTTACTACCTTGGCGTGATTTCGCGGGCGGCAGCCAGGCTGCTTTCGCAGTTCCGCGCCGACGCCACCGAGCTCGAGAAGGTCTCCCTGCTGGCGGCCGAGAAGACCGCCCGGCTGGAAACCATCGAAACCGGGAAGCGCGCCGAGAGGCAAAAGATCCAGGCAGAGTCGCTCGAACGAAAGCGCGTCCTCGACCAGCTGGCCGGCGACATCCGTGCCGGCCGCAAGGAAATCCGGGGCCTGCAGGCCGACGAATCGCGCCTGACCCGGCTGGTGGAGGAAATCGGCAAAGTCCTGACTGCCAAACCCGGCGCCGGCTACGCACGCCGCCGCGGGCCGGAGAACGAGAAAGTCCCCGAGGCCGGCGCCCGCGGAGCCGAGGGCGCGCAGGGCGCCTTTTCAACTCTCCGCGGGCGACTG
>CAZZDV010000488.1:0-1602 GCA_964652785.1 uncultured Bordetella sp.
CCTAACCCGCCGTCGTGCCCCGGCGCCGGGGTTTCGGATGGGAGGACTTTCTCACCCGATGCAGGAACGTGCCCGATTTTCCGCCGCGTTTCTCCAGCAACCGCAGCTCCTGCAGGACCATCGCGCGGTCAACGGATTTGCACATGTCGTAGATCGTCAACAGGCCCGCGCTGACGGCTGCGAGAGCTTCCATTTCGACGCCCGTGCGTCCGCGGCATTCCACGGTGGCCCGCACGCTGATGGAAGAAGCGTCGTGGTCCGGCTCGAACTCGACGGCAATCCGCGTGATCTGGATCGGGTGGGCTAGCGGGATCAGGTCGGACGCGCGCTTCGCGCCCTGAATGGCCGCGATGCGGGCCACGCCCAGCACATCGCCTTTCCTGGCGCCGCCCTCGAGCACCATCCGAAGCGTCTCGGCCTGCATCTCGATGCGGCCGCCCGCGGTCGCGACACGATGCGTTTCGTCTTTTGCACCCACGTCGACCATGTGGGCTTGCCCGCGACGGTCGAAATGGGTGAGGGTGCCAGAGGCGCCGGAGGACGCCGTGGCTGCTTTTCTGGGTTTGCGGGATTTCATTTTCCTGGCATTTTCTCCTGGCATTTCCGATGGGCGCCGCGTTGGTTCCGGCGCCGTCCGCGCGGGGAACTCGGCGCGGCCGGACGGTATCATACCTGCATGCGTTTTCTCCTGTGCCTGGTTGCCGTGCTCGCTCTCGTTACGCCTCGAGCCTGGGCGCAGTCATCCCTGCCGGATCTCGGAGACGCGACCTCCAGCATCCTTTCGCCGCAGATGGAACGCAGGCTCGGCGAGAGCGTGATGCGCGAGATCCGGATGAGCGAGCCCAACTTCGTCGACGATGCCGAGATCAACGAATACATCAATACGCTCGGCTTCAAGCTGGTGGCCGCGGTCCCCGGCTCGCGGCAGGATTTCGAGTTCTTCGCGGTGCGCGAGCCGAGCATCAACGCTTTCGCGCTGCCCGGCGGATTCGTGGGCATCCATACGGGCCTTATCACCGCCGCGGACTCGGAGTCCGAGGTGGCTTCGGTGCTGGCGCACGAGATCACGCACGTCACCCAGCGCCACATCGCCCGCCTGTTCGGGGCGCAAAAGCAGCTCCAGTTGCCGGTGATGATCGCAATGGCGGTCGCGTTGCTGGCCGCCCGATCCCGGCCCGATCTTGCCTCGGGCGCCGCGATGGCGGCCCAAGGGGCGGCGATTTCGGGCCAGCTCGGGTACTCGCGGGATTTCGAGCGCGAGGCGGATCGCATCGGATTCCAGACGCTGCAGTCCGCGGGCTTCGACGTGCGCGCGATGCCCGCCTTTTTCGAGAAGCTCCAGCGGTTTACCCGCATGAGCGATGAGGGTTCGGCGCCGGGATACCTGCGCTCGCACCCCCTCACCGTCGACCGGGTCGCGGACGCGCAGAACCGCGCGCAGAACGCGCCTTACCGCCAGCATGCCGACAGCCTGGAGTTCCACCTCGTGCGGGCAAAGCTTCGCGCCGAAGCCAGCGATCCGCGGGATGCAGTCTCGTATTTCAAGTCGGTCCTGCAGGACCGGCGATTTGCAAATGAAACGGCGGCTCACTACGGGATGGC
>CAZZDV010000489.1:0-1597 GCA_964652785.1 uncultured Bordetella sp.
GCCCGGCCGGCCGGGCCTTCGACAAGGAGGCCATCGAGCTGTGCCAGGCCGTGGTGGCGCTCTGCGCGCGCATCCTCGAGGACAAGCGCCTCAATGACCGGCACCTCGCGGGCAGGGTCCTGGATGCCACGCGCGGGCAGCTCGAGAAATTCACCGGTCCGCGCCACTTCGGCCGCAAGCTCGCGGCGCTGGTCCTCATGGCCGCGGTCGTGTTCCTGAGCTTCGCCACCGGCGACTATCGGGTCGGCGCAAACGCAACGCTCGAAGGCTCGGTGCGCCGCGTCCTCGTTTCGCCTCTCGATGGATATGTCGCGACCGCAATCCACCGGGCGGGCGAGATCGTCAAGCCCGGCACCGTGCTGGCGACGCTGGACGATCGCGACATGAAGCTCGAATACTACAAATGGGCCAGCCAGCGGGACCAGTACGCCAAGCAGTACCAGGAGACCGTGGCGTTGCGCGATCGCGCCCAGGGCAATGTGCTGCTCGCGCAGGTGCAGCAAGCCGAAGCCCAGATGAACCTCCTTGCCGAGCAGCTCGGCCGCGCGCGGATCACCGCGCCGTTCGAGGGTCTCGTGGTCAGCGGCGATCTCAGCCAGTCGCTGGGAACCGCGGTCAAGCGCGGCCAGGTGCTCTTCGAGGTGGCGCCGCTAAACGCATACCGCGTCGTGCTGGAGGTGGACGAGGGCCAGATCTCGCATGTGCGCAACGGGCAGCAGGGCACGCTCATGCTGACCTCGCTCCCGGGCGAGGTCTTTCCGCTCACCGTCACGCACGTGACGCCGGTGGCGGTGTCGCGCGAAGGCCGCAGCTATTTCCGCGTGGAGGCTCTGCTCGGGCGCATGTCCGAGCGCCTGCGCCCCGGCATGGAGGGCGTGGCCAAGGTGGAGGCCGGCAACCGCATGCTCATCTGGATCGGCACCCACAAGATGCTCGACTGGATGCGGCTCGTGCTGTGGTCCTGGGTCTAGCTTGTTGAAGGGCCGCGGGCGATGACCCAGTCGATGTTCAGCACTTCGTGGTACCGGGTTGCGGGCGTCAGGCCGCGCCTGCGCAACCACGCGCAGATCCACCGGCATGTGTACCGCGGCAGCGTCTGGTACGTGCTGCAGAACCATTCGACCGGGAAATTCCACCGCTTCACGCCGATCGCCAACCTCGTCATCGGCCTCATGGACGGCAAGCGCACGCTGCAGGAGATCTGGGACCTCGGCTGCGTCAGGCTCGGTGACGACGCGCCCTCGCAGGACGAGGTCATCAAGCTCCTGTCCGACCTCCACAAGGCCGACGTTCTGCAAAGCGACGCGCCGCCCGATCTGCACGAGCTCCACCAGCGCCGCAAGCAGCACGAGAAGGCGCGGTTCAAGCAGTACATCGGCAACCCGCTCTCGGTGCGCATTCCGCTCTTCGACCCCGAGAAGCTCCTTACGCGGGTCATGCCGCTGTTCGCGCCGCTGTTCGGCTGGTTCGGCGCCCTGCTGTGGGTCGGGACGGTCGGATGGGCGATGTTCCTCGTTGCGATGCACTGGAGGGAGCTCTCCAGCGACGCCATCGACCAGATGTTCGCGGTCGAAAACCTGCTGCTGCTGTGGGTGGT
>CAZZDV010000490.1:0-1561 GCA_964652785.1 uncultured Bordetella sp.
GCGCGATGCACAGGACAAAGGGTTATTGTACTGAAGGGCCGGAGCTCACCCGCGGATTTTGCGGCATGATCCCCGCGAACCAGAGGGCGCGGAAACCCTTGCAAATAACTAGAATACGAAGACGAATGGATTTCGCGCGCATCTTCTCGAATGACCGGTTCAGAGGCTGGATGATCCTGGCCTCGCTCCAGATCCTGGTGTCGCTTGTGCTGTTTCACGATTACGTGTTCGGCGACAGGTATTTTGCCTTTTTGGACATCGGCAGCGACACGTATCACCAGTTCGTTCCCGTGTTGATGCATATGGCTTCGCCCGCCAACTGGGGAAGCGCGTGGACATTCAATATCGGGCTCGGAGGCGTTTTGCCGTTCTCACCGGATCCGTTCATGCTGCTCGGGATCGCCGGCGGGGCGGAGCGTGTGCTCGACCTGCGCATCTGGGTCTATCTGGCCAAGATCTTCGCCGGCGGCGCCGCGTTCTACGCGTTTGCACTGGCTATCGGGGCGCGGCGGGAAACGGCACTGATCGTTGCGCTCGCATACTCGTTTTGCGGCTTCGTAATGACGGACGGCCAGTGGGACCCGCCGTCATCCGAGTTCATGGTTTACGCCCTCATTCTCTGGGCCATGGCCCGGCATGCACACCATCGGAATTCATGGCTCATTCCGATCAGTATCGCGTTTGCAGCGAATACTGACGCGTTCATTTTCTCGGTCGGTGTTTTCGTCTTCTACAGCTTCCTGGGTGCCTTGGTCGCATCTGACCGGCCGGCAGCGACGGCGCGGACCTGGCTGCGCTCGATCTTCCCGCAATGCATTCTGGGCGTGCTGATCTCGGCGCCCGTCGTGCTTCCGGTGGTTTACCGATTGCTCGAGAGCCCTCGCGTCACCGGTCCGCAGTCGACTTTCGCCATGCGCCTGAGCGAACTCCTGTCGCTTAACGACGGTTCGACCATCCTGGTGGAGCTGGCCGGCTTCTTCCACAAGAACCTGCTCGGTGTCGGCAACCAGCATGCGGGTTGGATGAACTATCTCGAAAGTCCCGGGTTCTACGTGAGCCTGCTTGCGCTATGCGTGATCCCGCAGCTCTGGCGAGGCAATCCTGTCGATCGACGTATCCTCATTGCGGGCGGCGCTGCACTCGGGCTGTTCGTCTTGCTGCCCGCCGTCCGTTACCTCGCATTCGGATTCGGTCTCGACTATTTCCGCGTGAACAATCTGTGGGTGAGCATCCTGTTGCTGGTGCTCGCTTCCAGGGCCCTGGGAGTGATCGCAGAAAGAGGTGTGGGACCGCGGCTGCTTGCGGCTACTTTCGCCGTCCTGGCGGTGCTGCTCCTGTACCTGCATGACGGGCTTCTCCATCGGATCTCGTTTGCCCACGAGCGCGCGATCTTCGCGTTTTCGGGCCTGACGCTGCTGCTCCTGGGGCTGTTTGCCGGTAAAGTGCTGCAGTGGAAAAACTTCTCCAGGCTCGCTCTGGGCCTGGTTGCCGTCGAGGTGGCCGTCATCAACTATCCTTCCTTCCATGACCATCGCCACGTCGTCACCCCGCGCACCGTCGG
>CAZZDV010000491.1:0-1554 GCA_964652785.1 uncultured Bordetella sp.
TGCCGCCTGCACCGCCCTGGTTCTCGACGATGAACTGCTGGCCGAGCTGTTGCGAGAGTTTCGCCGCAATCGGCCGCGCGAACGTATCGGTGCCGCCGCCGGCGGGGAACGGGTTGAGGAAGGTCACCGGCTTGGTGGGCCAGGCTTGCGCGTTGGCCAGCGATGCGGCGGCCGCCATCGAAAGCGCGGCAGCAAGGCGCAGGCCTGCATTAACGGTTACTTTCATCGATGTCTCTCTCCAGGATTGTCTGCAGCTCGTGCGGCTGCTAAGGGCGGGCAATGTTAGCAGAGGGCGCCCCGGTCAGCGTCCGGGGAACTCCGGCTTTTTCTTGGCGAGGAAGGCCTCGTAACCGATGCGGAAATCCTCGGTGCCGAAACACGCGAAGCCTTCGTCGTACTCCTCGTCCGTCAGCGGGCGCGGATCGGCCAGCCGGCGAGCGAATTTCTTGTGCCAGCGGGCCACTAGCGGCGCGCCTTCGGCAATGCGCCCCGCAGTGGCGAGCGCCTCCGCCTCGACCTCGGCATCCGGCACCACGCGTGTGACCAGACCTTTTTCCTTCGCCTCGGCAGCCCCGAAAACGCGGCCTTCGAGCAGGATCTCCATGGCGGTGGCGCGCCCCGCGAGCTCGATCAGGGCGCCGATCTCGCCATAGGCCATCACAAGGCCGAGATTCTTGATCGGCACGCCGAAGCGCGACGACTCGCCGCAGATCCGGATGTCGGCCAGGCCCGCGATCTCCATGCCGCCGCCGACGCAGATCCCGTGGATCATTGCGACGATCGGGTGGCGGCAGCTTGCGATCGCGTCGATCGTCGAATGCATGATGCGGCCGTAGGCGCGCGCCTGCTCGACATTGCTGCGCTCGTTCTCGAATTCGGAAATGTCGTTGCCCGGCGCGAACGATTTGGTGCCCGCGCCGCGCAGGACGATGCAGCGGATAGAGTCGTCGTCGGACAATTCCCGGAACACCTCGCCCAGGCGCTGCCACATGGGCTTGGTGAGCGCGTTGAGCTTCTCCGGGCGGTTCAGCACGACGGTGACGATGCTGCCGTCGCGCTGGACCAGGATGCTCTCGGAGTACTGCGCGCTCATTCCAGTCGGATGTTCGCGTCTTTGACGAGCTTGGCGTACTTGGTGAGTTCGGCGCGCATGAAGGCGCCGAATTCGTCCGGCGAGAGCTCGCGCAGCTGGGTGCCGACCTGCTCGAGGCGCGCCTTCACGTCCGGCTCGCGCATGGCCTTGTTGATGTCGGCAGCAAGCTTGCTGACGATGTCCCTCGGCGTGGCGGCCGGCGCCATGACGCCATACCAGTTGAGGATCTCGAAGCCGACGAGGCCTTCTTCGGCGAACGTCGGCACGTCGGGCAACTGCGCGAGGCGCCTGGGCGTGGAAATTCCCAGTCCGCGCAGCTTGCCGGCCTTGATGTGCTCGAGCACCGGCGGCATCGTGTCGAAGTTAAACGACACTGTTCCCGCCAGCAGATCCTTGATGGCGTCGCCGCTGCCCTTGTAAGGCACGTGCAGCGCGTTAGTGCCGGTGAGCAGCTTGAACAT
>CAZZDV010000492.1:0-1549 GCA_964652785.1 uncultured Bordetella sp.
CGCGGAGTCACTCTGGCGACCGTGGGGCGGTTTGATTTGCGGCACATATTGTTGCACATTACGTGTTACAATGCATACCCACTTCTTGCCACACCGTTCCCGCTCGAATGGCAACCCTGAACATTCGCCTGGACGACGAGCTCGACCGCCGGCTTGCCCGCGAGGCTGAACTGGAGGAACAGACCCGTTCCGAGCTCGCGCGGCAAGCCATCGAAGCGTACTTGTCTCGACGCGAACAGCAACGGTTTGAGTCCGAGATCGCGCGCGCCGCGCGTGTTCGCGGCACTGGCGAGGCCGTCACGCTCGCCGAAGAAGCGCTTGCAACCGGCAACGAGGCGCTCGATATCGCCGAAGGCACAGCGGCCCAACTCAAGGCGCGTTACCGGGTAAAGCGGAAGAAGCGCTGATGCGGCGAGGCGAGATCTGGGTTGGCAACCTGAACCCGAACCGCGGCAATGAGATTGGAAAAATCCGACCGGTGTTGATCCTTCAGGCTGATTTTCTGATCGCACAAGGCGAGCCGACAATCATCGTTCTGCCGCTCACGACTCAGGTCAGAAAGGCGAAAGAACCATTGCACGTGACGATTCCTGCGCGTGATCGGCTGCGCCAGGCGTGCCAGGTCATGCCGGAGCAGCCCAGGACGCTCGATCGCACACGCCTTGCGGATGGGCCGCTCACGCGGCTGACGCCCGAGGAGATGAGGGCCGTCGAACGAAGCTTTCGAGTGGTGGCCGGTTTGTCCTGAGCGGCAGTGCAGCGGGTGCTACGGGGGCATCTCAAAGCAGGGAGTGCGTGGCGCCGAAGATCCTCGAAGAGCCGGCCGCGGCGGCGCTTACTGCGACGTAGATTTGTCGAAATTCTTGATCGGGGTGCCGGCATACAGGATCTTGGCCTGCCGCTCCGTGATCTCGTGATGCTGCGCAACGGCCTCGGGGGAGAGCTCGCTCTCGGGCGCGGTCTCGTGATCGAAGTGCTTGTACTCGTCGATCCCCCGCACCAGCGTGGCGCTGTCCTTGGGGCCGACGGTCTGGCGCACGGTCGTGGGGATATAGCGGATCGCGAATCCAATGCGCCGATCCGAAGCGCGGTTGGGCTCCGAGCCGTGGATCAACCGCACGTGGTGCAGCGACATCTCGCCGGGTTCGAGCAAAAGGTCCACGGCGTCGGCCCCGTCAACGTCGACCATGACTTCCTGGCCGCGCGTGAGCAGGTTGCCTTCCTTGAAGGTGTCGCGGTGGGCGACTTGCCCCGCGTGCGAACGAGGAACGACGCGCATCGCGCCGGACTCGAGCGTGCTCGAACTGAGCGCCACCCACGCGGTCACCACGTCGGGTGAAGAAAGGCCCCAATAGGTGGAGTCCTGGTGCCACGAGACGAACGCGGGGTCGCGCGCTTCCTTGATGAAGAAGCTCGACGACCAGCACAGCAGGTTCGGGCCGAGGATGTCTTCCACTGGGTCGAGGATGCCGCGGTGGTGCACGAGGTCCCAGAGCCAGGGGAAGAGCAGGTGCGACTTGTGGCGAAGCGCCCCCTTGAGCGGCCCGCC
>CAZZDV010000493.1:0-1543 GCA_964652785.1 uncultured Bordetella sp.
CGCGGTTCGCGCAGCAAAATGCCGCGCGCACTTCCCGCGGGTATCGACCTGCTAAGGTTCGGCCCATGCCAAAGATCACCTATGTCGCAACGGATGGCACGCGCCACGACGTCGAAGCCGCCGCCGGCGCAAGCCTCATGGAAGCCGCGATCCGCAACAACGTGCGCGGCATCGACGCCGAGTGCGGCGGATGCCTTTCGTGCGCGACCTGCCACGTGTACGTGGAAGAGGAATGGCTCGCGAAACTCCCCGCGCCCGATCCCGACGAAGCCGACATGCTGGGCTTCGTGGCGGCCGAGCGCATGCCCAACAGCCGCCTGAGCTGCCAGATCAAGCTGGACGCGTCCCTGGACGGCATGGTCGTGCGCATTCCCCCGAAGCAATCCTGACCGTGCACGTCGCTGTCATCGGCACTGGCATCGTCGGCGTTTGCAGCGCAGCGTGGCTGCAGCGCGATGGCCATACGGTGACTTTCGTCGATCCGCGCGAAGCGGGCGAGGCTTGCTCGTTCGGCAACGCGGGTTCGTTGTCGCCCTCCGCCTGCCTGCCGGTGGGCATGCCGGGCATGTGGAAGAAGGCGCCCGCGTGGCTGCTCGATCCGCTCGGGCCGCTCACGATCCGCTGGTGGTACCTGCCGGTCGTGACGCCGTGGCTCGCTCGCTTCATAGGCTACTCGTCGCCGGCGGAGGTCGTCCGGATTGCCACAGCGATGCGCGGGCTGCTCACGCCCATTTTCGAAGCCTACGGCCCGTTGCTGGAACATGCGGGCGCGCAGGATCTCGTGCGCCGCTCGGGCTGCCTCTATGTGTATTCGTCGCGCGAAACCGCGAAGCAGTGGCAATGGGGCATGAACCTGCGCCGCAGCCTCGGCGTCGACCTGCGCGATGTCGAGGAAGACGAGCTCGTCGCGCTGGAGCCCGACCTGCGCGGCAAATTCCGCTTCGGATTGCTCGCCCCCGAAAACGGCTCGACGCTCGATCCATCGAAGCTCGTGAAGGCGATCCACGCGCAATGCGTTCGCGACGGCGCCAGGACGACCAAGGCTTCGGTCACCGGCTTCGAGCGCTCGGGAAAACGTGTCAGCGCGTTGCGCCTCGACAGTGGCGAATCGCTCGCCTGCGACGGCGTCGTGGTCGCGGGCGGCGCGTGGTCGGCGAAGCTCGCGGGCGAGCTCGGTACGCGCGTCCCGCTGGAAACGCAGCGCGGCTACCACGTGACCGTCGCGAGCTCGAACCTCGAGCTTCGCCACACGATCATGGCGCTCGAGCACAACCTCATGATCAATCCCATGGCCATGGGGCTGCGGCTCGCCGGATCGGTGGAATTCGCCGGGCTCAAGGCGCCGCCGAACTACGATCGCGCGGGCGTACTGCTCGCCAAGGGGCGCGAGCTTTTTCCGCACCTCGATGCGAGCCGCACGACCGAGTGGATGGGCCACCGGCCCTGCCTTCCCGACAGCCTGCCGGTGATCGGGCCGGCGCCTGGCACGGACAATGCGTGGCTTGCGTTCGGCCACGGCCACGTTGGAATGTGCGGCGGCGCG
>CAZZDV010000494.1:0-1507 GCA_964652785.1 uncultured Bordetella sp.
GGCATCACCGAAGCATCGATCACCCGCAATCGCTCGACCCCCCGCACCCGCAACTCCGGGTCCACGACCGACAACGAATCGCTCCCCATCCGGCAAGTGCTCGTCGGATGGAACACCGTCCCGCCCCGCGAGCTGGCGAACTTCCACAGATCCGCCCGAGTCCGAACCTCAGGCCCGGGCATGGTTTCCACATCCCACAACTCCTTAAAAGCCGGCTGGCTGTAAATCTCCCGCAGCATTTCCAAACCCGAAACGATCACCTCCCGGTCATGCGCCTCGGAAAAATACCGGGGCTCGATCCGCGCCTGCTTAAAGGGATCGGAAGACTGGATCGCCAGCCGCCCTTTCGATAACGGCCGGCACTGGCAAGCCGAAGCACTGAACCCCGAATACGCATGCAGCGGGTCGCCTGGCTTGTCGACCGACAAGGGCATGACGTTGAACTGGATGTCGGCGCGTGAATCCCGCGCCTGCGGCGTGCGCGCAAAGCCGCCGACCTGCCCGGCCCCGACCGTCAGGGGTCCGCGATTGCTCAACAGCCACTGCAACCCCATGCGCGCGAGATCCACGGGATTGCGCACCTGGTCGTTAAGCGATAGCTTCTTCTTCAGCCGCAGGATGACCCGCGCCTGGTAGTGGTCCTGCAGGTTCTCGCCGACTTCGGGCGCGTCGACCAGGACCTTGATGCCGTGCTCCCCCAACACCCCGGCCGGCCCAATGCCCGAGAGCTGCAGCACCTGCGGCGACTGCAGCGCGCCGGCCGCGAGGATGACTTCCCGCTCCGCCCTCGCCTGCATCACCTTGCCCTCCGCCACCCACTCGAGGCCGACCGCGGCAGCGCCTTCGAAGAGCACGCGCGTGACGTGCGCATGCGTAGCGATCGTGAGGTTCGCGCGCTTCTGCACGGGCCGCAGGAAAGCGCGCGCCGCCGAGGAGCGCCAGCCGTCCTTCATTGAGAGCTGGTAGGCGCCGACGCCGTAGTCGGTCTCGGCATTGAAATCGCGGTTGCGCGGCAGGCCGTATTGCTGCCCGGCCTCGAGCCACAGGTTGCAGTACGGGTGGTCGTTCTGCAGGTCGGAGACGCCAAGCTCGCCGGAAGCGCCGTGATACTTGCTCTCGCCGCCAGCATAGTTCTCCGAGCGCTTGAAGGAAGGCAGCACCGAGTCGTAGTCCCATCCCGCAGCGCCCGCCTTCACCCAGTCCGCGTAGTCCTCTTGCTGGCCGCGGATGTAGATGAGGCCGTTGATCGAAGACGAGCCGCCGAGTACGCGCCCGCGAGGCCAGACGACGTTGCGCCCCGAGGTGCCCTCCGACGGTTCGGTGTCGAACTGCCGCGTGAAGCGCGGATCGACCATTGTCTTGAAGTACCCGACCGGCAGGTGGATCCAGAAATTGCGGTCCGGTCCGCCGGCCTCGAGCAGCAGCACGCGATGGCCCGCGCCCGACAGCCGGTTGGCGAGGAGGCACCCCGCCGAACCGGCGCCGACGATGAGGTAGTCGTAGGCAG